>CADCUM010000027.1 GCA_902805885.1 uncultured Nocardioides sp. | reverse complement strand
GTCGGTGCGGATCCAGTAGGCGAGCGTCGCGGCGGTGGTGCCCGCCGGGATGGTCACCGACTGGTTGATCGTCTCGGTGGTGCTGGCGCCGTTGCCGCCGAGCCAGGCCTTCCACGTGCCGGTGCGGGCGGGCTTGCTCGTGCTGCTGGTGACGACGCCCGAGGTGCCGGTCCAGCTCACCGCTCCGGACTCGAAGCCCGGGTTGGCCAGCAGGTTGGTGCCGGTGGGCGGCGGGGTGGTGGTGCCGCCGCACGTCGGGTCGCCGGTCTGGGCCGGCACGTTGACGGCGTCCCACGCCAGCTTGACCTTGTTGAACTGGGCGCAGGTGCTGTCGATGTTCTTCGCCGCGGTCAGCGTCCAGGTGCGGTACTTGAGGTACGACGAGGACGAGGTCTTCATCAGCATCGCGTTGTAGAGGACCTTGATGGCCGCCTGCTCGCCCATGCCCGTCACGACGGTGCCGTCGCACTTGGACGTGCCACCGCGGGACAGCAGGTAGAACCAGTGGTCGCCGGGGCCGGCGGCGTCGTGGACACCCATCGTCGGGATGGAGCTGGTGTAGCAGGCCGGGTCGCCCACGGAGGCCGGGTCGGAGCCGTTGCGGATCGGGCCGTTGCCGACGAGGTTGATCTCCTCGCCGATGGTGTGGTCCGGCGGGTCGTACGACGCCGACTGGTTGTCGTAGTACTCGGTGGCGGTCGCCAGGGAGTCACCGATGAACTCCTGGGTGCCGCCCTGCGAGATGCCACCGGGGGTCTTGTCGTCCACACCGTGGCCGTACTCGTGGGCCACGACGTCGATCGAGGTGATCCACTGCCCGGCGGTGTTCTTGCCGTACTGCGTCTGCGTGCCGTCGTAGAACGCGTTGGTGTCGTTGAGCCCCACGCGCATCGGCACCCAGCCGCCGGAGCCGTTCATGCCGTTGCGGCCGAGCCACGACGACATCATCGCCTTCATCTGCTGAGCGGCGTAGAGGCCGTCGACGCAGCCGGTCTCCTTGTTGGTGGCGTTGCCGTTGCCCCACAGGTCGTCGGAGCCGCTGAACGTGACGTTGGTGGCCTGGTCCTGGCAGGTGAGGGTCGGCGCAGTCGGGTCGGTCATGCGGTAGGTGCCGTTGCTGTTGGTCGTCGCGATCGGCAGGGGGTTGGGGCCGGAGTAGGCCGCCGTGCCCGAGCCGTGCACGATCTGCTCGCGGGACTCGAGGACCTGGCCGTCCTTCGCGTCGACGTAGACGTGCTGGAGCGAGTCGTCACCCTCGTCGAAGCCGCGCACCTTGACCTCGTAGGCCAGCGCGGTGCCGGCCTCGCGGTGCCACACGACCAGCTCGGGAGCGGTGGCCTCCGTGACCTGGTCGAGCTGGCGGCGCGCCGCGGCGGAGGCGCGGGCGCTGGTCACCGTGGGATCGGTGGAGGCGAGCTCGACGGGCGCCTCCTGGGCGACCGAGGAGCCGATGACCTGTCCGTCGCCGTTGGCGAGCACGACGAAGTCGCCGCCGACGACGCGCAGCCCCTGGTGGGTGCGCTCGTAGGCGACGGCGTAGGAGTCGCTCTCCCCGACGTAGGCGCCGACGCGGACGAAGGACTCCGCCGCCGCACGCTCGAGCCTGTCGGGGTGGCCCTTGACCCAGCTGGCTGCGGCCTGGAGGGCCTCGCCGCGGGGGTCCGCGGCAGCGGGGCTGGGGGCGGCGTCGGCGGGCGACAAGGCGGGCGACAGGACGGAAGCAGCGACTGCCGTCGCGGCGATACCGGCCAAGGAGGCCAGGCGGGTTCTTCTCACGTGCGGGTTCCAATCTCGATGGAGGCGCGGGGGCGCCCGGCGGAGGGAACGGATGTGCGACCGTGCACAAGTACGCAACCCAAACCGTCAGCGGGTCAACGGTTGCGGGACTGCAGGTTCCTGCACCGCGAGAACCTGCACATCCGGAGAACGGGCCACCTGATCGTTCGGAAAACGGACGACCGTGTGTGGAGCACGTCACCTGGGTGTGGAATCAGTGGTGCGACCGCCCGCAGGTCGCTGAATCAGGGGCGGTGCGGCCGCGCCGGGACCACGCCGGCGACCCGAGCGTCGACGGCGTCGCCGAACACGAGGTGGCCCTCCGCCGTGAGGTGGAGCCCGTCCTCGAGGTAGTCGAGCTCGAGGTCCGACGTCGCGACGTAGGGGACGCCGTACGCCGCGCTGAGCTCCGCGAGCAGCCGGTCGACGCGCGGCACGGCCTCGGCGCGCGCGGGTGCCAGGGCCGGACCGACCACGACGACGGGGGTGCCGGCGGTGCGGCGCATCAGCCGGTGGAACCCTCGCTCCACGGCGGCGTCGGCCTGGTCGAAGTCGTTGAGCCCGCCCTGGACGACGACCAGGTCGGTGGGCTCGTCCAGCGCCGCACCGGCCCGCTCGGCGAAGGAGGCCGAGGGGCAGGGGCTGGCCTCGGCGCTCAGCCCGGACCCCGAGAACCCGGCGACCCGCGTCCGACCGGCCAGCCGGGACGGCCAGGACGCGTGCAGGTCGTCGAGACCCAGGCCCACGGACCACGAGTCGCCGATGACCAGGGTCCGGGGTCCGGCACCGGCGACCGCGGCGGCTCGTTCGCGCGAGTCCGCCTGGTGCGTCCGGCAGCGGGGCTCGTCCGCACCGGCGCGGCCCACGACGTGGAAGGCCATCAGGGCGGCGACGAGCAGCGCGCCCATGCCGGCGCCGATGACTCGGCGCAGGTTGCCCCTGTGCACCACATCCCCATCGTGGCGGGCGAGCGGCCTCCGTGGAGCGATGGACGGAAAACTCGGCGCACCGGTCCAGACCGCCCGCCTAGGGTGGGGGTGTGACCCCCGACGAGCTGCTGGCCGCCTACGACGAGCACCTCCGGGAGGAGGGCGAGATGGGCGGGGCCCTCTCGTGGGAGCGGCACGGGCCGGTGCTCTGGGCCGTGTTCGGGCACGGTGGGTTCGTGAGCTACCGCACCCTGGGCGGTCTCGAGGGGGCCGAGCTCGACCAGCTCGTCGAGGAGACCGTCGCCCACTTCCGCGACGACACCGACGTGGCGTCGTTCGAGTGGAAGAGCCGGGGGCACGACGCTCCGGCCGACCTCGGCGAGCGGCTCGTGGCCCACGGGCTCGTCCCGGACGAGGAGGAGACCGTCATGCTCGGCGACGCCACCCTCCTGGCCGGAGAGGTCGCCCTGCCCGACGGCGTGCTGCTCCGCCGGATCGGCGAGGCCGGGGACGTGCGGGGCGACCTGACGCGGATGCTCGCCCTCCAGGAGGAGGTCTTCGGCGGCGGACGCGGGCCGCAGGTCGACGAGGCGCTGGCCGTGCTCCGGGACGGCGACAGCGAGTTCTGGGTGGCGGAGGCGGTAGGGCGCGTCGTCTGCGCCGGCCGCCTCACGGTCGTCCCCGGCACCGGCTTCGCCGGGATCTGGGGTGGTGGCACGGACCCGGAGTGGCGGGGGAGGGGGATCTACCGCGCCCTCGTCGCCGCCCGGGCACGCTCGGCGCTCGCCCGCGGGGCGCGGTTCCTGCACTCCGACTGCAGCGCGATGTCGCGCCCGATCCTGGAGCGCTCCGGGCTGGTGGCGGTGACCACCACGATGCCGTACGTCTGGACCCGCTGACGGAGGGGCTGGCCCGAGCGGGTCAGGCGCTGAGCGCCTCGGCGGGCACGCCGGAAGGATGCGGCGCGGCCTCTCCGCGCAGCTCGGCGACGTGCGCCACGAGCACGGACATCACCTCGTCGGCGACCCGGCGCACGGTCGCGTCGTCGACGGGCCGGTCGCCGACCACACCCGCCAGACGCCGTACGTCGATGGGCTCGCCGACGGCGACGCGGACCCGGGGACGCAGCACGGTGTTGCGCAGCAGACGGGCGACGATGCCGGTCCGGCCGACCAGGCGCTCGGCGCCGACCAGGGCGACGGGGACGACGGGCGCACCCGTGCGGAGGGCGAGCCGGACGGCGCCGGTCTTGGAGCGCTCCGGCCAGTGACGGGGGTCGCGGGTGATGCGGCCCTCGGGGAACAGCCCGACGGCTTCGCCCGCGCCGAGGGCGGTGGCAGCGCAGTCGAGCGATCCGGCAGCCGCGTCGGTGCCTCGGGGCACCGGGATGAAGCCGAGTCGGCGGGCGACCGGGCCCACGAGCCGCGACCGGAAGACGCCGCCGGTCGCCATCAGCCGCAGCGAGCGGCCGAGCCGCCGACCGACGAGTGCCAGCAGGATCCCGTCGGCGAAGCTGGTGTGGTTGGCCACGACGACGACCGGGCCGGCGGGCAGCGCCGCGTCGGGGACGACGCGACGGGTGATCTCGAGGCGGCTCACGGCCGAGACGACGCCGCCGAGAAGGCCGGCTGCGACGGTGTAGAGGAGGGCCGCGCGGAGGCCCGGACGCTGCCACGTGTGGATGTCCATGCGGCGAGTCTGAGCCACCGCGAGCGGCGCCCGCCTGAGTACGCGGACCTTTTCTGCACCTCAGCGCCCCTCGCGGGGTGCGACGCCGCGAACCGGACGGAGAGAAAATCGGCGGGGATGGGAACAACCGGCCGCTGACTGCGTTGTACCGCATGAGCGAACTTGAGTGAGATCGACTCAACTGTTTTGCCAGACCGGCCGCAGCGCGGCAGGATGGCGGAACCCAGACCAACATCGTGCAGCACCCACCAGGAGGTAAACCCCATGGCTCGTGCCGTCGGTATCGACCTCGGTACGACGAACTCCGTCGTCGCCGTCCTCGAGGGTGGCGAACCCACCGTCATCGCCAACGCGGAGGGCGCCCGGACGACCCCGTCCGTGGTCGCCTTCGCCAAGAACGGCGAGGTCCTCGTCGGCGAGGTCGCCAAGCGCCAGGCCGTCACCAACGTCGACCGCACCATCCGGTCCGTCAAGCGCCACATGGGCGAGGACTGGAAGGTGGACATCGACGACAAGTCCTTCACCCCCCAGCAGATCAGCGCGTTCGTGCTGCAGAAGCTCAAGCGCGACGCCGAGGCCTACCTCGGCGAGCCGGTGACCGACGCGGTCATCACCGTCCCGGCCTACTTCTCCGACGCCCAGCGCCAGGCGACGAAGGAGGCCGGCGAGATCGCGGGCCTCAACGTCAGCCGCATCGTCAACGAGCCGACGGCGGCCGCCCTGGCGTACGGCCTCGACAAGGGCGACGACCAGACGATCCTCGTCTTCGACCTCGGGGGCGGCACCTTCGACGTGTCCCTCCTCGAGATCGGCGAGGGCGTCGTCGAGGTGAAGGCGACCTCCGGTGACAACCAGCTCGGCGGCGACGACTGGGACAACCGCGTCGTGGAGTGGATGGTCAAGAAGTTCAAGGACGGCAACGGCGTCGACCTCGGCGCCGACAAGATCGCCAAGCAGCGCCTCCAGGAGGCTGCCGAGAAGGCGAAGATCGAGCTGTCCTCGAGCTCCGAGACGACGATCCACCTGCCCTACATCACCCACGGCGAGGGCGGCCCGCTCCACTTCGAGGAGAAGCTGACCCGCTCGGAGTTCCAGAAGCTCACCAACGACCTGCTCGAGCGCACGCGCGCGCCGTTCCAGTCGGTGCTCAAGGACGGCGGCGTCGCGGTCTCCAACATCGACCACGTCGTCATGGTGGGCGGGTCGACCCGGATGCCCGCCGTGACCGAGCTCGTCAAGGAGCTGCTCGGCGGCAAGGAGCCCAACAAGGGCGTCAACCCCGACGAGGTCGTCGCCGTGGGCGCCGCGCTGCAGGCCGGCGTCCTCAAGGGCGAGGTCAAGGACGTGCTCCTCCTCGACGTCACCCCGCTGTCGCTCGGCATCGAGACCAAGGGCGGCGTGATGACGACGCTGATCGAGCGCAACACCACCATCCCGACCAAGCGCTCGGAGATCTTCACGACGGCCGACGACAACCAGCCGTCCGTGGAGATCAAGGTCGCCCAGGGCGAGCGTCCGATGTGGTCGGAGAACCAGCCGCTCGGCAACTTCGAGCTGACCGGCCTGCCGCCGGCCCCGCGCGGCGTGCCCAAGATCGAGGTCACCTTCGACATCGACGCCAACGGCATCGTCCACGTCGCGGCCAAGGACCAGGCGTCCGGTCGCGAGCAGTCGATGACGATCTCCGGCGGCAGCGCGCTGTCCAAGGACGAGATCGACCGCATGGTCAAGGAGGCGGAGAAGTACGCCGAGGAGGACGCCCGTCGTCGCGAGTCCGTGGAGGCCCGCAACCAGGGTGACCAGCTCGTCTACACGACGGAGAAGTTCCTCACCGACAACGCCGACAAGCTCCCCGAGGACGTCAAGACCGAGGTCCAGGCCGACCTCGACGCCCTCAAGGAGACGCTCGCCAAGGACGACGCCACCGCCGACGACATCACGGCCGGCGTCACCAGGCTCGGCACCTCCAGCCAGAAGATGGGTGCGGCGATGTACGCCGCCGCCGAGGCCGACCAGGCCGCGGCCGGTGGCAGCACGGGCGCCACGGGCGAGTCCGACGACGACGTCGTGGACGCGGAGATCGTCGACGAGCCGGGCGACGCCGCCGAGGGTGAGTCCAAGTGACCGACCGCCCGGTCGAGCCCGGCTCGGACGAGGTGACCCCCGAGGAGCAGGCGGACCTGCCCCCGGAGGCGCCCGACCTGCTGGCCGACTCGCCGGAGGGGGAGCCCGGCGAGGGCGCCGAGGACGCGCAGGACGAGTCCGCCGGCCCCGAGGGGACGGACGAGCTCACCACGGTGAAGGGCGCCCTCGCCGACCGCACCAACGACCTGCAGCGGCTGCAGGCGGAGTACGCCAACTACCGCAAGCGGGTCGACCGCGACCGGCAGCTGGTGGCGGAGAACGCGGCCTACAAGGCGCTCGTCCCGGTCGTCGAGGTGCTCGACACCATCGACCGGGCCAAGGAGCACGACGAGCTCGATGGCGGCTTCAAGGCGGTCGCCGACCAGCTCGAGCGGGCCGTCGCCTCGGCGGGCCTGGTGCGCTTCGGCGAGCCCGGCGACCCGTTCGACCCGACGATCCACGAGGCGCTCAGCCACCTCGGGACCGACCCGGACGCCACGGTCACCACGGTCAAGCACGTCGCCAAGGCGGGCTTCCGGATGGGCGACCGCGTGGTGCGGGCGGCCCAGGTGCTGGTGGTCGACCCCGCCGAGGGCAGCGAGTGACACGCGGGACGTCGTACGGCTCGGACGCGCCGAGCGTCCGCCGTACGACGTCCCCGGACAGAGAGGGGAGGTGCACCCATGGCTGACAGCGATCGCCAGAAGAACGACACTTTCCGCAACGACTGGGCGACCAAGGACTTCTACCAGGTCCTCGGCGTCGCCAAGGACGCCGGCGCGGCCGACATCAAGAAGGCCTACCGCAAGCTGGCGCGCGACAACCATCCCGACTCCCACCCCGACGACACCGCCAAGCACGACCGCTTCAAGCAGGTCGCCGAGGCCTACGACGTCGTCGGTGACCCCGACAAGCGCACGAAGTACGACGAGTTCCGCGCGCTGCAGTCCCGCGGCGGGTTCGGCCCCGGGATGGGCGGCGGCTTCGGCGGCAGCGGGGGTGCCGGCTTCAACATCGACGACCTGCTGCGCGAGCGCACCGGCGGCGGCGGGTTCGGTGACGTGTTCGGCGACATCTTCACCGGCGGGGCGGGCCGCACCCGCACCCAGGCACGCCCGCGCAAGGGCGCCGACGTCGAGAGCACGGCGACCATCGGCTTCACCGAGGCGCTCGACGGCGTCACCATCTCCCTGCGGCTGACCTCGGACGCCCCGTGCGGCACGTGCCAGGGCACCGGCGGCAAGCCCGGCACCAGGCCCCGCATCTGCACGCAGTGCGAGGGCGCCGGCTTCGTCGTCGCCGGCGCCGGCGGCGCGTTCTCGATGAACGAGACGTGCCCGGGCTGCGGCGGCCGGCAGCTGGTCTACGAGGAGGCGTGCCCGACCTGCCACGGCAGCGGGCGCGGGACCTCGGCCCGCTCCATCCAGGCGCGCATCCCCGCCGGCGTCCGCGACGGCCAGCGGATCCGGCTGCGGGGCAAGGGCTCCCCGGGCGAGAACGGCGGCCCCGCGGGCGACCTGATCGTCACGGTCAAGGTGCGCCCCCACCGGGTCTTCGGCCGCAAGGACGACAACCTCACCCTCGACGTGCCGGTCGCCTTCGACGAGGCGGCGCTCGGCGCCGAGATCAAGGTGCCCACGCTGGGCGGTCCGCCGGTGACCCTCAAGATCCCCGCCGGGACCCCCAACGGCCGCACGTTCCGGGTCCGCGGCAGGGGCGCCACCCGCAAGGACGGGACCAAGGGCGACCTGCTGGCCACGATCCAGGTGCACGTGCCGGCCACGCTCGACCAGCCGGCCCGTGAGGCGCTGGAGGCCTACCGCGGGGCCACCGGCGGCAAGCCGCTGCGCGCCAACCTCTTCGAGGAGTCGGCATGACCGTCGGGGCAGGCGGTCCCTTCGGGGTGCCGGCGCCCGACGCGGCGGTCTACGTCATCAGCGTGGCCGCCGAGCTGACCGGGCTGCACCCCCAGACGCTCCGCGCCTACGAGCGGATGGGGCTGATCACCCCGGGCCGGACCGTCGGCGGCGGCCGGCGCTACTCCCACCGCGACGTGGAGCGGCTGCGCCAGATCGCCGACCTCACCGGTGCCGGCATCGGCATCGAGGGCGTACGCCGGATCCTCGACCTCGAGGTCCAGGTCGACGCCCTGCGAGCCCGCAACCACGAGCTCCACGCCGAGCTCGAGGCCACGCGCGAGGCGCTGCGGGCCACGCTCGCCGAGCGCCGGGACGCCGGCCCGTTCGCCGTCCCCAACAAGCTCCCCGTGCTCCACCGGGCGCCGGGCCAGTCCGTCGTGGTCTGGCGCCGCCAGGGCTGACGGGCCCGGGCGCGCCGTACGGGCAGCCCTCAGCGGGAGGCCAGCAGCTCCTCCACCTCCGAGGCGGTCGGGGCGGTCGTGGGTCCGCGCCGGGTCACCTTGACGGCCGCCGCGGCGTTGGCGCGGCGGCAGGCCTCGACCCAGCCACGCCCCGACGCGACGTCGGCCACCAGCGCGCCGGTGTGGGTGTCGCCGGCGCCGTTGGTGTCGACCGGCTCCTGGCGGAAGCCGGGCACGAGCGTCGTCCGGCCGCCCACCGAGACCGCGCAGCCCGCCGCCCCGTCGCGGACGATCGTCACGGCCTCACCGCGCAGCAGGGGCGCGATCCGTGCCGCGGGGACCGCCATCGTGTCCTCGCCCGGCCCGAGCGGCGTGCCGGTCGCCGCCAGCAGGTCGGCCGCCTCCTCGGCGTTTCCGGTCCACACGTCGGTGTGGGCGAGCATCGCGTCGCGCACGCCGGGGTCGAGGGCGGCGAACGGCGCGCCCGGGTCGAGCACCACCAGGACGCCGGGATCGAGGGTGGCGAGCCACTCGAGCAGGGGGTCGCGGGTGCTCGCCAGGACGAGGCTGTAGCCCGTGACGCAGACGATGTCGCCCGGGGCGGGAGCCGAGGTCGCCAGCGACGCGATGCTGATGTCGCGCTCCGCACCGAGGCTGGTGACGAAGGTCCGCTGTGCGCTCGGCTCCACGAGCACCAGGCAGGTGGCGGTGTCCCGGTCCGGGACGGCCGGCGCGGAGAGGGTGATCCCGTCCTCGGCCAGCCGGGCGCGGACGAGGTCGCCGTGGGGACCGGTCCCGTGGGCACCGGCGTGCACGCACGTCGCACCGAACCGGGCGGCCGCGACGAGCACGGTCACCGCGCCTCCCGCGTGCGCGCTGGTGGAGGTCGCCATGACGTTCTGCCCGCGCGCGGGCAGGTCGGGCACCTCCACGACGAGGTCGACGAGCGCCTGCCCGGTGTGGATCACCCGCCTCATGCGAGGACGTCCGCCGCGGTCACCAGGGTGATCTGCGGCGGGTAGAGCGACATCACGTGCAGGGCCGCCGCGTGGTCGGCCGGCGTGGACCCGGCACAGGCGTCGGTCACGACGGTCAGGGTGGCCCCGGCGTCGGCGGCGGCCAGGGCGGTCGACACGACGCAGCAGTCCGTCGAGACCCCGGCGAGGACCAGGTGCGGCGCGGGGCCGGTGAGGTCCACCAGGTCGGGGACCCACTTGCCGAACGTCGGCGCGCTGACCACGTGCGCCCCGAGGTCATGCACCGGCTCGACGAGGTCGAGGAGCGGGTCGTCGTCCCCGACCCGCGCGAAGGGCCAGGCCTCGAGGTACGCCGCCCAGCTCCCGTGCGGCCGGGCCGGCGGGACCCAGCGGGTGAGGACGGTCCGGTCCCGGCCGTACGACGCGGCGAGGCGTCGTACGGGGTCGAGGACGTCGTCGAACATCGGCGAGCCCCACGGGCTGTCGGGCGAGGCGAAGATGCGCTGCGCGTCGATGACGACGAGCCAGGGGTCGCTGCTGCTCATGGGTCCAGGCTGTCACCGGGACCAGTGCCCCGGGCGGGCGACACCCTGAGGCAGCACGGTGGCAGCGTCCCCGCGCGCGGCGTCGACCTGCGGCCGGGTGAGGAAGAGGGCGCCCGAGAGGTCGGCACCGCGGACGTCGGTGTCGCGGAGGTCGGCCCCGAGCAGGTCGACGTCGCGCAGGTCGGCCCGGGACAGGTCGGTCCGGATCAGCAGCGCTCCCCGGAGCGACGCCCCGCGGAGGTCGCGGCCCGACAGGTCCTGGCCGGCGAGGTCGGCCCGGGCCAGGTCCTCGCCCTCGTGCCCGGCGCGGACGCGAGCGCTGGCGGCGGCCAGGGCCGCCCCGACGCGATCGTGCAGCTCGTCGACGTCCGTGGTCAGCAGGGTCGCCGGGTCGGCGTGGTCGAGGGCGACGAGCTCGGCGAGCAGGTGGTCCTGGACCGGCTCGGGCGACCGCTCGGCGGCGGTCCGCAGGTGCAGCATCATCTCGTGGAGCAGCCGCACGAGGGTGAGGACGGCCGCCATCTGGCCGAGGTCCGCCTGGTCGCGCCAGGACGAGCCGCCGTACGTCACCTGCGTGACGTGCTGCCCGGCGCCGAAGCACTCGAACCGCGCGCAGCCGGGCCACCCGTCGGCGCGGAGCGTCCGGTGGATCCGGCACGTGTCGTCGCCGGCGAGGTGGCCGCAGGGCGTGCCGCCGGGCTTCGTCGCGCCGAAGCCGTCGCGCCGGTCGAAGGGGAGCAGGACGCAGCACAGCCCGCTGCAGGACGAGCAGTCCGAGACCAGGACGGGCAGGTGCACCCGCCCATCGTCGCAGGGAGGCGACCGCTCGCGTGCAGGTCGGGGCAGCCGGGGGCGCTGGGGAGTCGGTCAGCAGGTGGAGTGGGTGCCACGGGTGAGGCGGACCCCGCCCCGGGTGGCCATTCCGGTCCGGCCGGGGAACCCGCGCACCCAGTCGACGAGCGTGCGCGTGGTCCGCATGGACTCGGCGCCGGCGGCCTGCATGGTCACCCGCATGGTCATCGGCAGGCCCGACACGGCACCGGCGTCGGTCACCTTGCCCACCGGCTTGCCGTCGACGAACCAGGTGATGCGCCGCTTGGTGACCTCGACGCCGTAGGCGTGGAACGCGTGGTCGACCGTCACCCCGGGGACCGTGCGGGTCCAGCTCGACCCGTCGCTGCCGTTGGCCCCGATCCGGACCCCCGTCGTCCCGGCGTCGATGTCGAAGACGGTGATGGTCCGGGCCCCGCAGCGTGCCTGTGCGGGGTCGGTCGGGACGAGCTCGCCGACGACCCGGTAGTGGGTGGCGCCACCGCCGAAGACCATCGGCATGACCCGGGTCTCCCAGCGGCCGTGGCTCTGCGGGTTGCCCTGGAGGGTCGCCCACATCGAGCCACGGCTGCCGAGGCGGCCGGGCCCCTCGATGTTGCTGCTCAGCTGCATCGCACCGTTGCGGAGCGCCACCCGGCCGGTGCCGTCGGACGCGTCCAGCCACCGGCCGCGAGGCGCGCTGCCGAGGGTGGGCCGGTCGGTCAGGGACTCGCCCGTCTCCCAGTCGAAGTCGAAGCGCGTCGTGCCCCAGCGGTACGTGCGGCTGGCGGTGGTCTGGAACGGCGCCCGAGCCCTGGCGGCGGACGTCGTGGTGGAGGTGGTCGTGCTGGCCTCAGCCGGGGCGGGCTCGAAGCGTGTCGGCGCGGCGACCCGGCTGCGGGGCCCGTCACCTGCGCGCGTCGCGAGCACGTGGACGTGGAGCGGGTAGGACGGGAACCAGCCCACCCGGTCGCCGCCGCTGCGCCAGTTCTCGAGGCGGACCCGGTAGACCACGGTCCCCACGCTGGACGGGGTCACCACGAAGCTCGCGGTCCCGTCGGCGGCCACGGCGCCCGTGGCGACGGGCGTCCAGCCCACTCCCACCCGCTGCTGGAGCGTCGCCGCGCGGCCGGCGAGGAGCGGCATGGTGCGGGTGTCGGCGACGATCGTCAGCGGTGCGCCGACCGGCGCGTGCGTCTCCCCGGTGGCCGGGTCGGTGCCCTCGGTCCGGAGCACGACGTCCTGGTGGGTCACCTGCGACGTCCAGGTGGGCGTGCGCAGACGTCCGGAGGAGACGCGATAGATCATCCCCAGCATGGACGGCGCCGGCGTGCGGAGGACGAAGCGACCGCTCGCCGTCGTGCGCGCGCGTGCGCCCCGGACGTCGAGCCACACATCGCCGGGGCGGCCCATGTTGCTCTGCAGCACGACGGTACGCCGGCCGGCGCGCCCGAGCCTGCCCGCGAACGTCAGCTGCTGGCCGGCGGTGAACGCGCCGTTGCCGGGGCTCACGGTCAAGGTCGCGGCCCTGGCGGAGGCCGCGCCGGAGGTGCCGACGAGTCCGGCGAGGCAGAGGAGCCCGGCCAGGACGAGGCAGGCGACGCGCTTCATGATCCATCTCCCGAGTGAGCCGTGGGCGTGTGGCTCGAGGGTATGTCTAGACCAGTGGGCCTGTCTGCGGAACAGCGCAGGCAACCTCCACCCGCACCGTGGCGCGCCGGAGGGAGGTCGGGACCCGGCGCGGCTCGTGGACCAGGTGGATCAGTTGACGTAGGTCATCATCAGGGCGTTCATCATGGCGAGCAGCAGGAACGTCGCGATGATGACCTTGTTGTCGCTCAGGAGTGCGTTCACCTCCTCCCTGTGCCCGCGCGGGCCCGTCGTCAAACCGGAGGTCGACCGAAGATTTCGTCAAAGTTGAGGGGAATCCACTCAACTCCGCACGCGTTGTGCTCCATGAGTTCCAGCAGACGAGCAGAAGGAGAACGGCGTGAGCCAGTTCGGTGCCGAGAAGTTCACCACCCGCAGCCGGGAGGTCATCGAGACCGCCCAGCTGAGCGCCACCAAGGCGGGCAACACCCACACCGAGCCGATCCACCTCCTCGCCGCCCTCATGGAGCAGGAGGACGGCTCGGCCCGCAACCTGGCCGCGAAGGCAGGGGTCGACCCCGCGACCCTCGCAGCCCGCGCCCAGTCGCAGGCCGCGACCCTGCCCCGGGCGAGCGGGGCCACGGTCCAGCAGCCGTCCGCATCGGGCGCACTGACCCGTGTGCTGGCCGCCGCGCTCGACCTGGCCTCCGGCATGAAGGACGAGTACGTCGCGACCGAGCACCTCCTCATCGCGCTCGCGACGGTCGAGTCGTCGGCCCGCGCGGTGCTGACCGACGCCGGGCTCACCGAGCCCGGCCTCCGGGATGGCCTGAGCGCGGTGCGGGGCACCCGCCGGGTGACCAGCCCGGACGCCGAGGACACGTACGAGGCCCTGGAGAAGTACAGCGTCGACCTCACCGCCGCCGCCGAGCAGGGCCGGCTCGACCCGGTGATCGGCCGGGACGCAGAGATCCGCCGGGTCGTCCAGGTCCTGTCGCGCCGTACGAAGAACAACCCCGTGCTCATCGGCGAGCCGGGCGTCGGCAAGACCGCGGTCGTCGAGGGGCTGGCCCAGCGGATCGTCGCGGGCGACGTCCCCGACAGCCTCAAGGGGCGCCGCCTGCTCAGCCTGGACCTGGCCGCGATGATCGCCGGGGCGAAGTACCGAGGCGAGTTCGAGGAGCGGCTCAAGGCCGTGCTCGAGGACATCAAGGGCGCGAGCGGTCAGGTCATCACGTTCATCGACGAGCTCCACACCGTCGTCGGCGCGGGCGCCGGTGGCGACTCCGCCATGGACGCCGGCAACATGCTCAAGCCGATGCTCGCGCGCGGCGAGCTGCACATGATCGGTGCGACCACCCTCGACGAGTACCGAGAGCGCATCGAGAAGGACCCCGCACTCGAGCGGCGGTTCCAGCAGGTCTTCGTCGGCGAGCCCAGCGTCGAGGACACCATCCAGATCCTGCGCGGCATCCAGGAGAAGTACGAGGCCCACCACGGCGTGCGGATCACCGATGCCGCGCTGGTCGCCGCGGCGACTCTGTCGGACCGCTACATCACCGGCCGCCAGCTGCCGGACAAGGCGATCGACCTGATCGACGAGGCGGCCTCCCGCCTGCGGATGGAGCACGAGTCCTCCCCGGAGGAGATCGACCAGCTCCGCCGCCGGGTCGACCGGCTCAAGATGGAGCAGTTCGCGCTCGAGAAGGAGTCCGACGACGCCTCCAGGGAGCGGCTCGCCGTGCTGCAGCAGGACCTCGCCGACGAGGAGGAGGAGCTGCGCGGCCTGGAGGCCCGGTGGGAGCGTGAGAAGCACCAGCTCCAGGGGGAGGGCGAGCTGCGCCGGGCCCTCGACCAGCTCAAGGTGGAGGAGGAGAGGTACCTCCGCGAGGGCAACCTCGAGGCCGCCTCCAAGATCCGCTACGAGTCGATCCCCGACCTCGAGCGGCAGATCGCGGAGACGGAGCGGGCGGAGGGGGCCGAGCGCGACGAGCCGCTGGTGGGCGAGGAGGTCGGTGCCGAGCAGATCGCGGACGTCGTGGAGGCGTGGACCGGCATCCCCACCGGCCGGATGCTCCAGGGCGAGACGGCCAAGCTCCTCGAGATGGAGTCGGTCGTCGGGCAGCGGCTGATCGGGCAGCGCGACGCCGTCAACGCGGTCAGCGACGCCGTACGCCGATCGCGGGCGGGCATCGCCGACCCCCACCGTCCGACGGGCTCGTTCCTCTTCCTCGGCCCCACCGGGACCGGGAAGACCGAGCTCGCCAAGGCGCTCGCCGACTTCCTCTTCGACGACGAGCGGGCCATCGTCCGCATCGACATGAGCGAGTACTCCGAGAAGCACTCCGTGTCGCGGCTCGTCGGCGCTCCGCCCGGCTACGTCGGGTACGACGAGGGGGGCCAGCTGACCGAGGCGGTGCGGCGGCGCCCCTACAGCGTGGTGCTCCTCGACGAGGTCGAGAAGGCCCACCCGGAGGTCTTCGACATCCTGCTCCAGGTGCTCGACGACGGCCGGCTCACCGACGGCCAGGGGCGGACCGTCGACTTCCGCAACACGCTGCTGATCCTCACCTCCAACCTCGGGTCGGGCTTCCTGGTCGACCCCACCATCGACCCGGAGGTCAAGAAGGAGTCGGTGATGGGGGTCGTGCGGGCGCACTTCAAGCCCGAGTTCCTCAACCGGCTCGACGAGGTCGTGATGTTCGACGCCCTCTCGATGGACGACCTGGCCCGGATCGTCGACCTGCAGCTGGCGCTGCTGGAGAAGCGGCTGGCGGTGCGCCGGATCTCGATCTCCGTCACGGACGCGGCGCGCCGGTGGCTCGCCGAGACCGGCTTCGACCCGGCGTACGGCGCCCGCCCGCTCCGCCGGCTCATCCAGACCGCCATCGGCGACCCGCTCGCGCGGCTGCTGATCGGCGGCGAGGTCGCCGACGGGGGGTCGGTCACCGTCGACGCCGGGGAGGACGGGCTGGTGCTGTCGACCTGACGGCCGCCTGCCGGAGCCCCTGTCGCCTGCCGGAGCCGCTGTCCCTGTCGCTGTCGGAGTCCCCGCATGTGCGGGGACTCCGTCACGTAGTGGCCGTTGCAACGGCCACTACGTGCAGGACTCGCCCATCCAGTGGCCTCCCAATCGGCGCGTCGCGGTCAGGACTCTCGCGTACGACGGCGCCGCAGCCACCCGCCGGCCCACAGGGCCCACAGCACCAGCAGCGGCTGGAAGAACAACCGCACCAGCCGGGCCCGGTCGGTGTCGAGGCCGAACGCGTCGGCGCCCTCGACGTACTGCGCGACGTTGCCGGGGAAGACCGCGACGAAGAGCGCCGCCACGAGCAGGGAGACCACCCGGCGGTGGCTCGGGAGGACGACGAGGGCGACGCCCAGGACGATCTCCACCACGCCCGAGCCGAGCACCGTCAGGTCCTCGTCGAGCGGGAACCACGAGGGGACCTGTGCCCGGAACTCCTCGACGAGGACGAAGTGGAGCACGCCGGCGAGGACCAGGGCGAGGCCCAGCAGGACCCGGGCGACGTGCTGCGCGACCACCACCGGGTCACCCACCGGCCGGGGGCAGGAGCACGCCGGGGTTCATCAGGCCCGCTGGGTCCAGCGCGGCCTTCACCGCCCGCATCAGGTCGAGCTCCACGTCGCTCTTGTACGACGCCGCAGCGGCGGCCCTGGTGCGGCCCAGCCCGTGCTCGGCGCTGATCGAGCCGCCCGCCGCGGCGACGGAGTCGAGGACGGCGGCCGTGAGCTCGGCGGCGTGCGAGCGGAGCGCCCCGTCGTCGCCGGGCGGGGCGCTGAGGTTGTAGTGGAGGTTGCCGTCGCCGACGTGGCCGTACGTCACCAGCCGCACCCCCGGGAGGATCTCCTGCACCACTGGGCCGACCCGCTCGACCCAGGCGGCCAGGTCCCCGATCGGCAGCGTGACGTCGTGCTTGAGCGTCGCCCCCTCGGCGCGCTGGGCCTCCGATATCCCCTCGCGCAGCGCCCACAGCGCGGCCCGCTGGGCCGGGCTGCCGGCCACGGCCGCGTCTCTGACCAGCCCGGTCTCGAC
The DNA here is from genome assembly GCA_902805885.1 of uncultured Nocardioides sp. Taxonomy (GTDB): domain Bacteria; phylum Actinomycetota; class Actinomycetes; order Propionibacteriales; family Nocardioidaceae; genus Nocardioides. Next base: position 112,281 of record CADCUM010000027.1, on the reverse strand, counting down.
GGCCTCGGCGAGGGCGTCCTCGAGCTCGGGGTCCAGGTCGGTGCCCTCGGCGCCGGCGAGCTCCACCAGCACCGCCCACGGCGTCGGCTCGCGCGAGGGGTCGGCGGCGCCGGGGAGGTGCGACAGCACCAGGTCCAGCGCGGTGCGCGAGACCAGCTCGAACGTGGACAGGTGCACGCCCGCCCGGCGCTGCACGACGTCCAGCAGAGCCACTGCGGACCCCGCGTCCGGCACCGCCACCCACGCGGTCGCGCGCGCAGGCGTGGCGGGGAGCAGTCGCAGCACGGCCGCGGTGATGATGCCGAGCGTGCCCTCGGAGCCGACGAAGAGCCGGGCCAGGTCGTAGCCGGTGTTGTCCTTGCGCAGCCCGCGCAGCCCGTCCCACACCCGTCCGTCCGGGAGGACGACCTCGAGCCCGAGGACCAGGTCGCGGGTCATGCCGTACCTCAGCACCGCCGTGCCGCCGGCGTTCGTGGCGAGGTTGCCGCCGATCGTGCAGCTGCCCTCCGAGCCGAGCGAGAGCGGGAACAGGCGTCCCGCGCCGGCTGCCGCCGCCTGCACGTCGGCGAGCACGACCCCGGCCTCGACCGTGAGCGTGCCGGCGACGACGTCGAGGTCGCGGACGGCCCGCAGTCGTCCCAGGGACAGCACGACCTCGGTCCCGGAGGCGTCAGGGACGCCCCCGGCGACGAGCCCGGTGTTCCCGCCCTGGGGCACGACGGGGACGCCGGCCTCGTGGCAGGCGCGGACGGCCTCCGCGACCTCCGCGGTCGTCCGGGGCCGGACGACGGCCGCGGGCCGGCCCCGGTGCTGCCCGGTCCAGTCGACGGCGTACGGCGCCACGTCGGCATCGGCCGTCAGCACGTGCTCGGTCCCGAGCGCGGCGCGCAGCCGCTCCAGCAGGGCGTCGTCCATGGATCCTCCGAGCGGTCGAGCGGGACGTGCAGTGTGGGCCACAGGTGGATGATCGTTGCACTACCTGGGCATGGCCCGTAGGGGCCACCTTGCCCGGCCGTCGTCCACAGGCCACCCCGTTGTCCTGCGCGTGTCCGCCGCTTTGTGGTGTGGTAGGCCCCATGAACGGGCACCCGGAAGTCGCCCGGCCGGCGGAGCCGGACGGTGCGTCCACAGGCGTGCCCTCGTCCGGTCCCGGTTCGTGGTGGGACCTCCCGACCCGCCAGCACCTCGGCGTGCTCGCCGAGAGCGTGGCGGCGCTCGCCGGCTTCGAGATCGCGATCATCAACCTGCGTCGCGGCGACGAGATGGAGGTCGTGGCCGCCTCGGGCCCGGGTGTGCCCGCGGAGATGATGGGCAACCGGGTCCCGGTCTCGTCGTTCCAGGCCGACTTCGACGTCGCCGACGTCTGGGGCGCGTGGCGCTTCGTCCCGCACGACCGGATGCCCGAGGGGCTCCTCGAGCTCAGCCACGTCCCGGACTACGTGCCGCTCGAGGGCGAGGACGCCTGGCACCCGCTCGACCTGCTCGCCGCCCCGATCTACGACGACTGCGGCGTGCTGAGGGCCGTCGTCTCGGTCGACGTCCCGAAGGACGGCCGCCGGCCGGGTCCGCTGCAGCTGGCCGTGCTCGAGAAGTACGCCGGGGTCGCCCGCACCGCGGCCCTCCTGGCGCTCGAGCCGGAGGAGCTCGCCGACCGGGTGCGGATGGCCACCGAGACGCGGCGCATCGTGCGGGCGGCGCTGGGCGAGCCGACGCTCGACCAGGTGCTCGACGCGTGCCGGTCCGCGGTCGTGACGTGCTTCGACGCCGTCGGGATGTGGGTCAGCGTCTTCCACGCCGACGGGGACGCCACCACGGCGTGGTACGCCCGCAACGAGGGCGCCACCCCGATGTTCCAGGAGATCGACGACGTCGTCATCCGGTCCGCCCACCGCTACTGGGCCGAGGGCTACGTCCCCGACTTCTCCCACGGTCGGATGGACCACCCCCACCTCCCGAAGGAGGACGCGGAGGCGCTGCTCCGGTTCCTCGACGGCATCGGCATCGGCTCGGTGCTCTTCGTGCCGCTGGGCGTCGGCACCGAGTGCCTCGGGTTCCTCGTGCTGGCGCGGGTCTCGGACACGCCGCAGTGGACCCAGCTCGAGTTCGACGCCGCGCTCGACATCGGACACGACCTGGGGCTCGCCGTGGCCAACGCGCGCCGGCTGGAGCAGGAGCGCGCCGTCGTCACCCGGCTGCGCAAGCTCGACCAGTACCGCATCGAGCTGGTCAACACCGTCGCCCACGAGCTCCGCAACCCGCTGACGTCCATCACGGCCAACCTGGAGTTCCTGAAGGAGGAGACCCTCAGCGAGGACGGCGTGTGGTCGCTCGCCGCGGCCGAGCGCGGTGCCCGCCGGATGGAGGGCGTCATCGACGACCTCCTCACCATGGCCCGGGTGTCCGACCCGCGCGCCCCGTTCACCCCGGTCCCCGTCGACCTGCGCCAGGTCGTGCTCGACGTCGACGAGGAGTGCCGCCGTACGGCGGTCGCCGGAGGCGTGTCGGCGACGACGCTGATCCCCGAGGGGGACCTCACCGTCTCCGGCCGCCGCGACGAGCTCCACCGGATGCTCGCCAACCTGGTGAGCAACGCCGTGAAGTACTCCGACGACGGTGGGACGGTGACCGTCTCCCTGGAGCGGGACCGCGCCGAGGTCGTGGTCCGGGTCGCCGACGAGGGCCTCGGCATCTCCCAGGAGGACCAGGAGAACCTCTTCCGCGAGTTCTTCCGCTCCACCAACCCCGAGGCGCTCAACCGGCCCGGCAGCGGGCTCGGCCTGGTGATCGTCGACCGGATCGTGCGCCGCCACGGCGGTCGGGTCGAGGTCGACTCCAAGCTCGGACAGGGCACCACGTTCATGGTGCGGCTGCCCGCAGCGACTGCGTCGTAGCGGCACCACCACAGCGACACGTCACAGCGGCTGCGTCATGAAGACGCTGAGCCGGTCCTCGACGTAGGACCCGAACGGCGCGCAGGGTTCGAAGCCCGCGCGTCGGTAGAGCGCCCGGGCCGGGGCGAAGAACTCCATGCTCCCGGTCTCCAGCGACAGCCGGGCGACCCCGCGGGAGCGGGCGTCGGCGACCAGGTGGGCGAGCAGTGCGGAGGCCACGCCGCGGCCGCGTGCCCGCGGCGCCGTACGCATGCTCTTGACCTCCTCGTGGCGCTCGTCGTCCGTGTCGCCGACCACGGCCAGGGCGGCCGTCCCGACGATGCCGTCGTCGTCCGCGGCCACCCAGAGCCGGACCCCGGGCGCCTGCAGGTCGGAGAGGTCCAGTGCGTGGCGACTCTCGGGCGGAGCCGTCGGCTCCATGTCGTCGAGGTGCTCCTGGAGGAACGCCCGGAGGCGGGGATCGGTGAGGTCGGCGCGGGTGATGGTCGGTGCCACCCGCCCATCGTGCCAACGGAATGTGTCAGCGACGTGTCGCGTGCCAGTGGTCTGGTCACCCGACCCCAGCTCGCCGATTCCGGGTTCGGACGCGCTCCTGCGGTGGCACACTTCGCGCACCTTCTGCCATCACCGACGCCCCGACAGGACCCTCATGAAGACCTCCCCGCGCCAGCTCACCGTCTGCGTCCTGGCCGCCTCCGCCCTCCTCCTGCCGACCGCCGCGGTCGCCGGGGCCGAGGAGTCGGACCAGGTGCTCACCGTGGGCGTCGACATCTCCGAGGGGTGGCTCTGGGTCGCCGGTGGTCCCGAGGGATGCTCGATCTCGCAGAGCCACGACGAGGGGGCCTCGGCGAAGTTCACGACCGAGGACGAGCCGCTGCTCGTGGAGGCCATGCCGGGAGGCGTCCTGGAGCTCACCGGCTGCGGCACGGCCACTCCCGTGGCGGACATGCCGCGGACGACCGCGAGGAGGAGGGTGCGCGGCGACGGAGCGTGGCTCGTCGGTGCCCACTTCGCCAGAGGCGGCGTCTACGTCGGCAGGCCCACCGAGGAGACCTTCGGGCACGGGTCCGGCGACGCGACCTGCAACTGGCTGGCCCACAGGTCGGTCGACGCCTACGACGACCACATCGGGTTCCCCGACCGCGAGGGCCGCCTGACCGTCACGCGGAGGATGAAGGTCATCGAGACCGACGACGACTGCGTGTGGAGGCGGATCGGCTGACGCGTCCGTCCCTAGGCTGGGCGTCATGGCCGCCACTGTGGAGCACTACGACGAGCTGATCGAGGAGACGGGGTTCGAGGAGGGGACCGTCCTCGTCGTCACCGGCGCCACCATCGACGAGGTCGCCGACGCGCTGGAGGCGGACCGCCACGGCACCGTGGACCCCGCCGACGTGGCAGCGGCGGAGGCGCCGACCCACGCGATGTACAGCTTCGTGCAGCTCGACGGCGGCGTGCTGGCCGCGGAGGACACCGGCTACGCGGATCCGCCCGTCAGCGCACTGGTGGCCCTGTCGTCGGGCGGGCGCAGCGCGGCGGTGGTCCGCGACAACATCCAGGCCCACGCGCGCTTCGCCTGCGCCCGCGACGGCGCGCTGCTCTTCGACGCCGACGAGTACGTCTTCGTGGCGGACCGCTCGGGCGTGCCGGCGGAGCTGCGTGCGCTCTTCGACCGGGCGTGGGTGGACCTCGACGCCGACGAGCACGACGTGGAGGACCCCCTCGCCGTGGCGCTGGCGATGGCCGAGGTCGTGACCGGGATCGAGGTCACCGTCGAGGACGTGGAGCGGGCTGCGAGCCGCGACGCCGTACGGCTGCCGGTCCCGGCGCTGCGGTACGTCCCTGAGGCGGAGGCCTGACGTGGTGACCCGCCGCCTCGACGTCGACTACCTGGTGGTCGGTGCCGGCGCGATGGGGATGGCGTTCACGGACGCGCTCCTCGACCACAGGCCGGGCGTCCGGGTGGGGATCGTCGACCGCCGGCACGCGCCCGGCGGCCACTGGCTGGAGGCCTACCCGTTCGTCCGGCTCCACCAGGCCTCGGCGTTCTACGGTGTCGCGTCCACGCTGCTGGGTGGCGGGCGCCTGCAGGAGAGCGGGCCGGAGGCAGGACTGCAGGAGCGAGCGGCGCAGCCGGAGATCGTCGCCTACTACGCGAGGGTCCTCGACCGGATGGTCGCGAGCGGCCGCGTGGAGCACCTGCTCGGCGGCGAGCACGTCGGCGCCCGCGAGGTGGTGTCGCGGTCGGGCGAGCGGTTCGAGGTGCCCGAGACCTGTCGGGTCGTCGACGCCCACTACCTCGCGCCGAGCATCCCCGCGGAGACGCCGCCGCCCTTCGCGGTCGGCGAGGGTGCGCGCGTGGTGCCGGTCAACGACCTGCCCCGGATGGAGGACGCGCCCGGACGCTACGTCGTCGTGGGGTCGGGGAAGACCGCGACGGACGCGGTGGTGTGGCTGCTGGGGCGAGGGGTCGACCCGGACGCGATCTGCTGGGTGCGCCCGCGGGACCCCTGGATGCTCGACCGCGCCGTGGTCCAGCCGGACCCGGCCGTGTTCCTCGGCATGGGTGCGACGGTGATGGAGTCGGCCGCCCGGTCCGCCACCCTCGACGAGGTGTTCCTGCGCCTCGAGGAGGCCGGGGTGATGCTCCGCATCGACCGCGGCGTGGTCCCGACGATGGCCCGCACCCCCACGCTCGGTCGCTGGGAGCTCGAGCTGCTGCGGACGGTGGAGGACGTCGTACGCCGCGGGCGGATCAGGTCGGTCGAGCGCGGGACGCTCCACCTCGACGACGGATCGGTGCAGGTCGGGGGAGACGCAGTGGTGGTGCACTGCGCCGCCGACGGCCTCAAGAACCCACCCCTCGTCCCGATCTGGCAGCCCGACGCCATCACCCTGCAGCCGATCCGGTCGGGCTTCCCGTGCTTCGCTGCAGCCCTGGCCGGCTACGTCGAGGCCACCCGCAGCGACGACGACGAGAAGAACCGCCTCTGCCCGCCCTCGCCCTACGGCAACTCGCTGCGTGACTGGGCGGCCATGAACGTCCTGGGCTCTCGGGCGGCCGCGTCGTTCTCGGCGGAGCCCGACGTCCGCGACTGGGCGAACGGCGTGGCGCTCAACCCGGCCCGCGTGCCGGCCGGGCACCCGCCGTCCGCCGCCCTGGACGACGCCCGTGAGCGGCTCGCGACCTGGGCCGGTCCGGGGCTGGCGCGCCTGGCCGAGCTCGTGTGACGACGGGCACCACCCGCGTACTCCTCCCCAGGCTGGGTACGTCGGGAGTCGTCCGTCCGCCGAGGCCCAGGAGGCACGCATGTCCAACGACGCCATCGTCCTGCTCAAGGAGGACCACAAGGAGATCAAGCGGGTCTTCCGGGACTTCGAGAACGCCGGCGAGGACGCCGAGGAGCGCAAGGGCCGGCTCGTCGACCAGATGATCGAGCTCCTCACCCAGCACACCTACATCGAGAACGAGGTCATGTACCCCCGGGTGCGTGAGCTCCTGCCCGACCTCGAGGACGACATCGACGAGTCCTACGAGGAGCACCACGTCGCCGACGTGCTCATCATGGAGCTGGCCAACATGAGGCCCTCCGACGAGCGCTTCGACGCCAAGACCACCGTCCTCATCGAGAACGTCGAGCACCACATCGACGAGGAGGAGGAGGAGTGGTTCCCCAAGGTCCGCGAGGGCCTCGGCCGCAAGCAGCTCCAGGAGATCGGTGAGGAGATGCTGGAGGCGAGGAAGAAGGCGCCGAAGCGTCCCTCCGAGCCGAGCGCCCTCAAGAAGACGATCGACGCGGTCATCGACTGACCCTCCTCACCGGTCCTGCGAGGACGTCGTCCGCGACGGACCCCAGCTCCACGAGCAGCCCCGCCACCAGGGTGGTGCGGGGGACGACGCTGATGAGGTCGAGCCACTCCGTCGTGGAGTGGTCGTCGCCGCCGATGGGGCCGAGCCCGTCGAGGACTGCGATCCCGTGAGCGGCGAGCAGGTCGGCGTCGGCGGCGCCGCCCGTGAGGGCGAACCCGAGCTCGATCCCGAGCCGGGAGGCGAGGGCACCCGCCGCCTCGGCGATCCGACGGGACGCGTCGTCGGGGACCCAGGGGGGCGCCGCGTTCTCCATGGACACCTCCACGGCCGCACCCTCCACGCCCGGCCGGTCGGACAGGGCGCGGATCTCGGCGAGCGCCGCGTCGAAGGACTCCGGTGTCACCGCGCGCACGTCGGCCACCAGGGAGGCTCGCGCCGGGACGACGTTGGGACGGGTGCCAGCCCGCAGCACGCCGACGTTGATCGTCACGTCGGGCCAGCGACCGTTCAGCGCGGCGAGATCCAGAGCCAGGCCGGACGCCGCGACGGCGGCGTTGACCCCACGTTCCGGCTCGACGCCCGCATGGGCGGAGCGCCCGGTGACCTCGAGCACCGCGTCGACGACGCCCTTGCGGCCGATGACCACCCGACCGTCCTCCCGGGCGCACTCGAGGCACAGCGCGACGTCGTGCTCGGCCGCCAGCTCCGCCAGCAACGCACGCGAGGAGGGAGAGCCGACCTCCTCGTCGGGGGTGCACACGAAGGTCACGGCGGCGTAGTCGTCCCATCCGACGGCCCGGAGCGCGTCGAGCGCGAAGACGCCCGCGAGCAGGCCACCCTTGTCGTCGCTCACGCCTGGACCCGTGGCTCGTCCGGCGTGCTCGGCGTACGGGCGGGCCGCCGCCGTGCCGGTCTCGAAGACGGTGTCGAGGTGGCCCACGAGCAGCACGCGCAGGCTGCCGCGTCCCCTCCAGCGGCCCACGACGGCAGAGGCCGTGGCGGTCCCACCGTCGGGGACGTCGCCGGTCGGTCGTTCCACCTCCATCCCCAGCGAGGACAGCAGGGCACCGACCCGGTCGCCGACACGTTCGACGCCGACCGTGTCGTGGGACCCGCTGTCGATGCCGACCAGGGCGGCCAGCTCCTCGACGTACACCGAATAGCGCTCCTCCACGCGGCGCTGGAGGAGCGAGAGCAGCCCTGCCATCACAAGACCTTGGACAAGAACGCCTTGGTCCGCTCGTGACGGGGGTTCTCCAGGACCTGGGAGGGCGTCCCGGACTCCACGACGACGCCGTCGTCCATGAAGTAGACGGAGTCCCCGACCTCGCGGGCGAACCCCATCTCGTGGGTCACGACCACCATGGTCATGCCGTCGCTGGCGAGCCCCTTCATCACGTCCAGCACCTCGCCCACCAGCTCGGGGTCGAGCGCCGAGGTCGGCTCGTCGAAGAGCATCAGCGGCGGTCGCATGGCGAGTGCGCGCGCGATCGCCACGCGCTGCTGCTGCCCACCGGACAGGTGCGCCGGGTACTGGTTCTCGCGGCCCGCCAGCCCCACGCGCTCGAGCAGCTGGGAGGCCCGCTCGCGGGCGACCTTCCGCGACTCCCCGCGGACCAGCACGGGTGCGTGCATGATGTTCTGCGCCGCGGTCATGTGGGGGAACAGGTTGAAGCGCTGGAAGACCATGCCGATGTCGCGACGCTGCGCCGCCACCTCGGACGGCTTGAGCTCGTGCAGGCGGTCGCCCTTGCGGCGGTAGCCGACGAGATGGCCGTTCACCGACAAGGATCCGCCGTCGATCGTCTCGAGGTGGTTGATGCACCGCAGGAACGTCGACTTGCCGGACCCGGAGGGGCCCACGAGGCACGTCACCTCGCCGGTCCTCACCGTCAGGTCGATGCCCTTGAGCACCTCGGTGCGGCCGAACGACTTGCGGACGCCCAGGGCCTCGACCATGGTCGCCGTGTCCGTCGTGGAGGACTGGTCCGTGGCGGTCATCGAGCCACCCCCCGTCCGAGCCAGCGTCGGCCCATCGAGGCGGTGCCGTAGCCCTTGCCGTACTTCTTCTCCAGGAAGTACTGACCGATGCTGAGGATGCTGGTCAGCGCGAGGTACCACAGCGCGGCCACGACCAGCAGCGGGATCACCTTGTAGTTCTGGGCGTAGACGCTCTGGACCGCCGTCAGCAGGTCCTTGCCCCCGATGACCGAGACCAGCGCGGTGGACTTCAACATGGTCACGGTCTCGTTGCCCATCGGCGGCACGATGACCCGCATCGCCTGGGGCAGGGTGATCGTGCGCATCGCCTGGACCTTGGTCAGTCCGAGGGCGGAGGCCGCGTCGTCCTGGCCGTCGTCCACGGAGCCGATGCCGCCGCGCACGATCTCGGCGGCGTAGGCCACCTCGTTGAGCGAGAGCGCCAGGACGGCTGCGGTCATCGGACCCACCACGGAGTTGGTGTCGAACGACGCGAACGTGATGTCGGTGAAGGGGATCCCGATCACCAGACGCTCGTAGAGAGCGGCGAGGAACCCCCAGAAGATGATCTGGACCAGCAGGGGCGTCCCGCGGAAGAACCACACGTAGAAGCCGGCGATGGCCTGCAGCACGGGGTTGCTCGACAGCCGCATCACCGCGATGAGGACACCGCCCACGGTGCCGATGACCATGGCGACGACGGTCAGCATCAGGGTGATGCCGACGCCCTTGATGACGAAGTCCTTGAAGAGGTACTCACCCACCACGCTCCACTCGAGGTTGGGGTTGCGGGCCAGCGACCACGCGAAGGACGCGGCGAAGAGCATCATGATCGCGGCGGCGACCCAGCGGCCCCAGTGGCGGAGCGGGACCACCTCGAGGTCTGCCGGCGCGACTCGCGCATCGGACCGTTCGGGTGGGGCGGTGCTGGTGGGTGTGCTGTTCACGTCGTCGCCTCCATCGGCTGGACAGGTGGGTGACCGCTGGAGTCAGTCGATCGCTGCGTCGATCGTCGCGGTCTCGATGGCGATCGCCTCCTGGCCGTACTTGGCGAGGATCTTGTCGTAGGTGCCGTCGTCGATCAGCTCCTGCAGGGCCGCCTGGAAGGCCTTGGCCAGCTCGGCGTCGTCCTTGTCGAAGCCGATGCCGTTGGGGCTGGCGCCGTAGCCGTTGGGCTCCGCCGGGTCCTCGACCACCTCGACCTTGCCGCTCAGCTTCTCCGCGTCCTCGAGGAGGTTGACCTTGGTGGCCGCGATCGCGTCGGCCTTGCCGGCGAGCAGCGCCTGGACCGCGTCGGTGTTCTGCGGGTACTCGGTGACCTCGATGTCGTCACCCCCGCAGTCGGACTCGCTGAAGGCGGCGAGCAGGTCCACCTGCTTGGACGCCTTCTGGGCGGCGACGGACCGTCCGCACAGGTCCGCCAGGGTCGCGATCCCCTCGGGGTTGCCGCTGGCGACGGCGATGCCGGTGCCCGAGGCGCTGTAGTCCACGAAGGTGGCCGTCTCCTGCCGCTCGAAGTTGTCGGTGATGCCGCCGACGATGGCGTCGTACTTGCCGGCCTGGAGGCCGGGGACCAGGCCGTCGAAGGGCTGCTGCTGGAACGGTGCGGTGATGCCCAGCTTGGCGGCGACCGCGGTCACGAGGTCGTAGTCGAGACCGGTGAAGTCGTCGGTGTTGCCCTCCTCGACGAAGTCCACGAACGGGGCGTACGGCGCGTTGGTGGCGACGGTGACCGACTCGTCCTCGGCGACGTCCGACGGGAGCAGCTTCGCGAGCTCCGGGTCAGGCTCTACCGTCCCGACGTCGGCGATCTCCACGGGCTCGCCGGCAGTCGGGGCGGCCACGGAGTCCTTCTCGGAGTCACCGCCGCAGGCGGTCAGCGCGGATGCGACGACGGCGAGGAGCGTGCCGGCCACCAGTCGCTGGGGAGCGAGCCGTGACGAGGAGCGAGGTGCAGACATGCGCGGGAGTCCTTCCGGAGCGGCTGCCTCTTCTTGTGAGCGAGGTCACCCTGGTTCGGAATGGACGTTACAGCAGCCCGCCTGATAGCGGAAGTGGTAGCGTGCGATCCGTTCCGGACCGGTCAGATGAGGCCGTGTCGCCGGGACGAGTCCTCGAAGCGGGTCAGCCGGCGTTCCGCGTCGTCCCCGGAGGCCGACAGGACACCGGCCACCAGGACCTCGACGATGGCGAGGCTCGGGACGAGGCTGTCGTACGCCCCCAGCGTGTCCACCTGCGCCGGCAGGACGACGTCAGCGGTGCCCGCGATGGGCGAGAGCCACCGGTCGGTGACCAGGATGATCTTGGCGCCCGCCTCGGCGCACTCCTCGGCCAGGGTGCGGGTGGCCGGCTCGTAGCGCCGGAAGTCGAACAGCACCAGGACGTCGCGGCGGCCGATGTCGAGGAGGACGTCCGTGCGGGCCAGGGGCTCGCCGGGCAGGATCCGGGTGTCGGCCCGCACCTGCATGAGGTGACGCACCAGGTACTCCGCCAGCAGCCGGGTGAACCGGCCGCCGTCGGCGCTGATCCGGTAGCGCCGGTCGGACAGCAGCGACACGGCGGTGTCGAGCTCGTCGGGCGGCAGCAGCTCCAGGGTGCGGGCGGTGGCGCCCGGCAGCACGGCCTGGGCGCGGCCGAGGAGGGTGTCGTCCGGGGACGGGCCCGACTCGGTCGTCAGCACCGTCAGGGGCGAGGTCGTGCGCTCGGCCAGCTCGCCCCGGAGCGCGTCCTGCAGGTCGCCGAACCCCTCGAACCCCAGGCGCGACAGGAAGCGCAGGACGGTGGGACCGCTCGTCTCGGCCCGCTCGGCGAGGCGGGCGACCGTGTCCAGGCCGGCTGCGGGGTAGTCGGACAGCAGGAGCCGGCCCACGCGTCGCTCCGCAGGACTGCACCTGCCCAGGCCTGCTCGGATGCGTTCTGCCACGGTCATGGCGACGCTCCTCTCTGGTGGTCGGGCACGGAGCCGACGCCGCGGTCGGAGCCAGCGAGCGGGCTGGAGGGGGACCGCGGGACCGCGGTGTCCTTGGTACGAAGTGCTGCTGAGCCGCGGTCAACGTAACGTAGGCCACACCCGCCGTCCATGCCGGCCCGACGCCAGCGCCTGCTGTCGGCGCTCGGTGCGAGGATCGGCCCATGGGCGAGCACGTGTTCACGGCCGAGGTCTGGGAGCACTCGCCGGACGACCCCGGGTCGTGGCACTTCCTGACGCTGCCGCCGGACCTCGCCGAGGACGTGGCCCTGGAGGCGGGTCCGCGGGGCGGCTTCGGCAGCGTCCGGGTGGAGGTGTCCATCGGGTCCACGACCTGGCGGACCTCGCTCTTCCCGGACGCCGGGGCGGGCAGCTTCGTGCTGCCGGTGAAGAAGCAGGTCCGCCTGGCCAACGACGTGCGCGCCGGTGACGAGGTCGAGGTGCGGCTGGTGGTCGAGGGCGCCCCGGACTGAGCGGTCAGTCTGTCCGGACGTGCGCGTACCCCTCGCGGTACGTCGGCCTCGTGGGCACCCAGCCGGTCGCGCGCAGGCGGGCGTTGGAGAGCCGCTTGCCGTGGCCCAGCGCGGGGTCGGCGGGTGGTGGCGCAGGGGCGTCCATCCGGGACGCGAGGTGGGCCGCCACGTCACCGAGCTGCGCCGGCTCGTCGTCGGTGCCGAGGTAGAGACGCTCCGGCTGGTCGGCCGTGGTCAGCAGGTGCACCACCGCGGCCGCGGCGTCCTCGCGGTGGATGCGGTTGGTCCACCGGTGCGGATCCTCGACCCGCCCCTCGCGCACCTGGTCGAGCAGCCGCCGGCTGCTGCCGCCGTACAGCCCGGAGAGACGCAGGACGGTCCCGTGCGCGAGCCGCTCGTGGAACAGCTCCTCCGCCGCCAGCAGCATCCGTCCGGGTCCGTCGGCCGGGCGCGCGGGCGTCGCCTCGTCGTCGATCGGCGGGTCGACGCGGCTGCCGTGGACGGCGGTGGACGAGACCAGGACCGCCCGCTCCGGCACGTGGCCCGTCGCCGCCAGCGCGTCGAGCGCCCGGCCCATCCCCTCGACGTACGTCGCCCGGTACGACGCCTCGGTCCGCGGCCGGGCCGTGAGCGCGACGACGACGTGGCGGGGGCGCAGGTCGCCGAGGTCGGGCCGGTCCCGGGTCAGGTCGACGGAGACGCCGCGGAGCGGGGCCGGGACCTTGGCGGCGTCGCGGCGCAGGGCGACGACGCCGTGGCCCAGGCCGGCCAGCCGGAGCCCGACCGCCGAGCCGAGGTCGCCGCAGCCGACCAGCAGCACGTCCGGGGGCACGACGGATGGCACGGCGGCAGCCCGGCTCAGCCGGAGCTCTTCGCCAGCTGCAGCCAGGTCTCGACCACCGTGTCGGGGTTGAGCGACATCGACTCGATCCCGCGGTCGAGGAGCCACTGGGCGAGCTCGGGGTGGTCGGAGGGACCCTGCCCGCAGATCCCGACGTACTTGCCCTGCTCGCGGCACGCCGTGATGGCGAGGTCGAGCATGTGGAGGACGGCGGGGTCGCGCTCGTCGAAGCCCTCGGCGACGAGCGCCGAGTCGCGGTCGAGCCCGAGCGTCAGCTGCGTCATGTCGTTGGAGCCGATGGAGAACCCGTCGAAGTGCTCGAGGAACTCCTTCGCGATCACGGCGTTCGACGGGAGCTCGCACATCATCACGACCTCGAGGCCGTTGCGGCCGCGCTCGAGCCCGTGCCGGCCGAGCAGCTCGATGACGCCCTTCGCCTCCTTGAGCGTGCGGACGAACGGGATCATGATCTTGACGTTGGTCAGCCCCATCTCGTCGCGGACGTGGCGCATCGCCTCGCACTCCATGGCGAAGCACTCGGCGAACTCGGCGGAGAGGTACCGCGAGGCGCCGCGGTAGCCGATCATCGGGTTCTCCTCGTGCGGCTCGTAGGCCTCGCCGCCGACGAGGTTGGCGTACTCGTTGGACTTGAAGTCGCTCATCCGCACGATGACCGGCTCGGGCGCGAACGCCGCCGCGATCGTCGCCACGCCCTCGGCGACGCGCTGCACGAAGAACTCGCGCGGGCCGGGGTAGGCCGCGATCGTCTCCTCGATCTCCCGGCGCAGCCCGGCGTCGAGCGTGCCCTGGGAGCCGTCGGGGTCGGCGGCCAGGTCGAGCAGCGCCTTGGGGTGGATGCCGATCTGGCGGTTGATGATGAACTCCAGGCGGGCCAGGCCGACGCCGCGGTGCGGCAGCCGCGAGAAGGCGAAGGCCTGCTCGGGCGTGCCGACGTTCATCATGATCTTCACCGGGACGTCGGGCATGGTGTCGAGCTCGGTGCGCTCGACCTCGAAGTCGAGGAGTCCCTCGTAGACGAGTCCGGTGTCGCCGTCGGCGCAGGTGACGGTGACCTCGCGGCCGTCGGCGAGGTCGGAGGTGGCGCTGCCGGTGCCGACGACCGCGGGGATGCCCAGCTCGCGGGCGATGATCGCGGCGTGGCAGGTGCGGCCGCCGCGGTTGGTGACGATGGCCGAGGCGCGCTTCATGATCGGCTCCCAGTCGGGGTCGGTCATGTCGGCGACGAGGACCTCGCCGGCGTTGAACTCGTGCATCGCGTCGACCGACGTCAGCACCCGGACGGCGCCGGCGCCGATGCGCTGGCCGATGGCCCGGCCCTCCACCAGCACGTCGGCCGCGCTCGTGGCGTCCTTGGCCATCCGGTAGCGCTCGAGCGCCCCGGTCTGCCGCGACTGCACGGTCTCCGGGCGGGCCTGGAGCACGTAGAGCAGGCCGTCCTGGCCGTCCTTGCCCCACTCGATGTCCATCGGCCGGCCGTAGTGCTCCTCGATGACGAGCGCGTGCCGGGCGAGCTCCTCGACCTCGGCGTCGGTGAGGCTCAGGCGGCGGCTGTCGGCGGGCGCGACGTCGACGAACTCGGTGGTGCGGCCGACGGTGGCGTCGTCGGTGTAGACCATCTTGGTGGCCTTGCCGCCGACGCCGCGCTTGAGCACCGCGGGGCGGCCGGCGCGCAGCGCGGGCTTGTAGACGTAGAACTCGTCGGGGTTGACCGCGCCCTGCACGACGCCCTCGCCGAGGCCGTACGCCGAGGTGATGAAGACCGCGTCGGTGAAGCCGGACTCGGTGTCCATCGTGAACATCACGCCGGAGGAGCCGATGTCGGAGCGGACCATCCGCTGCACGCCGGCCGACAGCGCGACGTCGGCGTGCGCGAAGCCGTGGTGCACGCGGTAGGCGATGGCGCGGTCGTTGTAGAGCGAGGCGAAGACCTCGCGGATCGCGTGCAGCACCGCGTCGATCCCGCGGACGTTGAGGAAGGTCTCCTGCTGCCCCGCGAAGGACGCGTCGGGGAGGTCCTCGGCCGTCGCGGAGGAGCGGACGGCGAACGACGGGTCGGGACCCGCCTCCTCGACGAGCTGGTCGTAGGCCGTGCGGATCTCCGCCTCCAGCTCCTCGGGGAACGGCTGCTGGACCACCGCGGTGCGGATCTCCCGGCCGACCTCGGCCAGGCGTCGTACGTCGTCGGTGTCGAGGCCGTCGAGCAGCCCGGTGATCCGCTCGGCCAGCCCGGTGTCGCCGATGAAGCGGTGGTAGGCCTCCGCCGTGGTGGCGAAGCCGTTGGGCACCCGCACGCCGAGGTCGGTGAGGTGGGAGATCATCTCGCCGAGGGAGGCGTTCTTGCCGCCCACCTGGTCGAGGTCGCCGAGGCCGAGCTCGGAGAACCACCGGACGTTGCGGTTGGTCATGCGGGTGTCCCTTCGTGGGGCCGGCGTCGCGACCGGGGTCGGTCCGACCGGGCGTCGTGCTTGAGCGTCTGCAGGATGAGGGCGGAGATCTCCTCGACGGACTTCGCCGAGGAGTCGATGGTGGGGATGCGGTGGGCGCGGTAGAGCTCGGCGGCGCGCCGCAGCTCCCAGCGGCACTGGTCGGCCGACGAGTACCGCGATCCCGGCCGGCGCTGGTCGCGCACGCGGCTGAGCCGCTCGACGGTGCTGGACAGGCCGAAGCAGCGGGCGGCGTACGGCGCCACCGGGGCGGGCAGGTGCTCGGAGTCGAGGTCCTCCTCGACGAGGGGGTAGTTGGCGACGAAGAGGCCGTGCTGGAGCGCGAGGTACATGCTCGTCGGCGTCTTGCCGCACCGCGAGGGCGCGAGCAGGATCACGTCGGCCTTCTCGAGCGCGCGCAGGCTCTGGCCGTCGTCGTGCTCGATCGTGAACTCGATCGCGGCCATCCGCTGGTTGTAGCGGACCATGTCGCCGACGCCGTGCAGCCGGGCGCTCTGCCGCACGCCGGCGCGGCCGAGCACCGCCTCGACCTTGGACATGTGCATCTCGAAGAAGTCGATGATCGTGGCGCGGGTCTTGAGCAGCTCCTGGCGCACGACGTCGTCGGCGGCGGTGGTGAACACCAGCGGGGGGACCGGTCCGTCCATCGCCTCGTCGAGCTGCGCGACCACGCCGCGGGCCTCCTCGACGCTGTTGATGAACGGGATCAGCGTGCGGTCGAAGCGCAGGTCGGGGAACTGGATGAGCAGCGCGTTGCCCATGATCTCGGCGCTGATGCCGGTGGAGTCGGAGAGGAAGAAGACCGGCACCGTCTGCTGGTCGAGCTCGTCCATGGTCTGCCTCCGAGGTGTGTGCGGCGAACATACTGTCTCGCCTCCGGACGTGGAACGGCCGTCCGGGTGGGTACGGCGGAGCGCTCCGCCTCGGGCGGCGTGGCCGGTCGGGGGAGGCGCGCTCGGGGCGAGTGAGGACGTCTCGGTGGCGACGCCCCGGCGGGTCCTGGCGCTGGCGGGTGGGTCGGAGTGGTCCGAGCCGTGCGTCGTGACGCCGGCCCGAGCAACGCGGATGGCGGCCGGTCGCGGTGTGCACACGCGTTTGTACCGCCTTGTCGATCGAACAGGTGTTCGATAGAATGAGGCATGCCCGCTGCCTCTCGCGACCTGCCACAGCCGGCGGTCGACGAGCTCGCCGCGTCGGGCCTGTTGGCCGCAGCGACCGCAGCGCTCCGGGCGCGTCGTCTGGCGGAGGTGGCCGAGCTGGAGCTGGCGTTGCAGTGGGCGGTCGTGCACGGTCGTCCCGCTGACGAGCGGGACCCGATGGTGACCCCGGGTGGGGACGGGACGCCGGAGGTGCGCGAGTACGCCGTGCCGGAGCTGGCGATGGCGCGTGAGACGCATGCGATGACGACGCGAGCCCTGGTCGCCGACGCCCTCGACCTGGCCCACCGCCTGCCCCGCACGTGGGCGATCGTGCGGTCCGGTGAGTGCGAGCCGTGGGTGGCCCGCAAGGTCGCCGTGCTCTCCCGGGGGCTGCTGTCGGAGGTGGTGCCGGTGGTGGACGCCGCGGTGGCGCGTGCGATCGGCGGGCACTCCCCCTCGACGGTGCTGGAGATCGCCCGGGCGAAGGTCGTCGAGGCCGACCCCCAGACCCATGCAGCGGAGCGGGAACGATCCCGCCACGAGCGCTACGTGACCCTCTCGCGTGCCGACGAGTTCGGCTACCGGTGCGTGATCAGCCGCATCACGGCCGGCGACGCCGCCTGGGTCGACGCGATGGTCGACCGGGTCGCCGACATCCTCGCCGACGAGCCCGGAGTCGACGGGCGACCGCTTCGACTGAGCCACAACCGCGACGAGCTCCGCTCGCTGGCCTTCGGCTGGCTGGCCCGGCCGGTCGACCTGCTCCGGCTGCTGCTCGAGCACACCCGGCCCGAGGTCGACCCGGAGACCGACGCTCCCGTCCAGCCGGCCTGGGCGCCGGACCACCTGAGCGACACGGTCACGCGTCTCTGCGCGTTGCCCGCTCGCCGGCTCGCGGGCCTGCGCGGGCGTGGCCAGCTGTTCGTCCACGTCACCGACGCCGCCCTGCGGTCGGGTGTCGGGCTCGCCCGCGTCGAGGGTGTCGGCCCCGTCCCGGTCGCCCAGCTCCACGAGGTCCTCGGCCACGCCGACGTCACCGTCACCCCGGTCCTCGACCTCGCGATGCGGCGCCGGGCCGACGCCTACGAGCACCCCGAGGTCGTCAAGGACCACGTCTGGACCCAGACCGGCGGAGACGTCTTCCCCTACAGCCCTCGCACCGCGACCCGGAACGCCGTCGACTTCGACCACGTCCGGCCCTACGTCCCGCCGGACAAGGGCGGCCCACCCGGCCAGACCGGGCCCCACAACAGTGGCCCGCTGCGCCGCCGACACCATCGTTGGAAGACCCGCGGCGGCTACCGCTGCGTGGTGGTCGGACCAGGACGCCATCTCTGGCGCACCCCGCACGGCCAGGCGTACCTCGTCGACCACCGCGGCACGCACCGGTTGACCCGTGGTCAGGGCGACCTCATGGCAGGCGCCGCGTCGGACGGCGTGGAGATCTACTACACCGACGCAGGGCTGGACCTCGACGCGTCCTGAGGGGTCGACCGGGTCGTGGGCAGGGCGAGGGGTGCAAACGCGGCGACAAGACGGACCTGGACAACCCCCGCATCGTGGCCGATCCGATGGTTACCGCAGGTCCTTCGCGTTGTCGTAGATCGTGCTGAGCAGCGTTCGCAACCGAGCGGTGGCCACCTCGCCGTCGTCTTCGCTGGCTCCGTGACCGTTGTGCGGGCTGATCACCACGTCGTTGATGCTGCCCATTCCGCCGTATCCATTCAGAAGGTGATCGACCGCGTACCCGTCGCCCCGAGTCAGGCGGTCCAGGTCGTGTCGCAGCGAAGCCGCCCAGTGCTCCTCGCCGGACCCTTCCAGAAGCTTCACCGCATCGGCCAGCAATCGGAGTAGGTCGTCAACCGAGCCGTTGGTCACGTTCGAAACCGCATCTGGCCGACGACCCCCACAGCGAGGGATCCGATACTGGCGGGCGCGGACAGGCGGCGGTAAGACGCACCCATCGCGGCAGTTGAGCCGTCCATGGGCACTCAGTCGAGCGCTGCGCGCGAGACGGGACCCGTGGCGTCGGCTCCGGCAGCCTGCCAGAGCTGAACGCCGTTGCCGTCTGGGTCGCGAAGGTTCGCGAACCGGCCGTTGGGGTATTCCTCGGGGTCCACGTCGACCTCTACCCCTGCCCTACGCAGTTGGTCGACCATCTTGTCGAGGTCGGCAACTCGGAAATTGATCGACCATGAACGCTCCGCGCCGTCGAAGTGGTCGGAACCCATCGGCATCCCGGCAAACACAGTGGGACCTGACTCCTGCCACCACGAAGACGTCTCGTATGAAGGCGGAGGCGGTTCGACTCCCAAGTGCTTCGCGTACCACGCTGCGCTGCGGTCCGGGTCGCTCGTCTTGAAGAAGAAGCCGCCGATGCCGGTCACGCGCTCCATGTCACCGCCTTCCGAAGCTCCGAGCCGATCGAGGGACGTCATGCTCAACGTATCCGACGTCGACCACGCTCATCGCCGCCGGAGCTCCGGCCTTCTCGAAACAGAGGGAGGCCCTTCCGGATGTCCGACGTGCGGCGGTACGACGCACTCACTTCCAGCCGCAGCAACGGCCGATACATCCCACCCTCCGACGGACGTCGCCGTCGCCACTGCGGACGTCGGCGACGCTGTTCGGTTCGGCTCGGGCCGGCTCACTGCTCGGGTGGGTCATCACAGACGGCACTCATGTGCCGGATCAGCGACAACTCGATGGGGGCATCATGGTCGCCGCCGATGCCCGATCGAAGGGTTCCGTGCTCGTCCTCCCAGCTGAGCGTCAGCGGCTGGGCGCTTGGGGTCCACACGGTCGCGAGCACACAGTCTCGGGGGGCTATGCGGACGTGCACTCGCTCGTAGGGATGGTTGGCGGAGAGCGTCACCGGTAGCTCAGGAACTCGGATCGAAAGGCTCGTGCCGGGCCGATGGATCCGCCTCACTGTCGCAGTGCCTGTTCCCCGGTCGTGCAGCAGCACAGCCTCGACGGACAGGTAGCCGCCTCGAGGCGCCCCTGACGACACGCCGCCCAGCACCAGCCTCACCGGGGTCTCCTGGGCCGCAGTACGGGCCGACCGCTGGCTCTCGGATGGTCGATCGTCGTACCGCCCTTCCCACGTCAGGACCGCCGCGGCACCGCCGGCAACACCGACCAGTGCCGAGAGGATGACGGCACCCCGACGTCGCCAGGCCGAGTGGACCTTCCAAGTCAGCCCGCGTGGCGAGCCCAGCTCCAACGACTCATGTTGGACGCGGTGGAACCGCTCTGGAGGGTCCATCCATCGACGATACGTCAGGTTGTAGGACGTCCGATTCCGCCGAGGTCGGCGCGCAGGCGAGCGTGGCCAGGTGGGACGCGACAAGAAGCGCGGTACGTGAGCGCACCGGCACGTCCGGATGTTCGAGCCGCGCCGACAGGCGGCGGAATGGGCTTAGTCCTCCGCTCGGTCCGCCCTACGCAGAGCACCGGCCCCCTTCTGCGCCATCCGTCGCACACGCCCCCGCCCGTGCCACCCGACCGCGACAAGACCTCCCACGGGGCGGTGCCCAGGTGGACCCCCTCGCCTAGGCTGCACGAGTCGCTCGTCCGGGGCGTCGTCCGCAGCACCTGACCTCGAGCGAGGACCACGCCCGTGCCCGTCCGCAGTCTTCGGCAGGAGGAGGCCGTCCAGCGCGCGGCGCTGCTGTCGGTCACCTCCTACGACATCGCCATCGATCTCACCGGCCTCGTCGACGGCCCCGCCTTCCGCGCCGTCAGCACGGTCCGCTTCACGGGCACCCCAGGGGCGTCGACGTTCGTCGACTGCTGCGCGGAGGTGGAGTCGGCCACGTTGAACGGCGAGCCGCTGCCCGCGGCCGAGGAGGGCCGGATCGTGTTGGCCGACCTCGCCGAGGAGAACGAGCTGGTGGTGGCCACCGTGCAGAGCGACACCACGCACGGGCGCGGGGTGCACCGAGCCGTCGACCCCGGCGACGACAACGTCTACCTGTGGACCACGTTCGAGCCCGACGAGGCGCGCTACGCCTGGGCCTGCTTCGACCAGCCCGACCTCAAGGCGCCGCACGCCTTCACGGTCACCGCGCCGGCGGCCTGGACCGTCGTGAGCAACTCCGGCGACCCGGTGGTCGAGGACGTCGACGGCGGGCGGCGGTGGACGTTCGAGGCCACCCCGCCGCTCTCGACGTACAACCCGGTGGTGGTGGCCGGCCCGTTCGCCGAGCTCCGCCGTCAGGCCGGTGGCTACGACCTCGGGCTCTACGCCCGCCGGACCCTGGCCTCCGCGCTCGAGCGAGACGCCGAGCAGCTGTTCACGCTCACCGCGCAGGGCCTGGAGTTCTTCGGCGAGCGCTTCGGCATGCCCTTCCCGCAGCGCTCGTACGACCAGGTGTTCCTGCCCGAGTTCGGCGGCGCGATGGAGAACTACGGCTGCGTCACGTGGGCCGACTCCATCCTGCGCAGGCACGAGCCGACCACCAGCGAGTGGCAGTTCTTCGCCAACGTGCTGCTGCACGAGATGGCGCACATGTGGTTCGGCAACATCGTCACCATGCGCTGGTGGGACGACCTCTGGCTCAACGAGGCGTTCGCCCAGTTCGCCTGCATGTGGGCGGCTGAGCGGGCCACGGTCTACGGCGACACCGCCGCCAACAACCTGGTGGGGGAGAAGCTGGACGCCTACCTCGCCGACCAGGGACCCAGCTCGCACCCGATCCGGCAGCCGGTGCCGACCGTGGCCGACGCCGAGTCGATCTTCGACGCCATCACCTATCCCAAGGGCGCGGCGGTGCTCAAGCAGCTGATGCACTACGTCGGCGAGGAGACGTTCTGCGCGGGCATGACCGGCTACTTCGCCGAGCACGCCTGGGGCAACACCACCCTGGACGACCTGGTCGGCTCCCTCGAGCGCGCCAGCGGTCGCGACCTCCAGCCGTGGCGTACGGCGTGGCTGGAGACCGCGGGCGTCGACCGGCTGGGCATCGAGGACACCGACGAGGGCCTGGTGCTCACCGCCGCCGGCGCCCACGGTGCCCCCCACCCGCAGGTCGTGGGCGTCGGTGCCTACCGCCGCGCGGGTGATGTGCTCGAGGAGGTGGGCTCCGCCGTCGTGGAGGTGGCCGGCGAGCGCACCCCCGTCGAGGGGCTGCCCGAGGCCGACCTCTACCTGGTCAACCACGACGACACCACCTTCGCCACCACCCGACCCGACGCCGACGGGCGCGCCGTGCTGATCGGCCGCCCCTCGGGTCTTCCGACGACGCTGACCCGCGCCGTCGCGATGGCGACCGTGTGGGACATGCTCGCCAACGCCGAGGCCACCGCCGCCGAGGCCGTCGGCGCGTTGACCGACGTGCTGTCGGTGGAGACGGTGGAGACGGTCGCGGAGCCGTGCCTGGGTCTCGCCCTCGCCGCCGCCCAGCGGTGGGCTCCGGAGTCGCAGCGCGTCGCCCTCGAGGCGGAGGTGGCGGCCGCGGCACGTCGGATGGTGGACGCAGGCGTGTCACGGCACTCGGCGCTGCGCACCCTGGCCCGGACCGCGACGGGCGACGAGGACCTCGACGCGCTGCGCGAGCAGGCCGGCGACGACCTCGACCTGCAGTGGTACGTCCTCCAGCGCCGGGCCGAGCTCGGCGACGTGGACGCCGGTGCGGTGGCGGCCCTCCAGGACCGCGACCCCGATCCCGACGCCTGGGTCCGCGCGCTCTGCGTGCGGGCGAGCTCACCCTCCGCCGAGGCCAAGGAGGAGGCGTGGACCGCGGTGGTGGAGCGCACCGTTCCCATCCAGACCGCCCGCACGGTCGGGACAGCCTTCTGGCGGCCCGGGCAGGACGACGTGCTGGCGCCGTACGCCGAGCGCTACCTCGAGGCGCTGCCCACCCTCCACGAGGGCGGGATGGTCCCCGGCCTGGCACTCACCGACGGCCTCCTGCCGGTGTTCGCGATCGACGAGGCGTGGGTGGCCCGAGCCCGCGCGGTCGCGGCGGAGAAGGCGGCGCCCGTCGTGGTCGGCGCGCTCACCGAGCGGTCCGAAGAGGTGCTGCGGATGGTGCGCGCCCGCGGACGCGGTGCTTGACCCGACGCCGGCAGGACACGAAGGTTCGCGCATGCTGCCAGCTCCCTTCAGCCTCAAGGGCCGGGTCGCATGGGTCACGGGAGCTGGTGCCCCGGACGGGATCGGGCTCGCGACGGCGCGGCTGCTCGGGGCTCTCGGGGCGGACGTCGCCGTGGCGGCCACCTCGGTCCGCGCCCTCGACCGGGCTGCGGAGCTGGAGCACGAGGGCGTACGAGCGGTGGGCGTGGTGGCGGACCTCACCGACGAGGAGCAGGTGCGCGACGCACACGCGCGGGTGGTCGACGTGCTCGGTCCGCCTTCGGTCCTGGTGAACAACGCGGGCATGACCAGCGTGAGTGCGCCGGCTCTCCCCGGTCCGTCCGGCGACGCGACGGAGTCCGGACCGGCGGGCGACCTCTCCTACCCGCAGTGGCGAGGCTCGCTGGCTCGGAACCTCGACACCGCGTTCCTGGCCACCCGAGCCGTCCTGCCCGGCATGCGACAGCTGGGGTGGGGCCGTGTCGTGATGGTCGCCTCGGTGACCGGCCCGGTCATGGCGATGCGCGACGAGGCGGCGTACGCCGCGGCGAAGGCGGGCATGGTCGGTCTCGCGCGGTCCGTGGGGCTCGACTACGCCGCCGACGGTGTGACGGCCAACGCCGTGGCGCCCGGCTGGATCGCGACCGGCAGCCAGACGGCCGACGAGGTGGTCCAGGGCCGCCGCACCCCTGTCGGGCGGAGCGCCACGCCCGACGAGGTCGCGGCCGCCATCGCCTTCCTGTGCACGCCGGGGTCGTCGTTCGTGACGGGCCAGTGCCTCCTGGTCGACGGTGGCAACAGCATCGCCGAGGAGCGCGGCTGAAGCTCCACCCGCGCCGAGGCGCAGCGCTCTACGATGCCCGGCATGCGGGGTTGGCTGTCGAGACGTCGGGACCGCGCAGCTGCACGTGACGCCGCCATGCAGGCGTTGGCCGAGGAGTACGACGCCAAGCTGCGGGCAGGGGACCCGGACGCCCTCGAGGCCTCGCGCAACTACTACGACGGCGACGGCGGGTCGACACGCTTCGAAGCCGGCCTGGCCGCGTACCTCGTCGTCCTCACGGTGTCCGTCGTGCTGCTGGTGGGCGTGTTCTCGCTGATCGAGCGGCTCACCAGCGGGTAGCGGCGAGCAGGACATTGCCGAGCGGACGGGTCAGACCGCCCTCAGGTACCGGTCCGTGACTCGGGACTGGACTGCGCGACCCACCGGACCCCCGAGCCGAGCGAGCAGGGTGGCTGGGCGGGAGAAGGCGGTGATGGCGAAGGTGACGGTGCCGTCCTCGTGCTGCTCCACCACGAAGGCTTCCTCGCCACTCTCGGGGTGTCCGGGAAGGGTGCCGTAGGCGAACCCCTGACGCTGCGCTTCGTCGATGACGTAGACCACCCGCACCGGGGCGTCCAAGCCGAGACGCCCCACGCCCACTCGAACGACAGCGACCGCGTCCTGGACGACCTGCTCGTCCGAGGGTCGTACGCGCAGCCCGGCCCGGCGATGCATGTCCCACCCGAGCACGGCCTGCGCGGCGCGTTCGAAGCGCGCTGTCCCGGAGCCGACGACCGTGCTGCGCTGCAGGTGCCCGTATCCGTCCGGCAACGTGCCGGTGCGCGTGGAGCCGACGTCGCCGTAGGTGAACGGGGCTCGGCGGAGTCGCTCGGCCTCGGCATCGAGGAGGGCTCGCCCGGTCATGGACAGATGCTGTCACGCCACCCCGACGAGCAGCTCGTCACCAACGCCGGGCCCGGCTACGCGTACGAGCTGATGTACAACCGGATCGTGTTCAGCACCTCGTCGACGACCGACGTGACGCTCTCGTGCTTCGGCGCCGCCGCCAACTACGTCTCGACGGAGCGGATCACCGCCCTCAGCGTGGGCTCCGCCGGCTGAGGAGGAAGCCAGGCGCGTACGCACGCGACAACAGGGTGTACGTCGTGGGTCGGGCTCAGGACGGCGGTGGGAGTGTGACGAGCTCGACCATCTCCACGATGTCGGACCGGTTGACCGTCGCCTCGTCGACGTCATCGCCTCCCACGACACGGTCGGCCACGCCCTCACAGGTCCATTCGGGATAGAGCGAGGAGCCCACGGAGCGGAAGGAGTCGTCGCCGGTGCCACCTGACAGGTAGGTCTCGCTGCACTCCTGGTCGACGAGGTCGTCGTCTCCGCCTTGTCCGGACAGTCTGTCGTTCCCGAACGCACCGGAGATGTGGTCGTTCCCCGCCCCACCACTCATGACGTCGTCGCCGGCGTCACAGTCCGCGCAGGAGAAGTCCCTCAACCTGTCGTCTCCCCACCCACCTCGGATGCGGTCGTCCGACCCCCAGCCGTCGACGAAGTCGTTCCCGCCGCCGCCGCTGATCCTGTCGGGCCCGGCAGAGCCCATGACCCGGTCATCGCCGGGGCCGCCGCACAGGATGTCGCCGGACCCACCGGGCCAGTCCTGGTCGCCGACTCCGAGGATCGTGTCGTTGCCCGCACCCCCGTGGATGACGTCGACGACGGCGGGATCGCCGACAAGCGTGTCGGCTCCGTCGGTCCCCACAACAGTCGGAACCAGGCCGAAGCACAGTGCCGCGCCGGACGATGGCGCTCCGACCGGGGCGGCAGCACCCGACACAGGAGCAAGCGACAGGACTGCCACTGCCGTCGCCATTCCGGCCCCGACGAGGAGCATCTTCATGGGCATCCCTTCGTCTCCCTCTCGGTGCAGGTGTTCACACGGGTCATGACAGCTCCGCACAGAGGTCCCGCACGCGTGCCCGGCTCACATCGATGGCCGTCGGCTCTCCGTCGGCGGAGATGGTGATGGTGACCGGACCGGTCGTGGCCAGCGCGGTCGCACCGATTCCGGGCAGCGCGTACAGGAGGTTGTGGCCGCTCGCCCGGATCACGGTCCCGCCGCCGGCGAGCGCCACGTAGCGGAAAGCGCCGGTGGCATTGACCTCGACCGTGTTGGCTGGCTCGTCGAGGTTCGTGACGGTCAGCTTCAACCCCGGGGACGGCGCGATGGCGAAGAACCGAGGGTTGTTGGGCAGGTCGATGCCGCCTACCTTGCCGGTCGACGTCACGGAGATGGCGAACTGGCACGCCTCCCCGGCCGCGAGCACCTCCGGCGTCGGGTCGACGGGCGTGGGCGGCTCGGCTGTGGCGGGGGGCAGCGGCGCCAGCAGTGCAGCACTCAGCACGACGATGGGGATGGCGCGAGCGGGTCGGCTCATGGTGGGTCCTTCTCCGAGAACGGGATCGCAGCGTCCGACCGGACGGGGACGGCCGGCATGGCCGGGAGTGGCTGGGAGCCACGACGACAGTGCGTCGGGCTCATGTTCTGCCTCAGGCGTAGGACCGGCTGGCGAGGATCTACGTGAGAGCGGCTTCGTAGTCAGCGGCACGTCGGCAGCGAGCAACGGCGCCCATCGGTGGCACCGACGCTCGCAGGCGACCTCGCCATCTCCGACACGCTATGGAGAAGCGTCGGGCGCCTGCCACCCACGAACCGGACATCTTCGGTCAAGTCCGTAGGACGGCCTGGCACGGAGCGCGTACGCCGGCACGAAGGTACCGACATGCAACGCCCACACGGCGGGGGAGGCCGGCGTGGGCGTCGGGCGCACGAGTGAAGTCGACGCCCTCGCTGAGGGCTTGCGCCGTTCTTGAGGCTGTCCCGCTGGGGGCGCGTGCGCCTCCGCGAGGGGGTCAACTCTTCGCCCAGTTGCGACGGGAGCAGGTGACGACGGAGCGGCACTAGGGAAGGTTTCGAACCCGAGATCTAGCACATCGCTGCATGGACACGGGCCGCTGACGCTGCTCTCCTGAGAAGGTCCCCCGGCCTCCCACCATCACACCTGGACCGCTCATGCGCAGCAGACTCCCACTGGTCGTCGCCACCCTCACCGCACTGGTCGCCGGCCTGGTAGCAGGAACTCAGACGTCCGCTCAGGCCATCACGTTCGGAGTGCCCGACGAGGGCGAGCATCCCAACGTCGGCTCCTTCATCGGAGAGTCCATCGACCCCGAGACGGGCGACACCCTCCTCTTCCAGCTCTGCACCGGAACCCTCATCGCTGAAGACGTCGTCCTGTCGGCAAGCCACTGCTTCGCCGGCCTTCCCGACTCGATCACCGCCGTCCACTTCACGTTGGACGAGGTCATCGACGCAGACCGCGACGGGCTCGTCGACGACGTGGATCTCCTCTCGGGTACGCCCGTCACCCACCCGCTGTACGGACACCGGGCGAACAACACCTACGACATCGCGGTCTTCCTCCTCGACGCGGCCGTCACCGACGTCGAGCCTGCACCTCTGGCTCCTGCTCACACCCTCGACCGCACGGGTCTGCGCGACGAGACGTTCACAGCCGTGGGCTACGGGACGGTGCGCAGCAGCA
This sequence comes from uncultured Nocardioides sp., assembly GCA_902805885.1. GTDB lineage: Bacteria > Actinomycetota > Actinomycetes > Propionibacteriales > Nocardioidaceae > Nocardioides. The sequence goes on along the minus strand of CADCUM010000027.1, from coordinate 85,251 downwards.
TCCGCCAAGGGCCTCAAGGTTTCGAAGCTGGCTGGCGGCGGGAGAAGGCGGACCAGGAGCTCCTCTCCGTGACCAAGGCGTGGGTGACCTTGTCCATGAACCCGTCCACCGGCAACGGCGGCACCTGCTACGGCGACTCAGGCGGCCCGCACTTCCTCAACGGTCTCGTGGTCTCGATCACCGTGACCGGGGACGCGATGTGCAAGGCCACGGACAAGACCTACCGAGTGGACACGCCCTGGGCGCGCCAGTTCCTGAGCCAGTTCGTCGAGCTGCCCTGACCCGCACCCACGACAACAGCCGCCCGGTCCCCCGACCGGGCGGCTGCTGCTCCTCCGCCGGCTACTTCACCTCGGCGCGCAGCACCCTGCGCAGGCCGAGGGCCAGCGGGATCCAGAGCCAGACCAGGGTGGTGACCCCGATCTGCTGCCACTGCTCCGCGGTGACGCCGTCGTCGAAGAGGGCGGCGAGCGCGTAGTTGACGTCGACCCAGGGCTGCAGGTCGCGGAACCACTCCTGGAAGGCGGCCAGGGCGGCGAGCGCGCCGGGCAGCACCAGGGAGTAGACGAAGTAGCCCACGACCGCTGCCGCCGAGCTGCGCAGCACGACCCCGAGCATGAAGCCGATGAGCATGCCGAGCACGTTGGCGATGACGATGTTGGTGAACTCCTCGACGGAGATGTTCCACACCGGGTCGAGGCCGGTGATCGTCGAGCCGAGCAGGTTGCCGGCCGCACCGACGCCGAGGGCGACGAACATGGACACCACGCCGATGCCGATCGTCACCAGCAGCTTGGCCAGCACGACGCGGCCGCGCCAGGGGACCAGGGTGTACGTCGTCAGTCCGGTGCGCTGGCTGTACTCGCTCGTGATCGACAGCAGCCCGATGATCGGCAGGATCACCGACAGCGGCATGCCGATCGCGGTGGAGAAGGTCTCCTGGTCGATCGCGGAGTCCGGGGCCCACGCGATCACGGCGGCCGTGGCAAGCACCGAGAGGATGCCGACGCTGGCCATCAGCCAGAAGCCCGCACGGGTGTCGAACATCTTGCGCAGCTCGACCTTCATCAGCCGCGTGGTGGGGATGGGCGTGATGGTCCGGGCCCGGCGTGCCGGGGCGGTCCCGGCGGCGGCCTCGGGTGCCGGCGTACCGGCGGGGGTGATGACGGCGGTGCTCATGCTGCTGCTCCTTCACGGGCGGTCTCGGCGGTGAGCTCGAGGAACATCTCCTCCAGGCCGGCGCCATCGGCGGCGCGCAGCTCTCGCAGGGGTACGGCGGCGCGCAGCGCCGCCTCGCCCACGAGCTCGGGCTCGGCGTCGACCCGGAGGCCGCCGTCGACGGGGGTGGTCACGACACCGGCCTCGTGCAGGGCGCGGGCGAGCGTGTCGGGCTGGTCGGTGCGGACGAGGGTGCCGGCGGCGGCCAGCAGGCTCTTCTTGGTGCCCTGCGCCACGATGCGGCCCTGGCCGATGACGACGAGGTCGTCGGCGATGACCTCGATCTCGTGCAGCAGGTGCGAGGACAGCAGCACCGTGCCGCCCTGGTCGGCGAACCCGCGGAGCAGGTCGCGCATCCAGCGGATGCCCGCCGGGTCGAGGCCGTTGGCGGGCTCGTCGAGGATCAGGACCTCGGGGTCGCCGATCAGGGCGGTGGCGATGCCGAGGCGCTGGCGCATGCCGAGGGAGTAGTCGCGCACCCGGCGGCCGGCCTCGGACTCGGTCAGCCCGACGCGGCCGAGCGTCTCGGCGACGCTGGTCCTCGGCAGGCCCATCGTCTGCTGGGCGATGGTGAGGATCTCGCGGCCGGTCCGCCCGGCGTGCTGGGCCGAGGCGTCCAGCAGGACGCCGACCTCCAGGCCGGGGTTGACGAGGTCGTGGTAGTCACGGCCGGTGACGCGGACCGTTCCGGAGCTGGGTCGGGTCAGGCCGACCATGATCCGCATGGTGGTGGACTTCCCGGCGCCGTTGGGGCCGAGGAAGCCGGTGACGCGACCCGCCTCCGCGGTGAAGGTGACGTCGTCGACGGCGGTGAAGCCGCCGTACTGCTTGGTGAGTGACTCGACGGTGATCATGGGTGCAACGCTCCCGCGCCGGGACCCCCGCGCACATCGGGGACGTGCGTGCTGCACCCCTGGTGCGGACCCTGGAACCCTCTCGGGGTCCACCCTGAGGTCGCTCGGCTCACCAACGGGTTGAGAGACTGCTCCCGTGACCCAGCCGACGACCACACGCCCGTTCCAGGTGACCGTGGCGGGCACCGTCGTCCTGGTGGGGTCGATCCTGGTCGTGCTGACCGCCTGGAGCCGCCTGGCCACGGTGCGCTCGCTGGAGAGCCGGGAGGGGATCGAGCGGTTCCTCGCCAGCCCGCCCGGCGAGGGCCTCGGGCTGACCGTCGAGGAGGCGATCGGCGTCCTGCACGGCGCGACCCTCGTCGCCGCGGGCTGCGCGGCCGCCACCGCGATCCTGGGCTGGTACGTCCTGCGCCGCGACACCTCGGCCCGGCTGGCGCTCTCCGTGCTCGCCGTCCCCCTCCTCGTCGCCGGTGTGTTCGTCGACCCGCTCACCCCGTCGTTCGTCGCCGCGGCCACGACCATGCTGTGGCTCTCGCCGGCGCGCGAGTGGTTCGCCACCGGCAGCTGGACCCCGCCGCAGCCCCGCCAGTCGCAGGCCCGGCAGGCGCAGGCGCTGGGCGACCAGGACCGCCCGGCCTCGTGGCCGCCGCCTCCGTCCACGCCGGTCGGCGGGTCGCCGGCGGACCATGCCGGCCCTGGGCAGCGGGGACCCGAGCAGCCGGGCGCCCAGCACCCCCGGCCCGCGCCGCAGGCGAGACCGTTCGGCTCGACGATGGCGCCGCCCCACGAACGGTCCGCCGTCCATCCGCACACCTGGGGCCCCGCCCCCGACGAGCGGCCACGGTCCGTGGTGACGGCCGCGGTGCTCACGATCGTCATGAGCGTGCTCGTCGGCGCGCTGGCGCTGCTGAGCCTGGCCCTGGTCGGGACGTCGTCCGAGCTGCTGCTCGACGAGATGGCGCGGCAGGAGCCGGAGCTGGCCCGGGAGATCACCGCTGACCAGCTGCGCACGGGCACCTACGTCATCGGCGGTGCCAGCCTGCTGCTGTGCGCGCTCGCCCTGACCTTCGCGGGCTTCGTCCTCGTCGGGCGGGACTGGGCGCGGTGGGCGCTGATGGTGACCGCCGCCTTCACCTTCGGCACGTGCCTCGTCCTGGCGGTCGCCCCCGGGGGCCTGCCGGCTCTGGTGCCGGCCGTCGCGGCGATGGCCACGCTCGTGCTGCTGCGTCGTCCGGAGTCCCGGGAGTGGTGCCGCAGGGGCAGCACTCCCCGACGCGGCTGAGCCTCGCCGTCGCTCGCGCATGGTGGAATGGCGCCATGAACGAGAACGAGCAGCGGCCGTCGGACAGCTCCCACGGCTCCGAACCGCCCACGAACCCCTACGGGCAGCCGGTGCCCCCCTCCTCCGAGCAGCACTCCGCTGACGACTCCTCCAGCCGTGAGAGCGGCGGCTCGACCGGCTACCCGCCGCCCTCCTACGGCGAGTCGTCGCAGGACCAGGGCCAGGCGCAGCCGTACGGGCAGGCACCGCAGCACGGGGAGGCGCCGCCGCCCTACGGCCAGGAGTCGTCCTACGGCCAGGCCCCCCACTACGGGCAGTCGTCGCCGTACGGCCAGTCTCCGCAGCCCTACGGCCAGCCGCAGCAGCCGGCCTACGGCTCGGGTCCCTACGACACGGGGTACGACACCCGCGGCGACACCCGGCCCGGGACCGTCACGGCGGCGGGATGGATCACCATCGTCCTCGGCGTGCTGGGCACGCTGCTCTACCTCGGCCTGGCGCTCGCGGTCTTCCTGGGCGAGGACTTCATGGCCGACGCGGTCCGGTCCGACCCGAGCTTCGAGGACTCCGGGGTGTCCGTGGACTTCATCATCGGCGTCACGGGAGCGCTCTTCCTCGGCCTCGCGATCTGGTCCGCACTCAACCTGCTGCTGGGCGTGCTCGTGCTGCGTCGCTCCAACGTCGCCCGGACCCTGCTGATCATCTCGTGCGCCCTGACGGCGCTGCTGTCGCTGGTCGCCGTCTTCGCCGGCGGTGCCGGCGTCATCACGCTGGTGCCGGCCGTGGCCGTGATCGTGCTGCTGTTCGTCGGCGGCGCGAAGGAGTGGTTCGCGCGCAAGGGCCAGGCCTCCTACGGCGGCGCCCACCCGGGATCGCCCTACGGCGGCTGACCCGGTCAGCGCGCCAGGTCGGCGGCGGCGAGGCGTCGTACGGCCTCGCCGATGACCTCCGGCTCCTTGCAGAACGCCCACCGCACCAGGTTCCGCCCGGCCTCCGCGTCGTCGTAGAACCCCTGGGTCGGGATCGCCACGACCCCCGCGACCTCCGGCAGCGCGAGGCAGAACGCGCGGCCGTCCGCCCAGCCGAGGTGGGAGACGTCGGTGGTGGCGAAGTAGGTCCCCTCCGGCACCCGTGGCGTGAGCCCGGCGGCCTCCAGGCCGGCGCACAGCAGGTCGCGGCGCTCCTGCAGGGTCGCGGCCAGTGCCGCCGGCCAGTCCGGCTCGTGGTCGAGCGCGTGGGCGACCGCCGGCTGGAGCGGGGCGCCGGAGGTGAAGGTCAGCCACGTCTTGGCGGCCATCACGGCCTGCACGAGGTGGGCGGGCCCGGTGGCCCACCCGACCTTCCAGCCGGTGAACGAGTAGCTCTTGCCGGCACTCGACAGGGTGAGCGTCCGCTCGCGCATCCCGGGCAGCGTGGCGATCGGGACGTGCCCCTCGGCCGAGAGGGCGTCGTCGAAGACGAGGTGCTCGTACACCTCGTCGGTGACCACGACCAGGTCGTGCTCGATCGCGACGTCGGCGACCGCCTGGAGCTCCTCGCGGGTCAGCACGGTGCCCGTGGGGTTGTGCGGGCTGTTGAGCAGGACGAGGCGGGTGCGCGGTGTGACGGCCGCACGGAGCTCGTCGGGGTCGAGCCGGAAGTGCGGCGCGCGCAGGGTCACCGGACGTCGTACGGCGCCGCACATCGTCAGCATCGCGACGTAGGAGTCGTAGTAGGGCTCCAGCACCACCACCTCGTCGCCGGGATCCACCAGTCCCAGGAGGGCTGCGGCGATCGCCTCGGTGCACCCGGTGGTCACCACCACCTCGGTGTCGGGGTCCAGCTCGAGCCCGTAGTGGCGCTGCTGGTGGCGTGCGATCGCCTGGCGCAGGGCCGGGACGCCGATGCCGGGGGAGTACTGGTTGGCTCCGCCCTCGAGCGCCGCCACCGCCGCCGCGACCACCGACGGCGGACCGTCGACGTCGGGGAACCCCTGCCCGAGGTTGAGCGCGCCGGTCCGCACCGCGAGGGCCGACATCTCCGAGAACACCGTCGGTGCGATGGACGCGACGCGGGCCGACAGCACGGTGGGCGTGGGGGCGGGCGTGGGCGCAGGCATGCCGACGAGCCTAGGTCGTCGGTCGCTAGGCTGCCGGGCGTGGTTGACGAGACGCTCGCCCGTGACATCGACGGTGCCTGCCGGCTGACCGGGGAGTTCGTCCTGCGGTCCGGGCAGGTGGCCGACACCTACTTCGACAAGTACCTCTTCGAGGCGCAGCCCGACCTCCTCGACCGGGTCGCCACCCGCATGCTCGACCTGCTCCCGGAGGACACCGAGCTGCTCGGCGGCCTCGAGCTGGGCGGCATCCCGATCGCCACCATGGTGTCGGCCAGGACGGGCCTGCCGGCACTGTTCGTGCGCAAGCAGGCCAAGGAGTACGGCACCTGCAAGCTCGCCGAGGGGCCGGACGTGGCAGGCCGGCGGGTGACGCTGATCGAGGACGTCATCACGACCGGCGGCGCCGTCCGTGACGCCACGAGGGCCCTGCGCGCCGCGGGCGCCGTCGTCGAGGTCGTGGTCTGCGCCATCGACCGCTCGCCGGTCGACGAGGACCCGCTCGCCGACGTCGGGCTCGAGGTCCGCTCCGTCCTCACCCGAGCCGACCTGGACGCCGTCCACCGCTGACCCGGGCGCCGCTGACCCCGTCGAGCCGGCGTCGGCTCACACGTCGCGGCCGGCGATGTCGCGGTCGGGCCCGCCGTCGTGGGTCCCGATCTCGGCACCGGGGGCGTGGGTGCGCTTGTGCCGCCACCACTCCACGATGATCGGGATCACCGAGAACGCCAGGATGACCAGGACGAGCTTGTCGATGCTCTTGCCCAGGCCCGGGAACGCGTCGCCGAGGAAGAAGCCGAGGAGGCAGATCGACGCCACCCACAGCACCGCACCGATCAGGCTCCACAGCAGGAAGCGGTGGCGCTCCATCCGGGTGACACCGGCGACGACGGTGATGTAGGTCCGCACGAACGGCACGAACCGGCCGATCACGAGCGCCTTGTTGCCGTGCTTGTCGAAGAACGCCTCGGTCTGGTCGAAGTACTTGCGCTTGATGATCCGTCCCTCGCGCTCGTAGAGGGGCGGGCCGAGCTTGCGACCGATCTCGTAGCCCACGACGTTGCCGAGGAACGCGGCCGCCACCAGCGCCGCCATCACGACGAGCATCTCGGCGAGGGCCGGGCCGGGGACGAGGTCGAGCTGCTCGGTGGCGATGAAGAGGCCGAGCGCGAAGAGCAGGGTGTCGCCGGGCAGGATCGGGAAGAACAGGCCGCACTCGACGAAGACGATCAGCAGGCTGATCCAGAAGAGCTCGGTCCCGAACCGGTCCAGCAGCCAGTTGGGGTCCATCCACTCGATCCCCAGCAGCAGGGGCTGGACGATGAGGGTCGGGTCCAGGAGGGCGCTCACGCGCCTCACCCTAACGGGGGTTGCCTAGGGTGCTGGCATGCCCGAGCAGCGCGCGCCGTACGACCCGATGCCCCACGGCCCCGGGGAGGTCGGCGTCGGCCCCTGGGAGGGGGAGTGGCCGGACGACGCGAGGTACGACGCCGAGCTGCTCCGCGACGGCGACCGCCGCAACGTCGTCGACCGCTATCGCTACTGGTCGCTCGAGGCGATCGTGGCCGACCTCGACACCCGTCGCCACGACTTCCACGTGGCCATCGAGAACTGGCAGCACGACTTCAACATCGGCACGATCGTGCGGACCGCCAACGCGTTCCTCGCCGCGGAGGTCCACATCGTCGGCAACCGGCGCTGGAACCGCCGTGGCGCGATGGTCACCGACCGCTACCAGCACGTGCGGCACCACGAGGACGTGCCCGCGCTGGCGTCGTACCTCCGCGGGCTGGCCCCGGAGACCGGCGGGCCGGTCGGGCTGCTGGGGATCGACAACCTGCCCGGCTCGTCCCACCTCGAGACGATGCAGCTGCCCCGCCGTGTGTGCTTCCTCTTCGGCCAGGAGGGGCCCGGGCTCTCGGCCGGCGCGCGCGAGGTGTGCGACGGGACGTTCTCCATCGCGCAGTTCGGCTCCACCCGCTCGATCAACGCGAGCTCGGCCGCCGCGATCGCCATGCACGCCTGGGTGCGCGAGCACGCCGACCTGTCGGGGGACGACGCCTGGCGCGGCTGACCGTCGCGGGGTCCCTCAGCGGCGGGTGCGGGAGTAGCAGACGATGGCGCGGTCGCCCGTCGACCACGCGGCCTTGCTCGACCAGGTCGCCCAGAAGCTGCGGGGCGTGCTGACCCTGCGCGGGCAGGCCCGGGCGGCGAGCCGCAGCCACCCCTCCCGGGAGGGGAAGCGCTCCGCGCGGACCTTGACCGCCGACGAGGCGCGGTAGGTGTGGCGCTCGGAGCACGCGGTGATGAAGCGCTTCCTGCCGACCAGGCACCGAGCGGCGGTGTCGGAGAACGGGAAGGTGCCCACGGCGAGCGTCTCCGGCAGCGGGAGCAGGCGCCCTCCGCCGTAGCGGACCAGGTCGCACCGCACCCACCGGGCTCCCGCCGCCCGCTGCGACGTGGTGGGGAGGAAGAAGCCCAGCGAGTACGCCGTAATCCGCACCCGCAGCGTGCTGGTCCCGAGGCGGTCCTCGATGACGGGCATGCACGCCTTCATCGCGATGCGCGTGATCCGGCCGATGCGCTTGTACGAGACCTTGTCGGGGAGCACCGGCACCGCCACGACCTCGGCGGTGTTCGGGCCGGCGCAGTCGACGGGGGCCTCGGTGAAGCTGTTCCGCTGGAGCTCGCGCCGGCTCATGTCGGAGCACTGCCCGACCGTCGGTGCGCCGGCGAGCGGGTCGGCGGCAGCAGCAGCACGCGAGGCGGCTGCGGCGGTGGAGGCGGGACCGGTCAGGGTCGTGGCGAGCAGGGCGACGGTCGCCGCACCGAGAGCGAGTCGAGAGGTCATGCGGGGAACCTAGGGCCAGTGCGACACCTTGTCAGCCCCCGGGTGGCGGTCGTCGCAGGGCAGCCCTCCCGCGGTGCCTCGTCACCGCCGGGCGAGCGTTCCCTCCAGCGCGCTCAGGCCGCGGTGGCTGTGGCTCTTCACGGTGCCCTCGCCGATCCCCAGCTCGGCCGCCGTCTCCCGCACGGACAGCCCGAGCCAGTGGCGCAGCACCACCACCTTGCGCTGCATCTCCGGCAGCTCCTGGAGGGCCTCGAAGAGCGCCGAGCGGTCCTCGTACGACGTCCCCTCCGCCGCCGGCCCGTCCGCGAGGTCCTCGCTCGACCGTTCGCGCCGCCAGGGACGCCGCGACTCGTCGATGTTCGCGCGCACCATGATGCGGCGGACGTAGGCCTCCTCGTTCCCCTCGTGCTCGATCCGCGGCCACGCGACGTACAGCTTCGTCAGGGCGGTCTGCAGGAGGTCCTCCCCCCGGTGCCAGTCGCCGGTGAGCGCGTACGCCACCCGGCGCAGGTGGCCCTGCCGGGCCGCCACGAAGTCCGTGAACGCGGCCTCGCGTTCCGCACGCCTCACCGAGGGTCCTTCTCTTCCTGGAGCTCGGTCCACTGCTGGAAGTCGGTGACTCCGCGGAGGTCCTCCTGGTCGGGCACCACGGCGAGGTCGGAGCCGGTCTTCCAGAAGGAGAGGAACTTGTCCTCGCCGCCGACCCGGAGGTGGACGTGACCCTCGTAGTCGTCGCTCGGGCTGAACGTGACGACCCGACCGTCGCCGTTGCCGGGCCCCTGCTTCGTCGGCAGCCTCACGGTCGTCCGGACGATCTCGACGCTCGGGTGGTCGGGCACGATCTCGCCGTCGGGCGCGAGGCGCAGCCACTGGTCGGGGGGCAGCGCGGCGGACGTCGGCGTGGCGCTCGGCGTCTCGGCCGGCACCGTCGGCTGCGTGGCGACCAGGGAGTCACCGGGGCCCTCACCAGGTCCCTCGGCAGTCCCGGGCGCCATCGCCCACGTCGCTCCGCCGATCAGCGTCGCCGCGGCCAGGCCGGCGGTCGCCGAGGCGAGTCGCCGACGGCGTACGGCGCGCCGTCCCGTGGTCAGCAGCTCGGTGACCGGTCGATCCGGTGCGCAGCCGATCGCGTCGTCGATCTCGTGGTGCCAGTCGATGTCGGTGTCCATGCTGGGTCCTTCCCCCGTGGGTCGAGCCTGTCACGGTGAACACGGAGCGCGCGGACGGATCGTTGTCACGCGGTCGAGGAGCTTCCGACCGCGCAGTAGCCACTAGGGTGGAACGGCCGCTGCAACCGCGATCGAGGAGACACCTGCATGCCCATCGCCACCCCCGAGGTCTACGCACAGATGCTGGACGCGGCCAAGGAGAAGTCCTTCGCCTTCCCGGCCATCAACGTGTCCTCGTCCCAGACGCTCAACGCCGCCCTCAAGGGCTTCGCCGACGCCGGCTCCGACGGCATCATCCAGATCTCCACCGGTGGCGCGGAGTACCTCTCCGGCCCGACGGTGAAGAACATGGTGACCGGTTCGGTGGCCTTCGCCGCCTACGCCGCCGAGGTGGCCAAGAACTACCCCGTCAACATCGCGCTGCACACCGACCACTGCCCCCAGGACAAGCTCGACGGCTTCGTCCGCCCGCTCCTCGACATCTCCGCCGAGCGGGTCGCCCGCGGCGAGGCCCCGCTCTTCCAGTCGCACATGTGGGACGGCTCCGCGGTGCCGCTGGAGGAGAACCTCCAGATCGCCGAGGAGCTGCTCGCCAAGTGCGCGGCGGCGCACATCATCCTCGAGGTCGAGATCGGCGTCGTCGGCGGCGAGGAGGACGGTGTCGCCAACGAGATCAACGACCAGCTCTACACCACCCCCGAGGACGCCCTCGCCACGGTTCGTGCCCTCGGCACCGGTGAGAAGGGCCGCTACCTCGCGGCGCTGACCTTCGGCAACGTCCACGGTGTCTACAAGCCCGGCAACGTCAAGCTGCGCCCCGAGATCCTCAAGTCCGCCCAGGAGGCCGTCGTCGCCGAGCTCGGGCTCGAGGAGGGGGCGCGCCCCTTCGACCTCGTCTTCCACGGTGGCTCCGGCTCGACCGCGGAGGAGATCGGCGCGGCCGTCGACTACGGCGTGGTGAAGATGAACGTCGACACCGACACGCAGTACGCCTTCACCCGCCCGGTCGCGGGCCACATGCTCGCCAACTACGACGGCGTGCTCAAGGTCGACGGTGAGGTCGGCAACAAGAAGGCCTACGACCCGCGTGCCTGGGGCAAGGCCGCCGAGGCCGGCATGGCCGAGCGCATCGTCGAGGCCTGCGAGAACCTCCGCTCCGCCGGCACGACGATCGGCGTCTGACCTCGTCTGGTCGCACACGCAGCGACGCCCGCCTCCCCCGTGGGGAGGCGGGCGTCGTGCTGTGTGGGGTCAGCGACCCCAGCGGCGGACGCACTCCTTGAGGTCCATGCTGACCTGCTGGCCGCGGTCGACCACGATCGACGCCGTCTGCAGGACGGTGCCGTTCTTCTCACAGGTGAGGGTCCACGACTCGACCTGCGGGGGCGTCATCTGCTCGGTGGCGTCGTACAGCCCCGCGGTGGCGGTGTAGGTCGGCGTGACGGACGCGAAGTTGATGACGCGGATGACGTACGTGCCGGGCGTCGGCGCGTTGATCGTCACCTTCTCCTTGTCGCCCACGAAGTTGCCCGAGCTGCCGACCTCGGTGAGGGAGCCGTCGGCGTTCTTGCGGTAGACCTCGAGGTCCAGGTCGTCCGGGGTCGGCCAGTCGAGGTCGACCTGCATGATGTCCTGGTCGGTCTCGGTCACCACGAACTCGTGGTCCACCGAGCTCGCCGGGGCGGCCGTGCCGGTGAAGGTCTCCTCACGGGTGGGCTCCTCCGAGAGGAGCTTGACCAGCCGGGACTGGACGACGGGGCGGGTCGACTGGTTGATGTCCCAGACGAAGTTCTTGCTGTTGGTCACCATCGTCGTCTCGAGCGTGTCCGTGAAGTTGTTCTCCGGGCTCCAGGTCGGGGTCACGAACTCCTTGCGCAGCCGGAGCGTCGCACCGAGCGGCGCACGGCCGGAGATCACCGCGTGGCTGGTGCGGCTGACGGCCTCCTCGAAGGCGACGAGGTAGGCCTCGCGGTTGCCCTTGCCGGCGTACTCGCCCGCGCCGACGTACTCGTCGACGACCTGCGCGAACGGCGGGTGGAACTCGTTCGGGCCGATCTCGAAGGTGAAGCCGTAGCCGCCGGTGGCGTTGTAGGACCAGTCCTCGGTGGTGCCGGTGGTGTCGTAGAGCTCCCAGCCGTGGATGTTGGCGTAGCCGTTGTTGGCCGTCATCCTGGCCCCGACCTCCTTCATGGCCTGCTCGTCGGGAGCGTCACCCACGGGGAGACCGTCGAAGCCGATGGTCGTCGGGTTCACGCCGTTGGGGCGCAGCACCAGGTTGGAGAAGGTGTGGTTGGAGATCATCATCGTCACCTGCCGGGTGGAGATCAGGTGGCGGACGTTGCGGGTCTCCGGCTCCGAGAACGGGCCGGCGCCGCGGTAGGTCGGGTCGGCGAACAGGTCCGAGGCGCCCGGACCGCCCCAGAACCCGCCGTAGTTGCGGTTGGGGTCGGTGCCGACGAGGAAGCCGCCGGGGCTGGTCGCGCTGAACGCTGCGCAGGTGCCGTCGGGGGTGTCCTGACCGTCCACGACGCGGCAGTTCTTGCGCTTGTAGGCGTTGCCGGGGGTGCCGAGGATCGTCACGGTGCCGCCGCCGTCGGTCTCGCGCAGGTCGACCAGCGCGCCGTCGGTGCGGGAGAGGTGGAAGCCGTCGGCGTTCACCACGGGCACGACGACCATGCGGCCGCGCTCCAGGAGGCTGGTGATGCGGGGGTTCCCGGCGCGCGCGCCGTTGACCAGGTCGACGGCGAACTCCATGGCGTGCTCGCCGGAGGGCCACTCACGGGCGTGGTGCACGCCGAACATCGCGAACGTCGGGCGGCCGTCCTTGGCGGCGACGTTCTTGGCGATCTCGACGCCGTAGACCGTCCGGCCGTCGAGGGTCTTCTCCGGCATCTCGAGGAGCTTGACGAGGCCGGGGTTGTTGGCCGCCATCGCCTTCATCTCGGCGTTGAAGTCGGCCAGCGTGCGGTAGGCGTCACGCCCGGAGGGGAGCGCCGTACGCAGGGTGGTCGCAGCGAAGAGCTCGTCGATCTGGTTGATCTCGCCCTGGCGGCGGAGCAGGTCGGGGATGCGCACGTCGTAGGTGAAGCCGGCGGCGCGCAGCGCCTCCTGGTCGGCGGCCGCGTGCAGGACGACCTCGATGTAGTCGTGGCCGGCGTGCTCGGTCAGGTCGAGGCCGAGCGTCTGCAGGCGGGTCTTGTCCGCCCGCGTCGGGGTGTCGACGGTGACGAGCTGGGGGGCGAAGACGTCGGCGGTGGTGTTGCCGACGATGTTGCCCTGGGCGGCGGTCGGGACGGTCAGGGCCGCCGCTCCCATCGCGAGTGCGGCCAGAGCGGTGGCCTGGCGGTACCGGGACGAGCGTGTGCGCATGAGTTTCCTCCGGGTGCGTGATCCGCGGCGTTGCGTCGCCGCGTCACAGGTCTAACGCGCGGATGTGCCGCAGGTAACGCCCCCGAAGGGTGAAACATCAACTGGGCCGGGGTGTCCCGGGGTCGTTGGCGAGCTCGTCGTGCGGCGCGTCGTACGCCGGGAGCGTCTTCTGCACGCGCGGGTCGTCGGCGTCGGCGAAGTAGTCGAACGGGATCGTCTCGTCGCGGCCGTTGGACACCTTCAGCGCGTTGAGGACCACCGTGACCAGGACGGTCACGACCAGGTTGAGCGCGAACGCCGTCATGGCGATGTAGCCCATGTCCTCGATGCCGGGGAGCGGGTGGAGCGAGCCGCCGAAGTGCTTGCCGGTGACCGGGTTGATCACGTTGTAGGCCTCGATGGTGCCGTCGGCGAGGCCGGCGACCATCCCGGCGAGCAGCGCCCAGCGGTGGAACCACCGGGTGAAGAGGCTGAAGACGATGACCGGGAACGCCTGCAGCATCCAGATGCCGCCGAGCAGCTGGAAGTTGATGGCGTTCTGCTTGTCCAGGGTCAGCACGAAGATCAGCGCGAAGGCCTTGACGACCAGCGACATCAGCTTGGAGACCTTGGCCTCCTGGGCCGGGGTGGCGTCCTTGTTGAGCCACTCCTTGTAGATGTTGCGGCTGAACGTGTTGGCGGCGGCGATGGACATGATGGCCGCGGGGACGAGGGCTCCGATGGCGATCGCGGCGAAGGCCACGCCCGCGAACCAGGCCGGGAACATGTCCTCGAACAGCTGGGGGATCACCAGCTGGGCGTTGGGCTCCCCGTCCAGGCCGATCGGCTGCGTGCCGGCCGCGATGGCGACCCAGCCGAGGAGGGCCAGCAGGCCCAGCACGAAGGAGTACGCCGGCAGGATCGCCGCGTTGCGCCGGATCGTGTTGCGGCTGTTGGACGACAGCGACGCCGTGATCGAGTGGGGGTACATGAACAGGGCCAGCGCCGAGCCGAGCGCCAGGGTGGCGTAGGCCCACGCGAAGCCGGTGCCGGGGATGAAGGCCCCGGTGGGCTTGCCGGTCGCCTCGTTGGTCGTGGCCATCTTGTCCTGGGCGGACTGGAAGATGTTGTCCCACCCGCCGACCTGGCCGGGCAGGTAGACGATCGCCACGATGATGACGAGGTAGATCAGGATGTCCTTGACGAACGCGATCACGGCCGGGGCGCGCAGGCCGCTGGAGTAGGTGTAGGCCGCGAGCAGGGCGAAGGCGATGAAGAGCGGGGCGTCCTTGGCGATGATGTTGTCACCGCCGCCGAGGCCCGCGACCTCGAGCACGGCCTCGATGCCGATGAGCTGCAGCGCGATGTAGGGCATCGTCGCGACGATGCCGACCACGGCCACGGTCAGCGACAGCGCCCGGTCGTCGTACCGGCCACGGACGAAGTCCGCGGTGGTGACGTAGCCGTGGCGGTGGCTCACCGACCACAGCCGCGCCATGAAGATGAAGATGATCGGGTAGAGGATGATCGTGTAGGGCACGGCGAAGAAGCCGGCCACCGCGCCGGTCGCGAACATCGCTGCCGGCACGGCGACGAAGGTGTACGCCGTGTAGAGGTCGCCGCCCAGCAGGAACCACGTGATCCACGTGCCGAACTTCCGCCCGCCCAGCCCCCACTCGTCGAGGTTGTCGAGCGACTCGGCGCGCTTGAAGCGCGACGCCATGAAGCCCGCCACCGTCACGATGGCGAAGAGGACGATCAGCACCGCGAGCGCCACGCCGTTGACACCGGCGTCGGCCGCCAGCACGGTCACCTGCGCGCTCATCGGTCGCCGCCCCGGGTGTCGTCGTCGCGCCCGGCGTCACCGCGCCGGGGGCGGGCGGCGAGGGTGAGCTTGTAGGCGGTCCAGGTGAGCGCCGAGCAGATGAAGACCCAGAGGAACTGGTACCAGAAGAAGAACGGGAACCCGAGGAGCTCCGGCTCGGCGCGGGTGTAGGACGGCACCCACATCAGCGCGATGATCGGGATCACCAGCAGGACGGCGGCCAGCGCCATCTTGCCCTTGTCGGTGGGCGGCGGCCCCTGCTCGTGGCGGGGAGGGCCGGGCGGCATGGACGAGGACGTCGACCCGAGTGTCATGTGTCGGGATTATCGTGACTGCGCCTGAGGTCGCGGGCCCTGCCGCAGCACTGCTGCGACGAGCGGTCGGTCTGGCGCGACGGGCGGTCGGGCCGCCGAGCGGTCAGGCGCCGCCCAGCAGCTCGTCCGCCGCCTCGGCGCTCGAGTCGCGGAGGAAGCTGGAGCAGCGCTCCCACTCCTCGGTCTCGCCGATGTCGCGGGCCGCCAGGGCCAGCAGGGCCAGCGACCGGAGGAAGCCCCGGTTGGGCTCGTGGGACCACGGCACCGGACCGTGGCCCTTCCAGCCGTTGCGGCGCAGGTTGTCGAGCGAGCGGTGGTACCCCACCCGGGCGTAGGCGTAGACGGTCACGTCGTCGGCGCCCTGCTCCTTGGCCTGGCCGGCCAGCGCGGCCCAGGCTGCGGGGGACCCCGGGTGCCGCCGTACGACGTCAGCGGGCGCCTGGCCCGCGGTCAGCGCCTCCTCGGCGGGGTCGGCGGGCAGGTGGGTGGGCGGGGGACCGGCCATCAGGTCGCCGAAGGAGCTCATGGGTCGACCCTACGAGGTGGGGCGCTCCCGCCCACGCACGGGCGCTCCTGCAGACTCCCCTCCGTGGGTGAGACCTTCACGACCGAGATCCAGGCGCGCTACCGCGACATCAACCTCGCCGGGCACGTCGACAACGTCGAGGCGGTGCGGGTGCTCGACGAGGCGCGGCTGGAGTTCTTCCGGTTCGCCCACCTCCCGGGCCTGCCGGAGGGAGCCACCGGGCTGCTGCACCGGGTGGACGACGGGGTGTCGGAGCTGGTCGCGTCGCAGGCCATCACCTACCACGCCGAGATGCGGTTCGTGCCCTACCAGCCGTTCCTGGCGACGCTGTGGGTGTCCCGCATCGGCCGGTCGTCGTTCACCGTCGCCGCCGAGATCCGGGTCGAGGACGGCGGGCACCCGGCCGTGGCCTGGGAGTGCGTCAACGTGCTGTGGGACTCGCGCGCCGGGGCGGCCTGGCCGCTCAGCGACGCCGTACGAGGAGACCTCGAGCGCTACCTCGGCGGCCCCGTCGCCATGCGCTGATCGCCGAGCGCGCGATCAAGCCCCGAGTAGCGTGCGGACCTTCTCGGCGCCCAGCGCCACGATGAGGGTGGGCAGCCGTGGGCCACGCTCCTTGGCGACCAGCAGGTGGTAGAGCAGCCCGAAGAACTGCTTCTGGTCGGCCTTCACCTGGTCGGTCGGCGGGTCGTCGACGCCCAGCCCACGGGCGACCTTGGGGGTGCCGTAGACGATCGCCGTGACCTCGTCGAGGTCCATCGAGTCCGGCAGCCGGTCGAGGAAGATCCGCAGCCACAGCTCCTCGTCCTCCGACAGCGAGGCGAGCCGCTCGGTGTCGGGGGTGTCGCGGACCGTGGTGCGCTGGTCGGCGGGGAGCGAGGCGGTCCACGCCATGGCCCGGCCCAGCCGGGGCTGGAGGTCGTCGACCGAGTCGTGGGGGTAGCCGAGGTCGCCCACGACCCGGCTGATCAGCTCGGCGGACCCGGCCGTCACGTCCGCGACCGAGGAGAGGGTGCGGAACGGGACGGCCACGGGTGAGGCGGGGAGCGGACCCGCGGCCACGGCCGAGGCCCGCTCGTGCGCCAGCACCGCCAGGTCCCGCTTGGCGGGGTCGGCGGCCTTGCGGCCCAGGGCGTCCCACTCGTCGTACAGCCGCACCACCTCGGCACCGAAGTCGACGGTGAAGACCTGCTTGGGCGAGCGTCGGACGTAGAGCCAGCGCAGGATCGGCGCCTCGAGCACCTGCAGCGCGTCGGCCGCGGTGGGCACGCCGCCCGCGGAGGAGGACATCTTCTGGATCCCCGCGAAGCCCACGAACCCGTAGCCGAACCAGGCCGGCCTCGGCATCGCGAAGATCGACTCGACGAGCTCGTGCCCGACGGTGAAGGAGGAGCCGGGCGTCGCGTGGTCGGCCCCGGCCGCCTCGAAGTCGACGTGGTAGTGCGCCCAGCGCATCGGCCAGTCGACCTTCCACACGAGCTTGCCCTCGTCCTCGGTGGCGAGGTTGGTCACGGCGGTGGTCCCGCACTCGCACGTGTAGGCGAGGTCGGTGGTCTCGTCGTCGTACGACGTGACGGTGACGGTGTCGCGGCCGCACCCGCGGCAGTAGGGCTTGTAGGGGAAGCGCGCGAGGTCGCCCGGACCCGAGGCCGCCTCGTCGTCGGCGGCGACCGAGTCGGCGAGCGCCGCGGCCTCCTGGGCGTCGATCTCGGTGGCCGGCTCGGCGGCGGCGACGGGCTTCCTGGTGCGGTGACGCGCCAGCACCTCCTCGATCCGGTGCCGCTCGCGCACGGCGACCAGGACCTTCTCGCGGTAGGTCCCGGACCGGTAGAGCTCCGTCTGGGAGATCTCGGTCATCTCCACGCCGAGGTCGGCGAGCGCGCGCTGCAGCGGCTCCTTGAAGTGGTCGGACCAGGAGCCGTGGCACTCCCACGGGTCGGGGACGGCGGTGAGCGGGCGGCCGATGTGCTCGACCCACTCGGCGGGCACGCCCGCGGGGACCTTGCGGAAGCGGTCGTAGTCGTCCCACACGTGCAGGTGGGTGACCTCGATGCCCCGGCGCCGCAGCTCGTCGGCCACGAAGTGGGTGGTGAGGAACTCCCGCAGGTTGCCCAGGTGGACCGGTCCCGAGGGCGATGCACCCGAGGACACGGTCACCGGCTTGCCCTCGCCGGCGTGCCGTACGGCGTCGTCCGCCGCCCGCGTCACCCAGTCGATGGGATCGCCCTGCTGTCCGCCTCGCGCCATGGGCGCAGGCTATCGGCCGTGGATCCGGGCCAGAAATGCAGTAGAGCGCCGGAGCCGTCCCCTGCGGCGACTCCGACGCTCGAGCTCACTGCTGAGCTGGTCCGGCCCATCCCCCTGGCGGACCGGATGCTCCAATTATGGGATGGCCGATCGCTGCCACATGGATCGCGAGTGCCGGTGGCACTAAAATGCCACGATGGCAGCTGACACCTCGTCCGTCCTGAACGCCCTCGGTCTGGATCGGAACACCGAACGCCTCTACTTCGCCCTCCCGCCTGCGTCCGGGCACACGGTCGACGAGGCGGCCCGCATCCTGCGGGGAACCCCCGAGGAGCTCGTTCGCGGGCTGGAGCCGTTGCTGCATCTGGGGCTCGTGCGCCTGGTCGACGACCGGGTGGAGGTGCCGGTGCTGGCCGAGGCCGTCGCCGAGCTCGTGCAGCGCGAGGCGCGGCTCGCGGCGACCTCGTCGCAGCGCCTCCGGGAGCTGGCGATCGCCGTGCCCCACCTCGTCGCCGCGTCCACCCGCCCCTCCGAGCGGGACCTCACCGACGTCCGGCCGCTCGACGGCGAGCTCAGCACGGGCGGCAACCCGCTGGAGCTGCTCGGCCAGATGATCCGCACCAGCCGCGGAGACATGCTGTGGCTGCGCCCTGATGCCTGGGCCATGCCTCGCGAGGCCGCCGTGGCCGCCGTGCTGGCCGAGGCGATGGCGACCGGTCGACGCTCCCGTGCGATCTACCCCGTCCGCGCCCTCTCGGAGGCGCCGGAGGCGCTGCAGGCCCGGGCCCGGCTCGGCGAGCAGATCCGGGTGATGTCCGAGCTGCCGACCCGGATGTTCATCCTCGGTCAGTCGCACGCGGTGCTGCCCGAGCCGCTCGGCACCGCCGACGAGCCCCGCATCCACGTCCGGCAGCGGGCGCTGGTGACGCTGCTGACGATGTGGTTCGAGTCCCTGTGGTCGCGCGCGGCACCGGTGCCCCGGCTCGACGGGGGCGAGGCGCGGCCCGACCTGCGGCAGTTCCTGCTCGAGCAGCTGGTGGCGGGCTACACCGACGAGCTCATCGCCCGCAGGCTCGGCATCAGCCTGCGCACGGTGCGGCGCCGCATCGCCTCACTGATGGAGGACCTCGGCGTCGACACCCGGTTCCAGGCTGGTGTGGAGGCGTCGCGGCGGGGCTGGATCTAGTCGCCGCCCACCTCGCCGGCGACCTCGCCGGCTACCTCCGTGACCAGCTGGGCGACGAGTGCCGCCGTCGCCGGGACGTTCTCGGCGCCCGGCCGGTGGGCGATGCCGATGTGGCGTCGGCCCAGGCTGCGCAGCGGCACGACCCGGACCCCGGGGTGGTGGTAGGCCCGGAGGGCCGACTCGGGGAGCACGGTCACCCCCAGTCCCCGGGCGACGAGGTTCTGCACGACGACGTAGTCGTCGGTGGTGTGCCGCACGCGCGGGACGAAGCCGGCCCCCGCGCAGCAGTCCACGAGGTGCGTGCGACACCTCACGCACCCGCCGATCCAGTCCTCGTCGGCCAGGGCGGCCAGGTCGGTCGGCGCGGGCCGGCCGGACTCGACCGGGACGACGAGGTGGACGGGCTCGTCGACCAGCAGGCGCCAGGTGAGTCCCCCGAGGCCCTGCGGCGGGCCGTCGTGGCCGAACACCAGGGCGAGGTCGACGTCGCCGGCGGCGACCGCCGCGAGGGCCTCCGGCGGCTCGGCCTCCTCCAGCCCCACCTCGAGCTCGGGATGCCCCAGCGCGAGCGAGGTCAGGACGTCAGGCACGAGGGTGGCCGCAGCCGACGGGAAGGCGACCAGGCGGACGCGGCCGGCGCGCAGCTGGTGCAGGGCCGCGAGCTCCTCTCCCGCCGCGTGCAGCTCGGCCGCGACGACGTCGGCCCGCCTCAGCAGCGCCTCTCCCGCCTCGGTGAGGGTGACGCCGCCCGGCCCACGCAGGAGCAGCGGGCCGCCCGCCTCGCGCTCGAGGGCGGCGAGGTGCTGGCTGACGGCGGGCTGCGTCCAGCCCAGCTCCCGGGCGGCCGCGCTGATCGATCCCGCCCGCGCCACGCCGCGGAAGATCAGCGTCCGCCGTACGTCCAGGGCCATAGGTCCAGGTTATGCCCCGTCGTAGAAGATCGAGGATTCCCTTGGACCCTCGACACGCGCACCCTGGGGGCATGAGGACCATCGGGCTCGTCGGCGGCATGTCCTGGCACTCGACCGCCACCTACTACCGGCTGATCAACGAGCAGGTCGCTGCCCGCCTCGGCGGCCACGCGTCGGCCCGCATCTCGCTGCAGTCCCTCGACTTCGCCGAGATCCGCGACTGCCAGGAGCGCGGCGACTGGGCCGCGTCCGCCGCCCTGCTCGCCGATGCCGCGCGTCGCTGCGAGGCGGGCGGGGCCGAGCTCGTCGGACTGTGCACGAACCTCATGCACAAGAACTTCCCCGCCCTGGAGGCCGCCGTCAGCGTGCCCGCCGTCCACATCGCCGACGCCGTCGCCGTCGTCGCGAAGCGCGAGGGCTGGTCGACGCTGGGGCTCCTCGGCGCGCGGTGGGTGATGGAGGAGACGTTCTACGCCGACCGGCTGGCCGAGCACGGGATCGGGGTCGTCGTGCCGGACGAGGCGGGTCGCGAGCTCGTCGACCGCGTCGTGTTCGAGGAGATCACCAAGGGCGTCTTCCTCGACTCCTCGCGCGCGGCGTACGTCGACGTCATGCGCGACCTCCGGTCCCGCGGAGCCGACGCCGTCGTGCTGGCGTGCACCGAGATCGGCCTCCTCGTCGGCGCCGAGCACGCGCCGCTCCCGGTGGTGGACTCCGCCGTCGCCCACGCCTCGCTGCTGGTCGACCTGGCGCTGGAGCCCGCGCCGAGCCTCGCTCCGGCCTAGTCGCCGCCGCCGCGCTCGGTGCCTGCGACCGGCTCGGGTCGCGGCAGCACCATGGCGTACGCCGCGGGCTCGACGCGCCACGTGCGGTTGCGCTCGGGTCCGGAGATCTCCCCGTCCGCCGACATCCAGAACTCCTCGCCGCTGACGGTCACCGTGCGGCCACGCGAGGAGAAGACGTCCTCGCGCTGCTCGTGCTCGCCCTTGCGCAGGCGCGCGACGAAGCCGAAGCGTGCGCCCACGCCCGCCGCTCGGCTGATCATCACGTCGAGCACGCCGTCCTCGGTGTCGGCATCGGGGTTGAGCTCCGTGCCGCCGCCGACGTTGCCGCCGTTGCCGATCGAGACCATGAGCACCGGCTGGTTGAGGTCGTTGACGACCTTGCCGTCGAGCTCGACCCGCAGTCGCCAGTGCGGCGGTGCGAAGGCCGACAGCATCGCGCCGATCGGGTAGCCGAGCTTGCCGAGGTTGACCTTTCCCACCCCCACCCCGTGGAGGCGCTCCTTCCACCTGTGGCCCTTGCGGCTGGCCTGGGCGCCGACCCCCACGTGCACGTTGTTGACGACCACGGACCCGGTGTCGTCGACGATCAGGTCCACCGGTCGGGGCGAGCCGCGCAGCACCAGTCGCGCCGCCTCGCAGGTGTCGAGGGGGATGTCGTTGCCGCGGGCGAAGTCGTTGCCGGTGCCCATCGGCAGCAGCGCGAGGGTGCGGGCCTTGAGCTCGTTGCGCCGGTGGAGCGCCGCGACGACCGCGTGGAGGCTGCCGTCCCCGCCGGCGACGACGATCAGCCGGCTGCCGGCCCGGTGCAGCACACCGTCGAGCTCGCCCGGGTTGGAGGTCGCGGCGACCTCGACCGAGCCCGCCTTGCGCAGGATGTCCAGGGCCGCCTCGAGGGTCTCCTCGTCGGCCGGCCCCGCGTCGGCGTTGGTGATGACGAGCATGGGATCCACAAGGCGGGACAGTAGCCCCTCCCCCGCTCCGCGGGCGTGTTCCGCGTCCGCGGTGCTCGTGGGGCGAGCCTGCCCGGGTGCGATAGCGTGACGCCGCAAGAGCCCCGGCCGCGCGAGCGCTGGGGCTGAGTCGTTGCACAACCGTGCGAGGAGGGCTGAGATGCCCGCGATCGTCGTGCTCGGCGCCCAGTGGGGCGACGAGGGCAAGGGCAAGGCCACCGACCAGCTGGCCACCACCGACACCATCGACTACGTCGTCCGCACCAGCGGCGGCCACAACGCCGGACACACCATCGTGATCGACGGCGAGAAGTACGCCACCCACCTGCTGCCCAGCGGCATCCTCACGCCCGGCGCCACCAGCGTGATCGCCAGTGGTGTCGTGGTCTCCCCGGAGGCGCTCTTCCGGGAGCTGGACGGGCTGATCGAGCGCGGTGTCGAGGGCGTCGAGGACCGGCTCCTCGTGGCGGCCAACGCCCACGTCATCGCGTCGTACCACGCGACCATCGACAAGGTGACCGAGCGCTTCCTCGGCAAGAACCAGATCGGCACGACGGGCCGCGGCATCGGGCCGGCGTACGCCGACAAGGTCAACCGCGTGGGCGTCCGGGTCGCCGACCTCTTCGACGAGCGCATCCTGCGCCAGAAGGTGGAGGCGGCCCTCGACGTCCGCAACCACCTGCTCACCAAGGTCTACAACCGCCGGGCCATCGAGGTCGACGCGGTCGTCGAGGAGCTCCTGTCGTACGCCGACCGGCTCAGGCCGATGGTCCGCGACACCTCGCTGCTGCTCAACCGGGCGCTGGACGAGGGCCGCACCGTGCTCTTCGAGGGCGCCCAGGCGACGATGCTCGACGTCGACCACGGCACCTACCCGTTCGTCACGTCGTCCAGCCCGATCGCCGGGGGTGTGTGCATCGGTGCCGGCATCGGCCCCACGCGCATCGACCGGGTGATCGGCGTCATCAAGGCCTACACCACGAGGGTCGGAGCGGGGCCGTTCCCGACCGAGCTCTTCGACGCCGACGGCGAGCAGCTGCAGCGGCTCGGCGGTGAGATCGGCGTCTCGACGGGCCGCACCCGTCGCTGCGGCTGGTACGACGCCGTCGTCGCGCGCTACGCCAGCCGGGTCAACGGCCTCACGGAGTTCTTCCTCACCAAGCTCGACATCCTCGGCGCGTGGGAGCGGATCCCGGTGTGCGTGGCCTACGAGATCGACGGCGTGCGACACGACGAGATGCCGATGACCCAGACCGAGTTCCACCACGCGAAGCCGGTCTACGAGTACTTCGAGGGGTGGCAGAGCGACATCTCCGGCTGCCGCACCTTCGCCGACCTGCCGCGCAACGCCCAGGTGTACGTCGAGGCGCTGGAGCAGATGTCCGGCGCGAGGATGTGGGGCGTCGGGGTCGGCCCCGGCCGCGAGCAGACCGTGGTGGTCCACCCGTGAGGATCCTGGTCGTCGGGAGCGGCGGACGGGAGCACGCGCTGGTCCTGGCGCTGGCCCGTGACGGCGACGTCGAGGTCCACGCGGCGCCGGGCAACCCCGGGATGGCGGCCGCCGCGACGCTCCACGAGGTCGACCCGATGGACGGCCCCGGGGTCGCCGCGCTCGCAGCCGCCATCGGCGCCCGGCTGGTCGTGGTGGGTCCGGAGGCCCCACTGGTCGCCGGGGTCGCCGACGCGGTGCGGGAGGCGGGGATCGCCTGCTTCGGGCCGTCCCGCGAGGCGGCGCGCCTCGAGGGCTCCAAGGCCTTCGCCAAGGAGGTGATGGCCGCCGCCGGGGTGCCGACGGCGGGGTCGCGCACGTGCACCACGCCGGAGGAGGTCGCTGCCGCGCTCGACGCGTTCGGGGCGCCGTACGTCGTCAAGGACGACGCGCTGGCGGCCGGGAAGGGCGTCGTGGTGACGCGTGACCGCGACGAGGCGCTCGCCCACGCCGCGTCGTGCGACCGGGTGGTGGTCGAGGAGTTCCTCGACGGTCCGGAGGTCTCGCTCTTCGCGGTCTGCGACGGGACCACGGCCCGGGCACTGCAGCCCGCCCAGGACTTCAAGCGGCTGCTCGACGGCGGCCGCGGGCCGAACACGGGAGGAATGGGCGCCTACTCCCCGCTGCCGTGGGCCCCGCCCGACCTGGCCGCGACCGTGCTCGAGAGCGTCGTGCAGCCGACCCTGGACGAGATGCGCCGTCGCGGGACCCCGTTCGTGGGCTGCCTCTACGTCGGCCTCGCGCTGACCGCGGCCGGTCCTCGGGTGATCGAGTTCAACTGCCGCTTCGGCGACCCCGACGTGCAACCGGTCCTCGCGCTGCTGGTCTCGCCGCTCGGTCCGTTGCTGGAGGCGGCGGCCGACGGCGACGTCTCGGCCGTGCCCGTGCCGGCGTTCGCGGACGGCGCCGCCGTCAGCGTGGTGATGGCGAGCGCGGGCTACCCCGCCTCCTCCCGGACCGGTGACCCCGTCGTCGGTGCGGAGACCCTCGACGGCGACCGCGAGGTCGATGTCGTCCACGCCGGGACGGCTCTCACCGACCACCGGCTCGTCACCGCCGGTGGGCGGGTGCTCGCCGTCCGCGCGGTCGGCACGGACGTCGCGGACGCGCGCGCGAAGGCCTACGAGGGCGTCGCGATGATCAGCTTCGCGGGAGCGCAGTGGCGCCGCGACATCGCCGCCGAGCCGCTCGGCGTCGTCGAGGGGGCCGGTGCGCGTGCGTGAGCAGGTCGCCTTCGCGGCGGGGACGTCCCTCACGGTCCGAGAGGTGTTGCACGACGCCGAGTGGGCTCGGTGGCACGAGGTGGTCGACAGCGACGACGGGGTGCTCGCGACGGTGCAGCAGGACGGCAGCCCGATGACCTTCCCGCCGCACCCGGTGCCCCATCCGTGGGGTCACCTCGACGCCTGGCGAGGCATGACGGTGCTCAAGCTCCGCCGGCCCGGCGACTGGTACTCCGTCTGGAAGTTCTTCGACGCCTCCGGCTTCCGGTTCTGGTACGTCAACTTCGAGACGCCGTACGTCCGGCGGTCCGACGGCGTGGACGTCAACGACCTCCAGCTCGACGTCGTGATCCCGCCGGACGGCGACTGGCGCTGGAAGGACGTGGACGACCTCGCTCCGAGCCTGGACTCCGGGCGCATCACGCTGGACGAGATGCTGCACGTCCTGCGCGCGGCCGCCGGCATGGCGGACCTGCTCGAGCGGGACGAGCGCTGGTGGGCCCCCTGGGACGACTGGTCGCCGACGGGCTGACCGCGCCGGCTGCCCCGCCGTCCATGCCGGCTGCCCCGCCGTCCATGCCGGGGTAGTTCAGGGCAGAACGGCCGTCATGGACGTGCCGGACTGACCGTTCCGCCCTGAACTACGCCCCGGGCGGGGGTCAGCCCATCAGCTGGCGCGCCGCCAGGTCGAACGCCCGGTCGGGCAGCACCTTGCGGGCCGCGATGACCGGCTTCGCGCCGGCGCCGACCGCGTAGCGGGTCCGCGGACGGCGCGCGGTCGCCGCCCGGGTGATGGCCTTGGCGACCACCTCGGGGCTGGACTGCAGGCGCTCGGCCCGCGGCGAGTGGAGGGTGGCGCTGGCTCGTCGGGCGCGCTCGCCGTACGCCCCGTCACCGGACCGCGCGACGAGGCTCTCGGCGGCGATGCCGCCCCACTCGGTGCGGATCGCGCCGGGCTCGACGACCACGACGTCGACGCCGTACGGCGCCACCTCCTGGCGCAGGGAGTCGCTGAGCCCCTCCACGGCGAACTTCGTCGCGTGGTACCACCCGCCGAACGCGGTCGCCATCTTCCCGCCCATCGACGTCACGTTGACGATGCGCCCGGACCCCTGCTCGCGCATCGCCGGCAGCACGAGCTGCGTCAGCCGCGCGAGCCCGAAGACGTTGACGTCGAACTGGCGCCTGGCCTCCTCGAGCGGGACGTCCTCGACCGCGCCGTACGACCCGTAGCCGGCGTTGTTGACCAGCACGTCGATGCGGCCGTGCTGGGCCAGGATCCGCGCGACACCGGCCTGCAGCGACTCGTCGTCCGTCACGTCCATCGCCAGGGCGATCACGCCGTCGTCAGCGAGCTCGGCGAGCCGGTCGGTGCGGCGGGCGGCGCCGTAGACGGTGAAGCCCGCGCGGGCGAGGCGCCGGGCCGTTGCGGCGCCGATGCCGGCGGAGGCGCCGGTGACGAGCGCGATGCGGGTGGTGGTCATGAGTGCTCCTCGTAGTTTCTAACTGGTTGGTTAGAAGTCTGGAGCCCTCTGTGCGGTATGTCAACTATCCGGTTAGTTGCTACGCTGACGTCATGTCCCCACGAGACGCCGACGCCACCCGGGAGCGCCTGCTGGACGCCGCCACCGCGGAGTTCGCCGAGCGCGGCATCGCCGGTGCGCGCGTGGATCGCATCGCCGCGGCGGCGTCGGCGAACAAGGCGCAGATCTACCACTACTTCGGCAGCAAGGACGGTCTCTTCGACGCCGTCTTCTCCCGCTTCGTGCAGGCGTCCGTCGCGGACGAGTCCTTCGACCCGACGGACCTGCCCGGCTCGGCGGGCCGGATCTTCGACCAGTTCGAGGCCGCACCGGACTTCGCCCGCCTGGTGACGTGGTACCGCCTGGAGCGCTCGCCGGGCGACGAGCCGGTCGCGGCCATCGTCGAGGCCAACGCCGCCAAGCTCGCCGGCATCCGCGCGGCCCAGCGTGCCGGGACCGTGACGGACGCCTTCGCGCCGGACGTGCTGCTCCCGCTGGTCGTCACGCTGGCGACCGCGTGGACGTCCGTGCCGCCGGAGTTCACACCGTCCGGACGCAACAACTCGCGCGCGCGGCGCAGGGCCTCGGTGGTGGAGGCCGTCCGCCGGCTCGTGGCTCCCGGCCGGAGCCAGGCAGGCACGCGCCAGGACTGCTGACCGGCGCCGCCCCGCCGACCCAACGGTGGGATGATCTGCGGCGTGACCGTCCCCAACGTCCTGGCCACCCGCTACGCCGGCGCCGACCTGGCGCGCATCTGGTCCCCCGAGCACAAGGTCGTCCTCGAGCGTCAGCTCTGGCTCGCGGTGCTGAAGGCCCAGCGCGACCTCGGTGTCGATGTGCCCGACGGCGTCGTCGAGGACTACGAGCGGATCCTCGACCGGGTCGACCTGGGGTCGATCGCAACGCGGGAGAGGGTCACCCGTCACGACGTGAAGGCGCGGATCGAGGAGTTCTGCGGGCTCGCCGGCCACGAGCACATCCACAAGGGGATGACCTCGCGCGACCTCACCGAGAACGTCGAGCAGCTCCAGGTACGACGCTCGCTGGAGCTCGTCCGCGACCGTGCCGTCGCGGCGCTGGTCCGCCTGGCGAGGCTGGCCGCCCAGCACGAGGTCACCGTGATGGCCGGGCGATCCCACAACGTCGCCGCGCAGGCGACGACCCTGGGGAAGCGCTTCGCCACGGTCGCCGACGAGATGCTCGTCGGCGTCCAACGGGTCGAGGAGCTGATCGCCCGATACCCCCTGCGCGGGATCAAGGGCCCGATGGGCACCGCCCAGGACATGCTCGACCTCCTCGACGGCGACGCGTCCCGGCTCGAGGAGCTCGAGCAGCGCGTGGCGGCGCACCTCGGCTTCGACCGGGTGCTGACCAGCGTGGGGCAGGTCTATCCGCGCTCGCTGGACTACGACGTCGTCACGGCGCTGGCCCAGCTGGTCTCCGGGCCGTCCAACCTCGCCACGACGATCCGCCTGATGGCGGGCAACGAGCTGGTGACCGAGGGGTTCCAGGAGGGCCAGGTCGGCTCGTCGGCGATGCCCCACAAGATGAACAGCCGCTCCTGCGAGCGCGTGAACGGCCTCGCCGTCATCCTCCGCGGTCACGTCTCCATGGTGGGCGAGCTCGCGGGCGACCAGTGGAACGAGGGCGACGTCTCCGACTCCGTCGTCCGGCGGGTGGCGCTGCCCGACGCGTTCTTCGCCGCCGACGGCCTCTTCCAGACCTTCCTGACCGTGCTCGACGAGTTCGGCGCGTTCCCCGCGGTGGTCCAGCGTGAGCTCGACCGCTACCTGCCGTTCCTGACCACCACCAAGGTCCTGATGGCGGCCGTCCGCAACGGCGTGGGCCGGGAGGCGGCCCACGAGGCGATCAAGGAGGCGGCCGTCGGCACCGCGCTGGCGATGCGGGCCGGGCAGGCCGAGAACGACGTGTTCGTCAAGCTCGCCGCGGACGAGCGGCTCGGGCTGACCCGCGAGCAGATCGAGGCGTTGGTCGCCGACCCGATCGAGTTCACCGGCGCCGCCGTCGCCCAGGTGCGCTCGGTCGTCCGGGCCGTCGAGGGGCTCGCCGAGCGGCACCCCGGCGCGGCGTCGTACGTGCCCGGCGCGATCCTCTAGCCGCCAGCCGGGACGGGACGGGACGGCGAAGAGTTCCGGTCGGGCTGCAACGATCGCGGGGGAGCCGGACACAAGGGAGTCATGACTGTCACGGGGGACACGCGCACGCGCGAGCGCGAGGAGGCGTTCCGCGCGCTCTACGGCGCCCACTTCGATGCCGTGCTGGGCTACGCGCTGCGGCGGACCAGCCGGCCCGAGGACGCCGCCGACGTCGTGAGCGAGAGCTTCCTCGTCGCCTGGCGCCGGCTCCACCACGTCCCGCCCGGGCCGGACGCCCTGCCCTGGCTGTACGGCGTGGCGCGCCGCGTGCTGGCCAACCAGCGACGAGGGGAGCTGCGCCGGCGCAGGCTCGGGGAGCGGTTGCGCCATGACCTGGCCGTCGTCGTCCCCGACGTCAGCGACCGGGTGGTACAGGACCACGTGGTCGACGAGGCGATGGGGCGGCTGAGCGCCCGCGACGAGGAGGTCCTGCGGCTCCACCTGTGGGAGGGCCTGGAACCCCGGGAGATCGCCGAGGTCCTCGGTCTGCCGGCCGCGGTCGTGCGGCCGCGCCTCTCGCGGGCCCGCGCCCGCCTGCGGGACCTGCTCGGCAACGATCTGCCCCCACCCGGACACATCCCGGGAAAGCACCCCACCCCGGACCGAGAGGAGGACCGATGAACCCCAGGCTCCACGACGACGCGGTCGCCGACCTGCCCCTCTCCACGGCTCGGGCCGAGCTCCTGGAGGAGATCATGTCCACACCCGTCCTCGACCGACCCCGCCCCGACACGGGGACGCCCGGCCGTCGCCGCTGGCTGGTGCCGGTCGCCGCAGCCGCCACCGTCGCGGGGCTGCTGGTCGTCCCGTCCTACCTGCTCACCCGCGGCGACGGGGCCCGGGAGGCCGGGGCACCGGCGTCGTCCTCCTCGGCGTCCGCCTCCCCGACGGTCCCGGCCTCGCGGGACTGGGTCGTCCTGGAGGCGGACGGCTGGACGGTGACGTACGTCGCCGACTCCTACGGCGAGCGCGAGGTGCAGTACGACAAGGGGGACGCCAGCCTGGCGGTCCATCTCCGGCCGGCCCGGGCCCACACCGGCTACGTCGAGGACCGGCGCCGGATCGGCGCCCCGGACGTGGACCCGGGTACGCCGGTGCAGCTGCTGGGGACGGACGCCCTGATGTGGCCGTACTCCGCCACCGACCACACGGCGATCGGGACGGTCACCGGCACGGTGTTCCCCGAGGTGCGCGGGGACGGGATGGGCAGGTCGGCCTACCTCGAGCTCCTCGACCAGCTCGCCT
This sequence comes from uncultured Nocardioides sp., assembly GCA_902805885.1. Classification (GTDB taxonomy): domain Bacteria; phylum Actinomycetota; class Actinomycetes; order Propionibacteriales; family Nocardioidaceae; genus Nocardioides. The sequence goes on along the minus strand of CADCUM010000027.1, from coordinate 56,054 downwards.
GGACCGACGAGGCCGGATTCGAGGCCACCCTCCCCGAAGAGTTCGTGACCACGTCCGAGCAGGACGCCGAGGTCGCCGCGATGATGGGGGGCATCGCCGTACCAGCCGGCTTCGAGATGCCCGCCATCGAGGAGAAGGACCCCTACCAGCTGGGGGCCAGGGTCAGCGGCGCGGTCGCCTGTGAGTGGCTCGACCTCTTCGCCGCCGCGAGGAAGAGCGGCGACGACGAGGGCATGAGGCGTGCCGCCGGCGCGCTGGCCGACAGCCGCCGGTGGGAGGTCCTCCACCAGATGAACGCCGAGGGCGACTACCCCGAGGTGATCTGGGAGTACGCCGACGAGGTACGGGCCGGCCGTGTGCCGGAGGGCTACCGGGGCGGCCTGGGCTGCCCGTGACGTGGAGAGGGTCCCGACCGCCACGACGTGGCGGCCGGGACCCTCGGGTCACACGGTGCGATCGATCAGGTCCTGCGATCGATCAGGCGGTGCGGTGGATCAGCGCTGGACCCGCAGCACGGTGCAGCCGGCCGGGTCGGTCGCCTCGGAGGGCAGCTTGGGGTCGAGCTCGCTCTTGCCGTTGCCCTTGAAGTCGTACTTGCCGTTGCCGTTGTAGTCGACACCGTGCACGACGTAGACGCCTTCGCCACGACGGATCGCGGCAGCCACGCCCTTGGAGGTCCGGACCGTGCGGTTGTACGTGAACGAGCCGCGGGGAGCGGTCGGGAACCGGGTGACGGCGAGGCCGCTCTTGGGGCTGGTGTCGCCCTTGGTCGTCATCGAGATCCTGATGGGACCATAGGCAGCGTTGCCGTCGGTGGTGGTGAGCTGGTTGTCACCGTTCTTGTCGTCGAACGCCTCGGGGCACTCGTGCCGCGCCTTGGCGCCGAAGTGGATGTGCTGCGCGTGCGGCATGTTCCTGAGCACCTTGCGCGTGTCCACGTCGAAGGTCACCCGACGCCCCTGGACGATGGCTTCCGCACTGCCCTGGACGCCTGAGTTGTTGAGGGCGATGATGCGGCCGAACGTCTCGGTGCCGTCGCGCGCCACCATGGCGTTCGCGCTGCCGGCGACGCCGGTGCCGATCAGGGCGGCGGTGCTGAGGGTTGCTGCAGCCTTCATGAGGATGTTCATGACGGTTCTCCTTGCGATGGGAGGGCTGGACCGGGGTTGGCCCATGTGGTGTCTTCGCAGCTGTACCCGCGTCCGGATGGGCGATGCCCTCCCTGGGGGTGATGTCCACCCCCTAGGGGGTGTGTCACAGATCCCGTCGTCGCCGGCTTCGCCGCGGGCGTCCTGGGGCGGAGAATGGGGACATGTCCGCACCCGTCCGCCCTCCCCTCGACACGCTCGGCACCGCCCCGGTCACGGTGTCGGTGACCCGTCACGTCGACCCGTCGCGGACGACGGAGATGCTCGCCTGGGTGCAGGCCGGCACGTCCCTGGCGGAGCGGTTCGAGGGCTTCCTCGGGTCCGGCTGGGTCCGGCCGAGCGAGGACTCGCCGGAGTGGCACATGCTCTACCGGTTCGCCGACGCCGAGTCCCTGGCCGCGTGGGAGGCCTCGCCCCAGCGGGCGTGGTGGCTCGAGGCGGCGCAGGGGCAGATCGAGGAGACGCGGGTCGAGCGCCGTACGGGGATCGAGGGCTGGTTCGACGAGCCCGCGACCGTCGAGTCGACGGCCCGGGCGATGGTGCAGCAGGCCCCCGCGCCGCCGCGGTGGAAGCAGATGGTCGTGATCTTCATGGTCTTCCTGCCGCTGAGCCTGACGGCCAACTGGGTGGCGTCGCACACGATCGGCGACTGGCACCTGGTGCCGCGCGTCGTCCTCGTCACCACCGTGATGACGCCGCTGATGACGTACGTCTTCCTGCCGTGGGTCACACGGCGGATGGCCTGGTGGCTGCGCCGCTAGGCTCAGCGCGTGCCGGACCCCAACATCCCCGCCGCCCCGGTGCTCGACGGAGCCACCCACCTCCACTCGGGCAAGGTGCGAGACCTCTACCGCCTCGACACCGGCCCGCACGCAGGGCAGCTGCTCATGGTCGCCAGCGACCGGATCTCGGCGTACGACTTCGTGCTGGGGACGACGATCCCGGACAAGGGAGAGCTCCTCACCCGGATGTCGCTGTGGTGGTTCGAGCAGCTCTCCGGACTGGTCCGGAACCACCTCGTCTCCACCGACGTGCCGGCCGAGGTCAAGGGGCGCGCCGTCGTCTGCGAGGCACTCGAGATGTTCCCCGTGGAGTGCGTGGCGCGGGGCTACCTCACGGGGACGGGGCTCCTCGACTACCAGCGCACGGGTGAGGTGTGCGGGATCCCGCTCCCCGCCGGGCTGCAGGACGGGTCACGGCTACCGGAGCCGATCTTCACGCCGGCGACCAAGGCCGCGGTGGGGGACCACGACGAGAACGTCGACTACGAGGCGGTCGTCGAGGAGGTCGGTGACGACGCCGCGGCCGAGCTGCGGATGCTCACGATGGAGGTCTACGGCAAGGCGCACGGGATCGCCCGCGAGCGGGGCATCATCCTGGCCGACACCAAGCTGGAGTTCGGACGCCGGCCCGACGGGACCACGGTCCTGGCCGACGAGGTGCTCACGCCCGACAGCTCGCGCTTCTGGCCGGCCGACGACTGGCAGCCCGGGCGGACGCAGGCGTCGTACGACAAGCAGGTCGTCCGCAACTGGCTGACGTCCGCGGAGTCCGGCTGGGACCGCACGTCGGGGGAGGCGCCGCCGCCGCTGCCGGACGAGGTGGTCGAGCGCACCCGGGCCCGCTACGTCGAGGCCTACGAGCGCCTGACGGGCGAGACCTTCCGATGAGCCGCCCCTTCGCGACGACGGTCGAGATGACCGTCCCCGCCGAGGTCGCCTTCCGCTACCTCTGCGACCCCCGCAACCGGCCGGAGTGGCAGTCCTCGCTGCGCTCCGTCGAGGTGCCCGCCGACGAGGAGCCCCACCTGGGGCAGGCGTGGCGGGAGACGACCTCGGTCGGCGTCCGCCCCCACATGGAGACCACGGAGCTCGTGCCCTACAAGGTCTGGACGGAGCGGGGCACGTGGCGCGGCGTGACCGCCACCTTGACCCTGCGGTTCACCGAGACGCCGGGCGGCTGCCGGGTGCGCGCCGAGGGCGAGGTCAACGGCGCCGGGCCCTGGGTGGTCGCGGCGACCGCGGCCGGTCTGCTGGCGTCGACGGCGGTCGCGTCGGACCTGAGGCGGGCCTCCCGCGTCCTGTCCCGGCGCGGCTGAGCACCGGTGACGTGCGTCACCGGGCTCAGTAGGTTGGATGCATGACGAATCTCGCGTCCGTGCTCGAGCGCTCCGCTGCGGCCCATCCCGACCGGACGGCGCTGGTGCTGGGGGAGACCCGGCTGACCTACGCGCAGGTGGACGGGGCGGCCAACCAGGTCGCCGGCCTGCTGGCGTCGCGCGGCATCGGCCGCGGCGACAAGGTGGCCCTGAGCTGTCCCAACATCCCGTGGTTCCCGATCGTCTACCACGGCATCCTCAAGGCCGGCGCGACCGTCGTACCCCTCAACGTGCTGCTCAAGGGACGCGAGGTCGCCTACCACCTCGACGACAGCGACGCGACGGCGTACTTCTGCTTCCAGGGCACCCCCGAGCTGCCCATCGGGGAGGAGGGGCACGCGGGCTTCCAGCAGGCGGAGGGCTGCGAGCACTTCTTCGTCGTCACCGCCGACCCGGCCGCCCCGTCGCCGATCGAGGGCACCGAGACCCTGGGCCAGGCCCTCGCCGGGCAGCCGCCGACGTACGAGACGGTCGAGGTGGACGACGACGACACCGCGGTCGTCCTCTACACCTCCGGCACCACCGGCCAGCCCAAGGGCGCCGAGCTGATGCACCGCAACATGCTGTCCAACGCGATGGCCAGCGACGTGCTCTTCGACGCGGACGCCGAGCGCCCGGACACGCTGCTGTGCGTGCTGCCGCTCTTCCACTCGTTCGGGCAGACGGTGATCATGAACGCGGGCTTCGCCTTCGGCGGCACGATCGTGCTGCTGCCGCGCTTCGACGCCGAGCAGGCGCTGGCTCTCATGGACCGCGAGGACGTCACCTTCTTCGCCGGCGTCCCGACGATGTACTGGGGCCTGCTCGGCGCCCTCGACGACTCCGGGGTCGACGTGGCGGGGCTCGCCGCCCGCATGCGGGTCGCGGTCGCCGGCGGCTCGGCGCTGCCGGTGGAGGTGCACAAGGAGTTCGAACGGCGCTTCGGCGTCACGATCCTCGAGGGCTACGGCCTCTCCGAGACCTCGCCCGTCGCCAGCTTCTCGGTGTGGGGCGAGCCGGTGCGCGTCGGCTCGATCGGCAAGCCGATCCCCGGCGTCGAGATGAAGCTCATCGACCCCGAGCCCGGCGTGCGCCGCGACCTCCCTGTCGGCGAGGGCGACGACGAGGACGTCGTCGGCGAGATCGCGATCAAGGGACCCAACATCATGAAGGGGTACCACGGCCGCCCGGACGAGACGGCCGAGGCGATCGTCGACGGCTGGTTCCGCTCGGGCGACCTGGCCCGCAAGGACGCCGACGGCTGGTACTACATCGTCGACCGGTCCAAGGACATGATCATCCGTGGCGGCTACAACGTGTACCCCCGCGAGGTCGAGGAGGTCCTGATGACGCACCCCGACGTGTCGCTGGCCGCCGTGATCGGGGTGCCCCACGACAGCCTCGGCGAGGAGGTCAAGGCGGTCGTGATCCTGGGCGACGGCGCGACCACGACGGGCGAGGACCTCGTCGCGTGGGCGAAGGAGCAGATGGCCGGGCACAAGTACCCCCGCACGGTCGAGGTCGTGGAGTCCCTGCCGATGACCGCGACGGGCAAGATCCTCAAGCGCGAGCTGCGCTGATGCGATCCCTCTTCGTCGCCCTCGGCGTGGCGCTCGTCCTCATCGGCGCCGTCTGGACCGCGCAGGGCCTGGGCTACCTCGAGGGCAGCCCGATGACCGACGTGCAGGCCTGGGCGATCATCGGCCCGCTCGTGGCCGGGCTCGGGGTCGCGCTGGTGGTGGTGGCCGCGCGCCGTACGTGACGCCGGCACCGATGGTCGAGAGGTCGCGCAGCGATCGTCACGAGACCCCGGGTCCCCGGACCTAGGTGGGGCGGCCCTCGAGGCTCGCGGCCCCCGGTGCCAGCCCCAGGCGCTCCAGCAGGGCGATGGCGTCGAACGGCGCGTGCACCTTGATGTCGTTGTCGAAGTAGACGAGCACGTCGAGACCGGCCGCGTCCCACCCGCGGATCTTGTCGGCCCACCGGTCCAGGGCGGCGTCGCCGTACCCGCTCGCATAGAGCTCCTCGTCGCCGTGCAGGCGGACGTAGACGAGGTCGCTCGTCACCTCGTCGAACATCGGCCAGGTCCCGGCCGAGTCCGCGACCACCATGCCGATGTCGTGAGCCTTCAGCAGCGCGCAGAACTCGGCCGTGCGGAACGTGTGGTGCCGCACCTCCAGGACGTGGCGCAGGGGCCGGTCGACCGGCGTGGACGTGTCGGGGCCCTCCTTGAGGCGCTCCGGCTGGTGCAGCCTGGCGGCGAGGTCGGCCGCCTCCGTCGTACGGCGCGGCAGCAGGTCGAAGAAGGCGGCCAGGCGGTCGGGGTGGAACCCGAGGTTCGGCGGGAGCTGCCAGAGGAAGGGCCCGAGGCGGTCGCCGAGGGAGAGCACTCCCGAGGCGTAGAAGTTGGCGAGCGGGGCGTCGACGTCGACGAGCTTCTTCATGTGGGTGACGAAGCGGGGCCCCTTGACCGCGAAGAGGAAGTCCTCCGGGACGGCCTCGGCCCACGCCCGGTAGCTCGAGGGTCGCTGGAGCGAGTAGAACGAGCCGTTGACCTCGATCGACGTCATCCGCCCCGCGGCGTACTCCAGCTCGCGTCGCTGGGCCAGGCCCTTCGGGTAGAACACGCCGCGCCAGGGCGCGTAGCGCCAGCCGGAGATGCCGATGCGGATCATCGCGCCCCTCCGATCCTCGCCGGCCCTGACCTGCCGCGTCGGTACCCCCGGCGGGGACCGTCCATGAGCCACCGCCGGTGGTGGGCGGCGATCCGCGGCCTCCTAGACTGGCCCCGCCGGACCAGGCTCAGGCCCCACACCCAGGAGTGCGCCCCGTGGCTCGTTACGTCGTCGACGTCATGCCCAAGCCCGAGATCCTCGACCCGCAGGGCAAGGCGGTGCACGGCGCCCTGCCCCGCCTCGGCTTCACCGGCGTGGTGGACGTGCGGCAGGGCAAGCGCTTCGAGCTCGAGGTCGAGGGCGAGGCCACTCCCGAGCTGCTCGCCGAGGTCGAGCGGATCGCCGGGACGCTGCTCGCGAACCCCGTGATCGAGGACTTCGAGGTCCACACCGAGGAGCGCACCGTGGCCGAGGTCGCCCAGGAGGCGGGTCGCTGATGAAGGTCGGGGTCGTCACCTTCCCGGGCTCGCTCGACGACGTCGACGCCCGTCGGGCGGTCACCCTCGGCGGCCACCAGGCCGTCGCGCTCTGGCACGGCGACGAGGACCTGCGCGGTGTCGACGCGATCGTCCTGCCGGGCGGCTTCTCCTACGGCGACTACCTCCGCGCCGGCGCCATCTCGCGCTTCGCGCCCGTGATGACCGCCGTCGTCGAGGCTGCAGGTCGCGGCGTCCCGGTGCTCGGGATCTGCAACGGGTTCCAGGTCCTGTGCGAGTCCCACCTGCTCCCCGGTGCGCTGATCCGCAACGACCACCGCAAGTTCAACTGCGTCGACCAGCGGCTGCGGATCGAGCGGACCGACACCCCCTGGACGTCGTCGTACGACGAGGGCCAGGAGGTGACGATCGTGCTCAAGAACGGCGAGGGCGGCTTCGTCGCGGACGAGGCGACCCTCGACCGCCTCGAGGGCGAGGGGCTGGTCGTCGCCCGCTACCTCGACGGCAACCCCAACGGCTCGCTGCGCGACATCGCCGGCGTCTCCAACGACCGCGGCAACGTCGTCGGACTCATGCCGCACCCCGAGCACGCCGTGGAGGAGCTCACGGGCCCGGGCACCGACGGACTGGGGTTCTTCACCTCGCTCGTCGAGACCGCGTTCGCATGAGCGCCTGCCTGACCGCGCGGTGAGCCCGCGGAGGCTGTTCCGGCTCGTCGCCCGCGCCGAGGCGGTCACCTGGGCGCTGCTGCTGGGTGGGATGTTCCTCAAGTACGTCACCGAGACGACCGAGCTCGGCGTCCGGGTGTTCGGCATGGTCCACGGGGTGGTGTTCATCGCCTACTGCGTCGCAGCGGTCGTGGTGGCCGTCGACCAGCGCTGGTCGGTGGGGAGGCTCCTGCTGGGCCTGGTCGCCGCCGTGCCGCCGTTCGCCACCCTCCCCTTCGAGCGGTACGCCGACCGCTCCGGCCTGCTCGCCGAGCGGTGGCGGCTCCGCTCGGAGGCTCCTGCGTCCCTGGTCGAGCGGGTCGTGTCGTGGCTGGTGCGCCGCCCCGGGCAGGGCCTGGTGGCGGCAGCCGTCGCGGTCGTCGCTCTGACCGCGCTGGCGCTGCTGCTCGGCCCACCCGCCTGAACCCCTCGGGTCTGTCGAAGTCCCCGCATGTGCGGGGACTCCTGCACGAGCGGCGGGCCGTCAGCCCTTGCCCTGCTGCAAGCGCGCCCAGGTCTGGCGGGTGGCCACGCCGGACGCGGGGAGCCGGAGCCGGGCCTGGTAGGTGCGGACGGCCTGCTCGGTCCTGGCGTCGAACACGCCGGAGGCGCGGAACCGGCCGGCACCGGCGGCGTTCAGCGCCCGCTGCAGGCGGTGGACGCCCTCGCCGGTGGAGCCGCGCTTGACCACGCCCTTCGTGCCGGCAGCCAGCAGGGCGATCCAGTGGCGCTGCTCGAAGCGGTCGATGGGCGTGAACCGGCGCCTCGACTGCCACGCACGGGCCGCGGCGACGGTGGCCGCGCCGTACGTGCCGTCGACGGGACCGCTGTAGGTCCCCTGCTCGGTCAGCAGGCACTGGAGCACCTTGACCCGGGTCGCCCGGGCGGAGCCGGGGGCGAGGGTGGGGTACTTCCAGTAGCCGAGCCGCACCCCGGGGCAGCGCGCCTCCGGGACGGGGACGGACCCGGCGCCGAGCTCGAGCCAGTTGCTGTCGATGTTGATCGTGACGCCGCCCCAGGTCTCGTCATGCCCGCCGCGGTACTGCTTCATCCGGCCGCCCGGGCGCCATCCGTCCTCCGGGATGTACGTCGTGGACGTGTTGGCCGCGCCGTCCCAGCGGGCGATCCAGATGCGGTCGGGCAGGGCGAACCGGCCCGGCCGCAGCCGTCGCGCGTCGTCGAGCATCTTGATCCCGGAGCTGGCGCTGGAGTAGAAGCCGGCGACGTAGCCGAGCTGCTTGATCCGGGTGACCCAGCTGCTGGTGAAGACCAGGGCCGACTCGCGGCAGTGCGTGTTGGTCAGGTCGAAGCCCTCGAGGTCGTACCACAGCGTGCTGCCCGGGCCGATGCCGTACGCCGCCGCGTCGGCGGCGTTCTTGTCGGCCTCGGCGGTGCCCTGGCGGGCTGCGGCGGCGTACCCGCCCGCCGGCTGGGGGCTGATCCTGAAGTCGTCGTCGTAGCGGGGGAAGCGGGGCTGGCACGAGGCCTGGGGGCCGAGCGCGATGGGCAGCAGGCGCCAGCCGCGGGCGACCTGCGTGGCGACCCAGGTGGGGCTCAGCTGGGGCTGCACGCGGCAGGCGCGGGAGTCGCCGGAGATGTAGATGCCGACCGCTGAGAACGGAGAGTGCTTCCACCAGGCGTCCATCGCCTGCTGGGTGGGCGCGAGGCACTGGTCGAAGCCGTAGCCGGTGAAGTCACCCGGCGTGGCGAGGGCGACCTGGCGCGCGCTGGCGAGCCGTCCGGCAGGGGCCGCGGCGGACCGAGCGGCCCCGTGGCCCGAGGATCGGGCGGAGTCCCGGTCGGCCGCGCCGGCGGCGTTCGTCGCGACCCCGCTCGCCGGGACGAGCGTCAGGGCGAGGGCGGCGGCGAAGGTGCGGAGCGGGCGGGGGGCCGGACTGGGCATGGCGGAACTGAACCACAGCAGTCACACGAGTCACAGGGGTTCGGCCGAACTACCTCGGTGTAGTTGCCGGTCGGTCACGGGGCCGCGTGCCGTGGGCCGTCGGGCCCGAGGTAGTTGCCCTGGGCCTCCTCCTCGTCCAGGAGGTCCTCCCAGGCGAGCTGGATGTCCTCGAGGTGCTCCTCGAGCTGGGTGGTCAGGTGACCCTGCAGCAGGGCGCCGTTGGGGGACTCGCCCGCGAAGACCGCCTCCCAGGTGTCCTCCCCGTCGCGGATCTTGCCCACCAGCGTCCTCATGTCCTCGCCCAGGGCGCCCGACTCGGCCTGCTCCTCGAGCTTCTCCCGCTCCTCGTCGGTGAGCAGGGGGCGCGAGTTGAGGTCGTCGATCGCCTCCTGCAGCTCGACGTGGCTCGCGGCGAGCTCGGCCCGCGCCGCCTCGAAGGCGGCCAGGACCTCTGCCTCGCTGCGCAGCTCCTCGCTCATCGCCGGCGTCACCGGGCGACGTACGGCGGGGTCGCGACCGAGGGCGCCACGAACGGCGGGGTCGCGGTCGGCGGGGCTGACGACGGCGGCCGCGGGGCGGCGGGGGGAGCCGAGGGCTTCCCGACGGTCGGGGTCTCGACGGACCTCGGGTCGCGCGTCGTGCTGCCCGGAGTGCCCGTCGCGGTGGGTCCGGAGGGCGTCGAGGAGGGGAGCTTGCCGGTGTCGAAGAAGGTCTTGACGATCTCGACGTACTGCTTGAGCTGCTTGAGGATGTTGATGAACTTCTTGATCGCGTTGAAGGCCTTCATCACCGCCTGGAAGGCGTCGTAGACGGCCTTGACGACGCGGGCCCAGCCCACGCCGGGGATGCTCATCGTCGCCAGCGCGGAGGACACGGTCTGCACGGCCGACCTGATGCACTCGACGACGGCCTTGGCCGTCTGCCACGCGTCCTTGCAGACCGTGATCATGTTCTGGCCCATCTGCACGAGCTTGCCGGCCTGGGTGTCGAGCATGCCGACCCACTGGCCCATCTGGGAGAGGGCCGCGTCGGAGGCTGTGCCGGACCAGCTCGAGGTGACGGTCCCGGCGCCGCTCTCGAGGTTGCGCGAGACGTTGCGCATCGAGCCGCCGAGGTTGCCGAAGCACGAGCCCTGGGTCGAGGCGCCCACCACGTCGCCCCCGATCTTCTCGGCCAGCTCGGCGCGGATGTCGAAGCCGGTGAGCATCCGGACCAGGTCGCACACCGTGTCGTACGGGAAGCCGAAGCTCACCCGCGGCAGCTCCGACTCCGTGGGCCGTGCCCGGCGGATGGCCGTGTCGGCGACGTCGAAGAACGCGCTCGACCCGTCGCGGCCGTCGACGCTGCGGGCTTGGTGGCGGGCGACCACCCCCGACTCGGTGAGCGTGAAGTCGCGGGACGTCGCCTTGAGCGCCTCGGCGTGGTCCTTCATCCGGACCGCGTCCTGCTCCAGCGTCTCGTTCACCTGGGGGAGGAGAGCGTTGTAGGAGCCCATCAGCACCTCGAGGATCGGCCCGAAGTCGCTCTGGGTCAGGCCGGAGGCGCCGTTGCGGGCGATCCCGCGCAGGTCGTCGCTGGCGCGGTCGACCTGGGTGGACCACGCGTCCAGCTCGGACAGGTCGACGGTCATCACAGCGGACATCGGGCCTCCTGGTGGTGCGGTGTTCTCGCAGGCGTCGTCCGAGTGGGTGCCGAGGGGGTTCCTGCGAGGGGGACACGACGCAGATTCCCCGTCGAGGACCGTGCGAAACCGGACACCGCCGGGATTTTGGGCAGCCCGCCTGTGGACGGGGTTTGGCCGACGGGCAGCCGGGTATCGGAAGGAGGTGAGCGCACCTCGTGGGAACCGGTCCATGCGCGTCGACCCGCACCGGGTCGTCGAGCTCGCCGGCCGCTGCGACGAAGCCGTCCAGCGGCTGGTCATCGAGTGGACGGAGGCGTCGGTCGGCCTGCGCGCCGCCGGCGGCCACCTCGGCGAGGGCACGGCCGTGAGCGGGGTGGCCCAGGCGTATGCCGAGGCCCTGGACTCCGCCGACGAGGTGGTGTGGGGCCTGGCACACGCGCTCGAAGGCGGCGTGGCCGCCCTGATCGACTCCGCCCGGGACGTCTCGCAGGCCGACGAGGCGGTGGCGTTCGAGATCGACCGTGCCGCTGCGGGCCGGGGACGGCACGGCGGCTGGGACGAGCCCGGACACGCAGGAGAGGGGCACGGCGGATGATCCCGCACCTGTGGCAGCTGCGAGCCGACGTCCGGCCGCTCGAGGAGGGGGCCCGCCAGTGGGGCCGGATCTCGGCCGGGCTGTCGAGGACGGCCGACGACATCGTGGCCGCGGCCCGGCACGCGCTCGACCAGGGCTGGGAGTCGGAGGCGGCCGAGAGCTTCGAGGACCAGCGCCGGCGGCTGGTCCAGCAGATCGACACGTTCACGACGGTGGCCGCCCACATCGGGAGCTCCCTGACCGCGCTCGCGGGGCTGATGACCACGGCCCAGGAGGAGCTGGACCGCGCCTGGGGCCCGGTCGCCGTCGTGCCCCACGAGCTGATCGGGAGCCAGCAGGTGCTGGTGCTCCGACCGGCGACGCCCGCTGACGAGGAGCTGGTCCGCAGCGCCACCGGGGCGGCCGAGGCGATCCGCAGCCGCCTCGATCTCCAGCTCGACGCCGAGTCCGCCCGGTTGCGCAACGCACGGATGGAGGTCACCACCGTGCGCAGCGAGCTGGTCCAGATGGTGGGCGGCGAGTGGCCCGTCGGCGTCGCGAGCGCGGTCGGGGACCTGGGCGAGAGCCTCCTCGGTCCCGGTGACGGCGGGACCTGGGGCCTCACCTCGGGGCTGGGCACGGCATCGGGAGCCCCCGGCTCCACGTCGGTGGCCGGCGCCGCTGCCGGTGGACCGGGCGTGGGTGGAGCGGGTGTCGCCGGTGCGGCCGGCACCCCCGTCCTCCCCGCCCTCGCGCCGGTGTCCTTCTCCGCCCCCGACCTCACCGGGCTCTCCGCCGCGGCGCTGGCGGCCGGAACGGGGCTGGCCGGCCGAGCGGCTGCTCGACGGGGGCGGAAGCCGGACCCCCAGGCGCCGTCAGCAGGGACGGGAATGGCCCCCATGGGGGGCATGGCAGCCGGCGCCGCGATGCGCGGCGGCGCCCTCGGCCGGCCCGGCGGAGCGGGCACGTCCGGGGTCGGAGGGCGCTCGGGCGGGCCCTCGGGCACCGGTCGCTCCGGGGGGTCGTCCGGACCGCGGGGCGGGAAGCCGTTGCGTCCCCAGCTGGAGTCGCCGGAGGACCGCGCCGCACGCCTGGCTCGCGAGAAGGAGGAGGCCCGCGAGGCCAAGCGCAAGCTGATCGCCGAGCGGCAGGCGGAGCGGGCGGCGCGACGTGCCCAGCGGGAGGGAGCGCGCGACCGGACGCCCCCGGCTGCGGGCGAGGAGGGCCGGGTCGCGCCCGACGAGGACGGGCCCGGTCGTCGCTAGTAGATTCTGCGTCGTGCCAGACACGACTGCCGCCCGGTCCGGAGCTCGCCTCGACACGGTCGCCGGGGCGGCCGCGGACGCCGAGCGGGAGCAGCCGTGGGCGGACCTCGGGCTCAAGGCCGACGAGTACGCCGGCATCCGCGAGATCCTCGGCCGTCGCCCCACCAGCTCCGAGCTGGCGATGTACTCCGTGATGTGGAGCGAGCACTGCTCCTACAAGTCCACCAAGGTGCACCTCAAGCAGTTCGGCGAGATCCCCCAGGAGACCCCCGTGGGCGCGATGCTCGCCGGCATCGGGGAGAACGCCGGGGTCATCGACATCGGCCAGGGCTACGCCGTGACGTTCAAGGTGGAGAGCCACAACCATCCGTCGTTCGTCGAGCCCTACCAGGGCGCGGCGACGGGTGTCGGCGGCATCGTCCGCGACATCCTGGCGATGGGCGCCCGCCCCGTCGCGGTGATGGACCCCCTGCGCTTCGGCCCCCTCGACGCGCCTGACACCGGCCGGGTCCTTCCCGGGATCGTCGCGGGCGTCGGTGGCTACGGGAACTGCCTCGGGCTGCCCAACATCGGTGGCGAAGCGGTCTTCGACGAGACCTACGCGGGCAACCCGCTCGTCAACGCCCTCTGCGTGGGCGTGCTGCGCCACGAGGACCTCCACCTCGCGAAGGCCTCCGGGGTGGGGAACAAGGTGGTCCTGTACGGCGCCCGCACCGGCGGGGACGGCATCGGCGGGGTCTCCGTGCTCGCGAGCGAGACCTTCGACGCCGGGGTGGACGGGCAGGGAGGTCCCGCGAAGCGCCCCAGCGTGCAGGTCGGCGACCCGTTCATGGAGAAGCTCCTGATCGAGTGCACCCTCCAGCTCTTCGCTGCCGGGGTGATCGCCGGCATCCAGGACCTCGGTGGTGCGGGGTTGTCGTGCGCGACGTCGGAGCTGGCCTCCGCGGGTGACGGAGGCATGCACGTCGAGCTCGACCGGGTGCCGCTGCGGGACTCCACCCTCGCGCCGGAGGAGATCCTGATGAGCGAGTCGCAGGAGCGGATGATGGCGGTCGTCGAGCCCGCCGACGTCGACGTCTTCATGGAGATCTGCGCCCGGTGGGACGTCGAGGCGGTCGTCGTCGGCGAGGTCACCGACACCGGGCGGCTCCAGATCGACTGGCACGGGGAGCGCGTCGTCGACGTACCGCCCCGCTCGGTCGCCCACGACGGCCCGACCTACCACCGCCCCTACGCGCGACCGTCGTGGCAGGACGACCTCCAGTCCGACGACGCGCGGTCGCTGCCGCGTCCGACCACCGGGGACGAGCTGCGCGCGACGCTGCTCCGCATGGTCGCGAGCCCCAACCTCTGCGACAAGTCGTGGATCACCGACCAGTACGACCGCTACGTCCAGGGCAACACCGTGCTGGCCCAGCCGTCCGACTCGGGGATGGTGCGCGTCGACGCCGAGAGCGGCCTCGGGGTGGCGGTGTCGACCGACTGCAACGGCCGCTTCGCCAAGCTCGACCCCTACGCCGGCGCCCAGCTCGCGCTCGCCGAGTCCTTCCGCAACGTCGCCACCGGCGGAGCGCGGCCGGTGGCGGTGTCCGACTGCCTCAACTTCGGGTCCCCGGAGGACCCCGACGTGATGTGGCAGTTCGCGGAGGCGTGCCGCGGGCTCAAGGACGCATGCCTCGAGCTCGGCATCCCGGTCACCGGCGGCAACGTCAGCCTCTACAACCAGACCGGTGAGACGGCCATCCTCCCGACGCCGGTGGTCGCGGTGCTCGGCGTGATCGAGGACGTCACGCGCCGTACGCCGACCGGCTTCGCCGGCGAGGGGGACACGGTCTTCCTGCTGGGGGAGACCCGCGACGAGCTCTCGGGGTCCGAGTGGGCGCACGTCGTCCACGGGCACCTCGGCGGTGTGCCCCCGCGCGTCGACCTCCGCGCCGAGCAGGCGCTGGCCGAGCTGCTCCAGGAGGCCGCAGCCGAGACGGTCCTCACGAGTGCCCATGACCTCTCCGACGGCGGCCTGGCACAGGCCCTGGCCGAGTCCTGCCTCCGGCACGGCGTCGGTGTCTCGGTCTCGGTCGGCGAGGTCGCCGGCGGCGACCCGTTCGTGGCCCTGTTCTCCGAGTCGACCGCCCGGGTGCTCGTCACGGCGACCCAGGAGCACGAGGAGACGCTGGTCGCGCTCGCCGAGCGCCACGGCGTGCCCCTGACCCGCCTGGGACACACCGGCGGCGGCGCCATCGTGGTCGAGGACCAGCTCGAGCTCCCCGTGGCCGACGCGATGGAGGCCTGGCGCGCGACGCTGCCGGCGGCACTCGGCTCCTGACCCGCCACGCGAGGGCCGCAGCCTAGGGTCGGGTGCATGGACATCCCGCGGGCGCGTCGCCGGGCGCTGCTCGTGGCTGCGGCGGCCACCCCGCTGGCGGCGTGCGGACGACCCGGCGGTCCCGAGGAGGAGCCCGTGGACGGAGCCGAGCCCGACGTCGCCGAGCCCGACGTCGACCGTGGAGCCGAGAGCCCAGCCGAGGGTGGGGTCGAGCGCCGGACCTACGGTCCCGACCCGAGCCAGTGGGTCGACGTCCACCGCCCGGCAGGGACGAGCCGTGGCCTCGTGGTGGTCGTCCACGGGGGGTTCTGGAAGGCGCAGTACGGCGCTGAGTACGGCGCCCCGCTGGCCGTGGACCTCGCCCGCCGCGGCTGGACCACCGCCAACGTGGAGTACCGCCGCGTGGGCAACGGCGGTGGGTACCCCGCGACCCTGGACGACGTCCACGCGGCGATCGGCGTGGTCGAGGACCTCGCCACGGGGGTCGTGGTCACCCTCGGCCACTCCGCCGGCGGGCACCTCGCCACCTGGGCGGCCGCCCGAGGCCGCTTCGAGCCGTGGACCGGTGGCCCCGCGGTGACCCACGTGGTCAGCCAGGCGGGCGTGCTCGACCTGCACGCGGCGGTCGCCGAGGACCTCGGGGGTGGTGCGGCGCTGGCGTTCCTCGGGAGCGACCCCGACGCGACGGCGTACGAGCGCGCCGACCCGATCTCGCAGGTCCCCCTCGACGCGCCGGTGTGGGCGGTGCACGCCGTCGACGACGACACCGTGCCGTTCAGCCAGGCCCGGCGCTACGTCGCAGCGGCCACGGAGGCAGGCGGTGAGGCGACCCTGGTCGAGGTGACCGGCGGGCACTTCGCGGTGATCGAGCCGCCGACGGAGGCCTGGGCTGCCGTGGTCGAGGTGCTCGACGGCATCGCCTGAGCGGGTCTCGACAGGCACTCGCGGACGACGAAGGGCCCCCGCCGGAGCGGGGGCCCTTCGCCAGTGGTGCGGTGGAGCGTCGATCAGTTGCTGGGCTCCTCGTGCTCGTGGTCGTGCAGACCGCCACCGCTGGGGGTGCCGTCACCGTGGACGTCACCGGTGACCGGCTCCATGACCGACTCCAGGCTCGTGGCGTAGGTCAGGACGGCGTGGGCCATGGCGTCGGAGTTGGCGTCGATGGCATCGCGGTTGACGTTGTTCACGGTGTCGCACGCCTGGTGGTAGCAGACGTCGTACGCGACGCCGGCCTGGCCGCCGAAGAGCGCGGCCTGGGACTCGGTCTTGATGCCCTCGGCGCCCGTGAAGAGACCGCCCGCGGGGATGCCCTTCTCGATGAACGGTCCGTAGTCGCTGCGGCCGCTGAACGGAGTCTCGGCCGACGGCAGCCCCTGGGACGCGAAGTAGTCGTGGAACATCTTCTCGATCTGGGCCGACCCCTGCGGACCCAGGGCGGCGCCGGGACCGACGGGGAAGGCGGAGTTGTCGCCGTCATAGACGAACAGGCCGTAGTTGGGCGAGCCGATCATGTCGAAGTTGAGGTAGAGCTCGATCTGGGCCAGCTTGTCCGGGCTGTTGGTCGCGAGGTCGTTGATGTAGTGCCTCGAACCGAGCAGGCCCAGCTCCTCAGCGGCCCACCACGAGTAGCGGATCCGGTTCTTGGTCCTGCGCCCGGACATCTGCTCGGCGACCTCGAGGAGGGCGGCGGAGCCGGAGACGTTGTCGTTCTCTCCCGGACCGGCGACGACGCTGTCGAGGTGGGCGCCGGACTGAACCACGGTCGTGGCGCCCTTCTTGACGGCCTTGCCCTCCGCGTGGATGTTCCACGTCTTGCGGATCGCCGACTCGGTCACCGTCTTGACGCGGGCGGTGGCGCCCGACGCGAGCGACTCGCCGATCGCGTAGCTGGTGCCGATGGCGGGGACCGTGGCGACGGGGCCGCCGAGCGTCCCGGCGAACGCGGCGCTGCCCGGGGCGGTGTTCATCACGATGACGGCGGCTGCGCCGGCGGCCTGGGCGTTGGTGACCTTCTGGCCGAACGAGCACGTGCCGCGGCGGATGAGCGCGATGTTGCCGGCCGTGAAGCCGGTGAAGTCGCTGGCCTCGCAGCCGCTCGTGGAGGTGCCGGCCAGGTTGAGGTCGACGGCCTGGACGGGCGCGGTGACGTCGCCGGACCCGGAGTAGGTCATCAGCGCGAAGTCGGTGCCGTCGACGAAGGTGCGCTGCGTGGGCGCGGTCTGCTCGAAGACGCCCGGCTCGAGCTGGCGGTAGAACGGGAACTCGAACTCCTGGACGGTCGGGCTGTAGCCCGCGGCGCGCAGCCTGTTCACGACGTAGTCGCGGGACGCGGCGTAGCCGGGCGTGCCGGAGGCACGGGTGCCGCCGTTGGCGTCGGCGATGTCCTGGAAGGCCTGGACGTGCTCCATGACGCCGGCGACCGTGACTCGGTCGCGCAGCTCGTCGGTGGGCGAGGTCGGGGTGTCGCCGTTGGCGGCCGGGACGGACAGCGCTGCGGTGGCGAGCGCTGCCGTCGAGACCGTGGCCAGGAACGCGGTACGGGTGGACCGCGAGCTCCTGCGCAGGGTGTGGTTCATCTGTTCTCCTCGGGAATGGGCCCTGGATCGGATCGAGGGCACCGGGTGAACTTAGATGTGACGGAGGCCACTGACAAGACCCTGGTGGTTCTTTCGGGCTACCTCGCCCACCCGTTCGGACTAGCCTGCCCCGGTGCCCGTCCGACTCCGCGCCCTCTCCGCTGCCGATCTGGCCGAGGCGACCTCGCTGGGCGACACCCGCGCGCTCGTCAAGCACTACCTCGCGGTCCTCGCCGAGCGTGCTCCCGGCGCGTCGGTGGAGGTGCGGGTCCCGCCGTACGCCGCCGCCCAGGTCGTCCCGGGCGTGCGGCACACCCGCGGCACGCCCCCGGCGGTCGTGGAGACCGACCCCGCCACCTGGCTGGACCTGGCGACCGGTCGTACGGCGTGGCACGACGCGGTCGCCTCGGGCCTGGTCGTGGCCAGTGGCGAGCGCACGGACCTCTCGCCGTACCTGCCGCTGACCGAGGCATGAGACCCCCGGCGCCGAGCCCTCGCTAGCCTCCGTCCCATGGACGTGCGCTCCCTCGGCTTCCGGACCGACCTCGCCCTGCTCACCGCGAGCGGCAGCGTGGTCGAGGACCGGGGCACCCACCTCGTCATCCGGACCCCCGACAACCCGACCTACTACTGGGGCAACTTCCTCCTGCTGGCGGAGCCGCCGGCGCTGGGCGGCGAGCGGGAGGTGATCGGGGCCTTCCACACCGAGTTCCCCGACGCCCGGCACGTCAGCATCGGCATCGACACCGCCGACCTGACCGAGGAGTCCCGGGCCGCGTTCGAGGCGGCCGGACTGTCCGTCGACGTCTCCGCCGTGATGACCGCCGGCGACCTGACGGCCGCACGAGCGGTGGACGCCGAGGTCCGGCGCCTGGTGTCCGAGGAGGACTGGGAGAGCCGCGCGAGGCTGAGCCACGCCCTCGACCCGGGCGCCGACCTCGACACCGCGATGGCCTTCGCCCGCCGCCGCAACGCGCAGGAGCAGGCCCTGGTGACCGCGGGCCGGGGCGAGCGGTTCGGCGCGCTGGTGGACGGGGAGGTCGTCAGCACCGCCGCGGTCTTCCGCACCGAGGAGGGCGTGGCCCGGTTCCAGAGCGTGGAGACCCACCCGGAGCACCGCCGCCGGGGCCTGGCCGCAGCGGTCGTGCACGCCGCGGGCCGTCACGCACTCGAGGACCTCGGTGTCCGCACCCTGGTGATCGTGGCGGACACCGAGGACGAGGCCATCCGGGTCTACCGCCGCCTGGGCTTCGTCGAGACAGAGCGGCAGCTGAACATGGAGCAGCGCAGCAGCGCCCGGGCCGACATGGAGGAGCGCCGGCAGCGCACCTAGGGTGGCGCCCATGACCGTCGACATCCGCGCCCGCCTGGCCGGGGTCCTCCCCGGCATCCGCAGCGACCTCGAGGACCTCGTCCGCATCCAGTCCGTCTCGGCCGACCCGGCCCGGGCGGCCGAGGTGGAGCGGTGCGCCGTGGCCGTGCAGGACCTCTTCGCGGCGGAGGGCTTCGAGGCCGAGGTCGTCCGGGCGTACGACGGCGCCCCGCCGGCCGTCATCGCGAAGAAGGCCGGACCGGAGGGCGCGCCGACGGTGCTGCTCTACGCCCACCACGACGTCCAGCCCGAGAACGACCACGCCGACTGGGACTCCCCGCCGTGGGAGCCCACCGAGCGGGACGGCCGCCTCTACGCCCGGGGCTCCGCCGACGACAAGGCCGGCATCGCCGCCCACCTCGGCGCGGCGCGCATCTTCGGCGACGACCTGCCGGTCAACCTCGTGATGTTCATCGAGGGCGAGGAGGAGGTCGGGTCCGACACCCTCGTCGACCTGCTCGACGCCCACAAGGCGCGCCTCGAGGCCGACGTCATCGTCATCGCCGACTCCGGCAACTGGGACATCGGCGAGCCGGCGCTGACCACCAGCCTGCGCGGCCTCGTGCGGATGGACGTCGAGGTCCGCACCCTCACCCACGCCGTGCACAGCGGCATGTGGGGCGGGCTCGTGCCGGACGCGATCATGACGCTGAGCCGCCTCGTCGAGCGCCTGCACGACGACGAGGGCAACGTCGTCATCGAGGGTCTGTCGTCCCGCCCCGCGGCCGACGTCGACTACCCGGAGGAGCGGCTCCGCGCCGAGTCGGGCGCCACCGCCGACGTGCAGTGGATCGGGTCGGGCTCCACCGTCGAGCGGCTGTGGACCAAGCCGGCGCTGTCCATCACCGGCTTCGACGCGCCCAAGGTCGAGGGCGCCTCCAACACCCTCGTCCCCGCGGCCCGCTGCCGGATCAGCCTGCGCATCGCGCCCGGCGACACCACTGCCAACGCCGTCGCCTGCCTCCAGCGTCACCTCGAGCAGCACGTGCCGTGGGGCGCCACCCTCGCGACGGAGCTCGTCGACACCGGCGAGGCCACCCAGATCGACGCCACCGGACCGGCGTACGACGCCGCGCGGGCCGCGTTCGCCGAGGCCTGGGACGGCACCGAGCCGATCGACATGGGCGTGGGCGGGTCGATCCCCTTCATCGCCGAGTTCCTCGAGGCCTTCCCCCGGGCGAGCGTGCTCGTGACGGGTGTGGAGGACCCCGACACCCGTGCGCACGGCGCGAACGAGGGTCTCCACCTCGCGGAGTTCGAGAAGGTCGTGCTGGCCGAGGCGCTGCTGCTGCGCAACCTCGGCTCCCTCTGACGAGTCGGCGCGCCTGCTGATCGGCGTTCGACCGCGATGCCTCGCGGGACGTCGTACGCCCCTAGACTGCTCGGTGTGCCCCAGCCGATGAGCAGGCGGACCGGAGACGGTCGGCTCACCGCAGCGATCGACCCCCACGACCAGGGCCCGCAGGACGCCTGCGGCGTCTTCGGCGTCTGGGCGCCCGGCGAGGACGTCTCGAAGCTGACGTACTTCGGCCTCTACGCCCTGCAGCACCGGGGTCAGGAGTCGGCCGGCATCGCCGTCAGCAACGGCCGTCAGATCCTGGTCTACAAGGACATGGGCCTGGTCTCGCAGGTCTTCGACGAGTCGACCCTGGAGTCCCTCAAGGGGCACCTCGCCGTCGGTCACTGCCGCTACTCCACGACCGGCGCCAGCACCTGGCACAACGCGCAGCCGACGTTCCACCCGACCGCGACCGGCTCGATCGCGCTCGCCCACAACGGCAACCTCACGAACACCGCCGACCTGGCCGAGATGCTGGTCGACGGCGAGGCCGAGGGGCAGCTGGACCTCCAGGTGCGGATGCCGTCGGCCAGCAACGACACGAGCGTCGTCACGCGGCTGCTCGCCCACCACCCCGGCCGGTCGGTCGAGGAGCGGGCGATGGAGCTGCTGCCGATGATCCGCGGGGCGTTCTCGTTCACCTGGATGGACGAGTCGACGCTCTACGCCGCCCGCGACCCCCAAGGGATCCGCCCGCTCGTCCTGGGACGCCTCGAGCGCGGCTGGGTCATCGCCTCCGAGACGGCCGCGCTGGACATCGTCGGGGCGTCGTTCGTCCGCGAGATCGAGCCCGGCGAGATGGTCGCCGTCGACGAGGACGGCCTGCGCTCGGCGCGGTTCGCCGAGGCCGCCCCCAAGGGCTGCCTCTTCGAGTTCGTCTACCTCGCGCGCCCCGACACCCGCATCTCCGACCAGCGGGTCCACAGCGTGCGCGTCGAGATCGGGCGGCGGCTCGCGAGGGCGTACCCCACCGAGGCCGACCTCGTGATCCCGGTCCCGGAGTCCGGCACCCCCAGCGCGATCGGGTACGCCGAGGAGTCCGGCATCCCCTACGGCGTGGGCCTGGTCAAGAACTCCTACGTCGGCCGCACCTTCATCCAGCCCAGCCAGACGATCCGCCAGCTCGGCATCCGGCTCAAGCTCAACCCGCTCCGTGACGTCATCGAGGGCAAGCGGCTGGTCGTCGTCGACGACTCGATCGTGCGCGGCAACACCCAGCGCGCCCTGGTGCGGATGCTGCGGGAGGCCGGCGCCCGCGAGGTGCACGTGCGGATCTCCAGCCCGCCGGTGAAGTGGCCCTGCTTCTACGGCATCGACTTCGCCAGCCGCGCCGAGCTGATCGCCAACGGCACCTCCACCGACGAGATCCGTCGCTCGATCGACGCGGACTCCCTGGCCTACATCGAGCTCGACGACCTCGTCGAGGCGACCACCGTGCCCAAGGACGACCTCTGCCGCGCCTGCTTCGACGGCGAGTACCCGATCGCCCTGCCCGAGCCCGAACGCCTCGGCAAGGGGCTGTTGGAGGCGGTGCCGGTCGCGGCAGCGCTCCCGGTCCTCAACAACCCGTGAGGGAGTGCGCATGAGCCAGCATCCGACCGACCAGGATCCGATCGAGCAGCACCCGATCGAGCAGGGCGCCTACGCCCAGGCCGGTGTGTCCATCGAGGCCGCCGACCGGGCCATCGACCTCATGAAGGGGTGGGTCGAGAAGGCTCGTCGTCCTGAGGTGATCGGCGGGCTCGGCGGGTTCGCGGGGCTCTTCGACGCCTCGGCGCTGCTGAAGTACGAGCGTCCGCTGCTGGCCACCTCGACCGACGGCGTCGGGACCAAGGTCGCGATCGCGCAGGCCATGGACGTCCACGACACCATCGGGTTCGACCTCGTCGGCATGGTCGTGGACGACCTCGTCGTCTGCGGCGCCGAGCCCCTGTTCATGACCGACTACATCGCGTGCGGCCGGGTCGTCCCCGAGCGGATCGCAGCCATCGTCAAGGGCATCGCGGAGGCCTGCGTGGTCGCCGGCGCCGCGCTGATCGGCGGGGAGACCGCCGAGCACCCCGGCCTGCTCGGCCCGGACGAGTACGACGTGGCTGGTGCCACGACGGGTGTCGTGGACGCCAGCCGGCTCCTGGGCCCGGGCCGCGTCCGTCCCGGCGACGTGGTCGTCGCCATGGAGGCCAGCGGCCTGCACTCCAACGGCTACTCCCTCGTCCGCCACGTCCTCCTCGCGCCGCCGGACCAGGGTGGCGCGGGCTGGTCCCTCGACCGCGACGTGCCCGAGCTCGGTCGGACGCTGGGGGAGGAGCTGCTCGAGCCGACGCGGATCTACGCCAAGGCGTGCCTCGACCTCGCCGAGCGCACCCGCACCCACGCGATGTCCCACGTCACCGGCGGCGGGCTCGCCGCCAACCTCGAGCGGGTGCTGCCCGAGGAGCTGTCGGTGACCATCGACCGCGCGACCTGGACCCCGCAGGTGGTCTTCGACATGGTCCGCCAGGTGGGGCGCGTCTCGCAGGCCGACCTGGAGGCGACGCTCAACTGCGGCGTCGGCATGGTGGCGCTCACCCACCCGGACGACGTCGATGCCGCGATCGGCGCGCTGGCGGCGTACGGCGTGCGTGCGTGGGTGGCCGGCGAGGTCCGGAAGGACGACCAGCAGGGCGGTCGGGTGCTGATGACGGGCCAGCACCCCGGCTGGTGACGGGAATTCGCTGAGGGCGGACGCGAATTGCCGGGTCTGGTGTGCGGGAACACCCGTCGACCGGGTAGCGTTGTACCCACGATATGTGACCGATCAGACCGGGCGCAGCGGTGCCACTTCCACGCCGATCAACGCATGGAGGCGCCCCGAGCCCCGGCCAAGTGTGCGAGGGGGTCGACCCTATGGGGCGCGGCCGAGCTAAGGCGAAGCAGACCAAGGTCGCACGCGACCTGAAGTACCGGACTCACGAGACGGACTTCGGGGCGTTGGCGAAGGAGCTGCACGGTGACGAGACACGGGTCAGTGAGCCCGCTGTCGAGCCGGTGGACGACCACGACGAGTGGTCCGACTACCCCCGACGTCGCGACTGACGACTGACCGCTCCCGGCGGTCCCCCGGCAGGCTCTCCGCCTGACCCGGCACTTCGTCGCGCTTGAAGTGCGCCGACCGGGCACTTCATCGGGGACGAAGCGCCCGGTCAGCAGGTCGATTAGCGACGGAGTGCCCGGTCAGCGGAGGTAGAGGCCGCGGAGGCGGCCGACCTCCCGCATGCGCCGCTCGGCGAGCCGGTCGGCCGCCACGGCGGGGGGCACGGACTCCGACTTGGCCAGCTCGAAGACGCGGCGGGTCGTGTCGAAGATGCCCGTCGCCCGCTGCTCGGCGCGCTCGAACGAGAAGCCCTCGAGCTCGTCGGCGACCTGGATGACGCCGCCGGAGTTCACGCAGTAGTCGGGCGCGTAGAGGATGCCGCGCTCCTCGAGCCGCTTCTCCACGCCGGGGTGGGCGAGCTGGTTGTTGGCGCCGCCGCACACGATCTTGGCCGACAGCGTGTCGACGACCTGGTCGCTGAGCGCCCCGCCGAGGGCGCAGGGGGCGTAGACGTCCAGCTCGCTCGCGACGAGCGCATCGGTGGACTCCACCGCACGGACCTGCGGGTGCTCGTCGCGGATGCGGTCGACGGCTGGCTGGTGGACGTCGGTCACGACCACGCTCCCGCCGTCCTCGAGGAGGTGGCGGACGAGGTGACGCCCGACCTTCCCGACGCCGGCGACCCCGACCGTGCGGCCGGCGAGGGTCGGCTCGCCCCAGACCTGCTCGGCGGCGGCCCGCATGCCCTGGAACACGCCGTACGCCGTCAGCACCGAGCTGTCGCCGGCGCCGCCGCGCGCGACGGTGCGGGCCGTGACGAAGTCGCACTCGCGGGCGATGTGGTCCATGTCCTCGGAGTAGGTGCCGACGTCGCAGGCGGTGAAGTAGCGCCCGTTCAGCGACTGCACGAAGCGGCCGAACGCCCGGAGCAGCGCCTCGGTCTTGATCGCCCTCGGGTCGCCGATGATGACGGCCTTGCCGCCGCCCAGGTCGAGCCCGGCCAGCGCGTTCTTGTAGGACATGCCGCGCGAGAGGTTGAGGACGTCGGCGACGGCGTCGTCGGTGCTCGCGTAGGGGTAGAACCGGGTGCCGCCGAGGGCCGGGCCGAGGGCCGTGGAGTGGATGGCGACGATGGCCCTGAGGCCGGTCGCGCGGTCGTTGCAGAAGACGACCTGCTCGTGCTCGTCCCCGAGCTCGAAGACGTCGACTCCCGCCGACGCGGGGTGGGTCGCCGAGGGTGCTCCAGACATGGGTGCGTGTCCTTTTCCGTGTGGTCCGGCCGCGGGTGTGCGGCTCGTGGTGAGCGGTCACAGGGGTGGGTGACCACCGTCACAGCCAAGCGTAGACCGGAGCGGTCAGACCGACCTCATCAGGACGAGGTCACCATGGGTGCCGTACCCCAGCAGCTCGCCGCCCGACCGGCGGCCGTCGAACGTGACCATCAGCCAGCCGTCCCCGACGCGGGCGAGCGTCGGCCACGGGATGTTGGTCGGGTACGGCGCCGCCAGGGCGCCGCGCTGCGTGAGTCTCCCGCCGCCGGGGGCGTCGAGACCGAGCACCGGGAACGCCGCGCGGTGGCCCCGAGGGCCGTCCCGGCCGTCGCTGGCCAGGACGAGCAGCTCCCCGTCGACGTCGAGGAGCGTCGTGCCCTCGGTGGCCGTCCGGTCCACGTCGGCGCCCGCGAGCGTCAACGCGTCCAGGGACCGGCCCCGTGCCACGGCCGGGTGGAAGCGGAAGAACCGCGTCGCGGCGACGTACCCCACCCACCACTCCCCGTCGCGCCGTACGACGTGCGGGTCCCACGCCGCGATCGTGGGTGTCCCGGTGGGCGGGAGGGGCAGCTCGCGGGTGTCCAGGACGTGCGTGCCGCGGAGCAGGTCGCCGCGAGTCTCCGCCAGGGTCACCCGCAGGGTGGACGGGGCGCGCCGGGCTGTGCGCGACGGCGGCTCCTCGAAGTCGCCCCAGGTCGAGGTGGTGACGAACCAGCCGGCGTCACGTCGCAGGACGTGGGTGGCGTGGTCGCCGTAGGCCCCGCTCCGGTCCGGGCGCCGGAAGAACAGGGCGCCGGTGCGCTCGAGCTCGAAGGTGCTCGGGTCGAGCCGCCAGACGCCGGTGTGCCCGCTGTCGAAGCCGCCCGGCCCCGCCGCCGTGGCCGTGAGCCACAGTGCGCCCTCAGAGCGCAGCGGCGTCCCGGCCTCGTCCGTCACGAGGCGGACGTCGCGCAGCCCCAGCTGCCCGAAGCCCCCGGCGGTCGCCGGTCCGGACGTCTCGGCCCGCAGTCCGGCGAGCGCCGCCTCGTCGTGGACGTGGACCTCGTCCCGCAGGTCGCGGCGAGCCCGGGCGACCCAGGCGCCGCCCTCGCGGCACCACCCGGTGAGGTGCGGCCCCGTGAGGGTCAGCGCCACCTCCGTGGCGCCGGCGCTGCGGTGGTGCCGTCGGCTGCGGTGCTCCGTCGTCCCGCGACGCGTCCCGACCTCGAGGCGCACGGACCCGCCCGTCAGCCGCATCCCCAGCCGGGCGTCGCCCAGGTGGAGGGCGAGGCACGCGCCACCGGACGCCGGGCCGACCAGGCCGACGTACGGCGCCGCCACCGGCAGCGGGTGCAGACCCGCGTCGGCCAGCCGCACCGCCCCGTCCGGCGCCACGAGCTCGACCGGCCGCAGGCGCTGGACGACCTCGAAGCGGGCGGTCAGCGACGGGGGGAGCACCCGTCGATCCTGGCAGCCCGCTCAGCAGGTGTGGGGGTCGAACCCGTAGGGGAGCTCGAGGCGGTGGGACTTCATCAGGGCGTCGTCGGTGAGGACGTCGATCGTGCGGCCCTGGGCGGCGACGACGCCGCCGGAGAGCACGACCGCCCGCGGGCACAGCTGCAGGGCGTAGGGGAGGTCGTGGGTGACCATCATCAGCGTGACGTCCAGCCCGGTGAGGATGTCGGCGAGCTCGCGGCGCGACGCAGGGTCGAGGTTCGAGCTCGGTTCGTCGAGCACGATGACCTCGGGCTCCATCACCAGCACCGTCGCCACCGCGACGCGACGCCGCTGGCCGAAGGAGAGGTGGTGCGGGGGGCGGTCGACGTAGTCGGCCATCCCGACCATGTCGAGCGCGGCCATGACCCGCCGGTCGAGCTCAGCGCCGCGGAGCCCGAGGTTGCGCGGGCCGAACGCCACGTCGTCGCGGACGCTGCCCATGAACAGCTGGTCGTCGGGGTCCTGGAAGACGATGCCGACCCGGCGACGGATCTCCTGGAGGTTCTCCTTGACGACCGGCAGCCCCGACACCGTCACGGTGCCGCGGCCGGGCAGCAGGATGCCGTTGAGGTGCAGCACCAGCGTCGTCTTGCCGGCCCCGTTGGGGCCCAGGACGGCGACGCGCTCGCCGCGGTGGACGTGGAGGTCGACGCCGAAGAGGGCCTGGTGGCCGTCGGGGTAGGCGTAGGCCACCGACTGCAGCTCGAGCACGGGCGTGGTCATCGGCGCACGCTACCGTCGTACCCGCGGCTGATCATCGCCAGGTGCACGCGCTCGCCGCGCTCGAAGGAGCGGATGAACAGCGCGCCGGCGGAGCGGCCGATCACCGGCCAGTGGCGGGGGTCGCGCGCCGTGAAGCCGCGGGACTCCATCGCGGTCCTCATCCGTCGCAGCTCGTCGGTGACGACGTCGAGGTAGCGGATCATGAAGCCCATGATCTGGACCAGCTGAGCCGGCACGCGCAGGCGCTCGAGCCCGGCGAGGAGGTCGCGCGGGTCGGTGGTGGCGGCGAGCAGCAGGCTGGCCACGACGCCGAGCGTCGCCTTCATCACCAGGCCCCCGGCGGCGACGAGGCCCGCCTCGCTGAGCGACAGCCCGAGCACCTCGGTCCGGGGACCGACCGCGATGAACGGCAGCAGTGCCGCGAACACCAGCACCGGTGTCTCGATGACCATCCGACGCGCGAGGTAGGGCACCGGCACGCCGGAGAGCGCGACGAGGACGGCGAGCACGCCGGCGTAGCCGACGAAGGCGGGCACCCACGGCACGGGCGTGGCCACCACGACCAGCATGAACGCGACCAGCCCGGCGACCTTGAGGTGCGCCGGAGCCCGGTGGAGAGGGGAGTGGCCGTGGAAGTGGAGGCGGTGCCCGTGCGGTGCGCCCACGTCAGTCGCCCTGCGTCGCGACGGCTCGCGGCGAGCGGCGCAGCAGGTGGAACAGCGACGAGCACGCGAGCACCATCAGGCATCCCAGCACGCCGGCGAGCCCGCCGGACCACCGCGGGTCCGCCCCGGCGACCTCGTAGCCCGCGAGCGGACCGTCCCCGGCGGCGGACGCCCTCTCCGCGTCCGCGAAGCCGAGGTCGAGGGCGACCCGGTTGAGCCCGTCCGGGCTGCCCGAGGCGTAGCTGCTGAGGACGCCGGCGACCACCAGGGCGACGAGGAGCCCCACGACGAGAACGGTGCGGGTGGACACGGTGCGGGTGGACACGGTGCGGGTGGACACGGCGGGCGTGGACACGGCGCGCGTGGACCGGGCGCTCATGCCGCCACCAGCCGGGTCTCGAGCTCACGCGTCACCAGGACGGGTCGGGCGAGGTGGACGAGGTCCGGCCGCACCGACACGATGCTCGCCACGACCAGGAAGGTGATGACGGCCTCGCCGACCCCGATGAGCGTGTGCACCCCGAGCATCGCCGTCAGCAGGGTGTCGAGCGGGATCGGTACGGCGCCGCCGGCGCTGTAGAGCCCCACGAAGACCGCCGCGCTGGCGAGCACCGAGGCGATCGCCCCGAGGGCCGCGGCCACCGCGACCATCGGGAGCCGCCGCGGCAGGACCAGCTGTACGGCGCGGGCGACGGCGTACCCGACGACCACCGTGACGACGCCCATCAGGACCACGTTGGTGCCGAGAGCCGTGATGCCCCCGTCGGCGAACAGCATCGCCTGCACGCCGAGGACGACGGTGAGGCAGAGGATCCCGGTGTACGGCCCGACGAGCACGGCAGCGAGGGCACCCCCCATGAGGTGCCCGCTGGTGCCCCCCGCCACGGGGAAGTTGATCATCTGCGTGGCGAAGACGAAGGTCGCGACCAGCCCAGCCAGGGGCGCGACCCTCTCGTCGAGCTCTCGACGCGCCCCGCGCAGGGCGAGCCCGATCGCCGTGGCGGCCGCTGCAGCCGTGGCGATCGAGGTGGGGGCGTCGAGGAAGCCGTCGGGAACGTGCATCGGTGACCTCCGATCCTTGTTGCACACGATGTGCAACAACCAGGCTTCGGCACCAGCGGTCGTTCGGATTGGGGTCCGGAGGAAAAAATGTGACGCGGCCCACCCGACCGGCCGGGCGCGAGGCTCAGAGCTGGAGGACGGTCCGCACGACCACGCCGATGCCGACCACGCAGATGCCGATCGCGGCGCCGTACCGCAGGACGTTGCGGACGTGCCCGCCGAGGTAGCCCCGGGCCTGCGCGAACCGCTCTGCCCGGAGGACCAGGTCGCGCGCCAGCAGGCCGACGACGGCGAGCGACACCGCCATCCCGATGCCGAAGGCGAGCACCAGCACCATGCCGAACCACGCCCGCCCGAGGGCGACGGCCGCGAGGAGCAGGAGCAGTGCGGAGGGGCTCGGCACGAGGCCGCCCACGAGGCCCATCACCCACACACCCCACCGGCCCGGTGCCTGCTCGGCCGGGGCCGGGTCGGGCGCGCTCTCGGTCTGCACCGCGACGGAGCCGCCGGCGCCGTGGGGGTGCAGCGCAGGCTGTGACGAGGACGGGGGCTGTGACGAGGACGGGGACGAGGACGGGGACGAGGACTGCTCCTGCGGGGCGTCGTGTCCGTGCCCGTGGCCGTGCCCATGACCGTGGCCGTGCCCATGACCGTGGCCGTGGCCGTGGCCGTGGCCGTCGCCCGAGCGCAGGCGGGCGAGCAGGTAGAGGCCGAGGCCGAGGATGAGCAGCCCGGTCGCCAGCGTGAGCCAGGGGTAGATGCGGGCGGGCACGAACGCGCTGCTCAGCGACACGAGCAGCCCGAGCAGCAGCACGGACCCGGTGTGGGCAGCGGTCACGGCGCTGCCGACGGCCAGCGCGGAGCGCACGGAGGAGTCGCCGCGCTGGGAGAGGTAGAACGCCATCACGGTCTTGCCGTGGCCCGGCGACAGGGCGTGCGTGGCGCCGAGCGCCGCCGCGGCCAGCAGGGCGAGCCCGCCGGCGATCCAGCCGCCGTCGCCGAGGAGGGACGTGGCGCGCGCGGACAGCCAGCCGCCGTCGGCGGTGGCGGGGCCGGCGTCGCCCTCCCCGGGGAGGACACCGGCCGGACCACCCGTGGCGACGACCAGGGTGGCGGCCGTGACGTCGAGCGGGGACTGCAGCAGGTCCTCGGGATAGGACGTGAGCCGGTCGCTGGTGCTCTCAGCCGGTACGTCCGTGCTGGTGAGCGTCATCTCGTCGCCGACGGCCGTGACCTCGCGCCAGCCCACCGAGCCTGGGGCGGTGCGGTCCTCGAAGGTCACCTCGCCGGCGTCGATCTCGGCCTCGGCGACGTACGCGCAGGTGATCCTCGTGATCGGCAGCCCGCCCTCGCCGCTCTCCGTGGTGGCGGACGACGTCGTCAGCTCGAGCGGTACGGCGTCTCCGGAGGCCGTCAGCTCGAGGCCACGCCCGGCCGTCGTGCACTGGTCCTGAGCGAGTGCCGGGAGGTCGTCGATCGCGTCGCCCAGCTGGGCGGTCGGGATCTCCGCGAGGTCGATGACGTGGTCGACCGTGATGCGGTCGGGCGACACGAGGAGCCCGGTGTAGCGGTTCACGGTGAAGTTGCCGAGCGGGTGGGCCGCGGCAGGGCCGGCGGTGACGAACAGGCACGCAGCGATGGCGCCGAGCGCCAGCAGCAGGCGCGCGAGGGCTCTCATCGTTCGCCGTCCTGGAGGGTCGCGAGGGTCGCCCGGGCCTCGTCGACCTGCCAGGGCGACAGACCCGGGTCGGTGGCGAGCCCGCGTCGGAGGTGGGTGCGCGCGGCGTCGGTCATCCCGAGGGCGGCCTCGATGGTGCCGCGGTGGATCCAGAACCTGGCCTCCGGCGTCCCGAGCCGGGTCGCCTGGCGGGCGATCGGCAGCGCGTCCGCGTGCCGGCCGGCGCGGTGCAGCGCCCAGGCGTGGGCGTCGGCCACGTGGACGCTCGTACGGCGTGCCCACTCGGCGCGGGCCTGGCTCAGCGCGCGCTCCGGGGACCCGTGGTCGGCCTCGAAGAGGGCGGTCTCGAGGTCGGTGCCGACCCCGCTCGCGTCGAGCAGCTCGATCGTGGTGCGGACGACGGCGTACTGGGCGTCCGCCTCGTCGCTGCGGCCCAGGTGCTCGAGGAGCTCGCCGAGCTCGGTGAGGTACTCGGGGAGGGGCTGCTGGGCGACGACGTCCTCCCAGGCCTCCACCGCGCCCTCGAGGTCCCCCTGCGCCGTGAGGAGGCGCGCCCTGGACACCATCGCGGGCAGGTGGCCCGGTACGGCGGCCTGTGCCGTGTCGAGGTCGCCCTCGGCCTCGTCGAGGCGACCCTGCCGGCGCAGGACGTCGGCCCGCAGCGTCAGCAGGTGGGCCTTGTCGGCCCGGCTGCCGCTGTCCGCGGCGTCGCGGAGGACGTCGCCGGCGCGGTCGAGGTCGCCCCGGAGCTCGAACGCGTAGGAGTAGCGGGCCGCGATCGCCGTGCCGGGCTGGCGCCGGTCGGCGACCTCCAGGGCCTGCAGCTGCTCGTCGTACCTGCCGAGCTCGGTGAGGGCGTCGACCTGGACGGCAAGGGCGGCGAGATCGCGCGGGTTGACCTCGAGCGCCTCCTCGGCGCTGGCGAGCGCCGCGGCGAAGTCGTGGCGGGCCGACTCGATGGCGCCACGAGCGGCGAGGGCCGTGAAGTTCTCGTCCGGCTCGACCTCGAACGACCGCGCTACGGCCTCGTCGGCCTTCTCGTAGTAGGACGCCAGGCCCGTGACCCGCGCCTGCTCGACGTACGCCAGAGCGAGGTTCGCCCAGGACACGTGGTCGTCGGGCACCCGTCGCAGCGTGTCCTGCAGCGAGGTGATCGTCGCGGCGAGGTCCTGCCCGGAGTCCGGGACGACCCGGGTGACGGCAGCAGCCGGACGCGGCTCCGCGTCGTCGGACGTCGTGGCGACGCCGATGCCGCCGGAGACGGCCAGGACGAGGCCGATGCCGAGCACGGTCGCGGTTCTGCGCATGGGGTGGGAGCCCTTTCCGGGGAGGATCCGGCGTTCTGCAGTGTTCGGCGTCACGTCCGCGTCGGATTGGTCGTCGCCGCTGCGGTCCGGTCCAGTCTGGCCCAGTCGACGCGATCACGCACCGAAGGGCCCCGACCGGGACGTGGTCGAGGCCCTTCGGTGCTGCGGTGGGCAGGGGCGGGATCGAACCGCCGACCTATCACTTTTCAGGCGATCGCTCGTACCAACTGAGCTACCTGCCCAAGCGGGACGTAGATTACCGCAGCGCCGGCGGCTCCGCTGAATCGGTCCGGGCGAGCGGCAGCTCGACCCAGAACACCGACCCGTCGCCCGGGGTCGACTCGGCGCCGATGGTGCCGCTGTCGCGCTCGGCGAGCGACCGGGACAGCGAGATGCCCAGTCCCTTCCCGTCGAGCCCGCTCCCCTCGAGGCGTCCGTAGGGCTTGAACACCTCAGCGAGCTGGGCGCGGTCCAGGCCGGGCCCGTCGTCGCGCACGACGACGCGCAGCCGGCGGTCCCCGACCTCTCCCGCCAGCTGCCGCGCCGAGATCGCCACCGAGCCGCCGGGGCGGTTGTGCGCCACGGCGTTCCCGACGAGGGTCGACAGGATCTGACGCAGTCCGGAGGAGTGGGCCCAGACCGCCAGGCCCGGTTCGACAGCGCTCGTGATGGTGACGTGAGCGGCCCGAGCAGCCGTCCGGTGCCAGTGCACCACGTCATCGACGGCCGCGGGCACGTCGACGAGCTGACGGCCGTCGTCAGCCTGGACCGTCCGCCCGGCGTCGAGCACCTCGTCGACCAGTGCGAGCAGCTGCTCGCAGGCGCCCACGATGACGTCGCCGTCCCGCTGGACCGCGGCCGCCAGCGGGTGGTCGGGTGTTCGGCCGGCCTCGTCCATGAGCATCTCGGTGTGACCCAGGATCGAGGACAGCGGCGTACGGAGCTCGTGCCCGACCGAGGCCAGCAGCTGCTCGTTGACCTGACGCGTGCGGGCACTTGCGGCCACGGAGTCGACGAGCGAGCGTAGCGCTTGCTCCCGGGTCAGCCGCGAGCTCATCGCTGCGTTCAGCAGTCGCAGGTCGGCGACGTGCTCCTCGGGCCAGGCGCCGGGGCGGGTGGACACCAGTGAGAAGCTGCCGAACATCTGGCTCGACGACCGAGTGGTGCACGCGACGAGGCTGCGCACCCCGATCTCCGCGAGCTCGCGACGATCCTCGGCTGCCTCCTGGGGGAGGAGCTCGTCGTCGACCAGGACGACGACGTCCCGGCGAGCGAACTGGGACATCCACGGCATCGTCAGGGCCGCCTCGGGGCCCGCCCCGGGGGGCGGGAGGAACGAAAAGGCCGTCCTCGGATCGAGCCACTCACGCAGCCACGCCCGCTGGCCGAGGTGGACCCACTCGCTCGGGTCGTCCGGCGGGAGGGAGGTCCGTGACACGACGACCACGTCGACGCGCGCCAGTGCGATGAAGTGGGCTGCGATGCACTCGATGGCGTCGTCGAGTGGCAGCTCCTCCGAGAGGACCCGGACGGCGAGCGCGGCAGCGGCGCCCGAGGTCGGGGCGTCTGTCGGGACGAGCTGCAGGGCGGGGTGGGTCATCGCGCGCCCTCTTCGCTCCGGATGGTGACCAGGGCCGGATCGGGGGCGATGCCTCGACCCTGGTCGTGGCGCACTGGAGCCGCGAGCACGATGTCGTGATCGCCGGACCACGCGGCGAGGTGTCGGAGCATGGCGAACCCGAGCGTGCGGCCGGGGCAGGCATGGGGACCCGCGCCGAAGGGGAGCCATGCCCCAGGACGCATCTCTCCCGTTGCCCAGCGAGTGGGGTCGAACGCCCGGAGGCCCTCGTCGGTCCCCGGCACGAGCTCCGTGAGCCGTCCCAGCAGCAGGGGACTGACGAACACCAGGGATCCCCCTGGCACCTCAGCCTCTCCGAGGCGGACGTCGCGCACGGCGAGTCGCGCGGTGATCCAGGTGGGGGGGCTCAGGCGCAGCGTCTCCCACACGGCGTGATCGGGATCGACGTCCACGCCGGGGTGTGCGGCGAGTCGCACCAGCAGCCACGCCCCGGCCGCGATCGGCACCTGGACACCCGCCGCGAGCATCGTGGCCAGCACGCGCGAGGTCTCGTCGACGCACCCGCTCGTCTCGATCGACTGCTCGAGCGCGATGCGTGCACGGAGCTCGCGACGGCGCGCCCTGCTCCAGCGGTGCGGGGGTCGAGGAGCGCTGATCACGGGGGCGAGGGCATCGATCCACGCCAGGACCTGGTCGGCGATCGTCGTCCGGTCGTCCCGCGCGGCGTCCGGGAGCACGGCGGCACACGTGGAGCGGGCGACCGGCCGGCGCAGCAGGTCCATGAGGTCCACCGTCGCGCCCGACGCGGAGAGTCGGTCCCCCGCGGCGTCGGCCACTGCCAGGTCCCACTCGGCGACGAAGACCGCCATGCCCCGCGCCACGTCCTCGGGCCGGAGAGCGGCATAGACGTGATGACCGGACCTCGTGTCGGCGATGCTGCCCGAGAGATCGCTGCCCCGGCTCACGTTTCCGGGGAAGTCGAAGGTCGCGGGGTCGGCAAGCACCCGGCGAGCCTGGTCCAGCGTCGTCGCCAACCAGGGGCCGTCGGGTGCGAGGAACACCGGACCGGGTGTCCGGGACGCTGAGAGGACAGCGCCGAGGCGACCACCGGCCACCTCGGCGCTCTCGACGTGCGTCACCGGACACCTGGGTCCGGGTCTGGAACCGTTCAGCGCGGCGGCGCGGGGCGCCACATGTAGGGCATCTGGGCCATGACGCGCTTCGCGGCGCGACGCTTCTGGATCAGGTTCCTCATGGGTGTTGCCTTCCTGTCGGTTGCCGTGCCGGACAGGGCTCCGGCACGGTCGTGCGACGACTCCCGAGCAGCGCCGCAACCGTGGTTCGTGGGGCTTGTCACGAACGCGTGTCGGAAGGCGTCTCACCAATCAGATCACGTAGTTGATGAGCCCGCAGGGGTTTTGGCAGCACTGCGTGCACCCCGAGCTCCTGGAGGTTGGCGCGGTGGTCCCCTGCCCACGCGCTGACCACGACCACACGCAGGCCCTCGGCCCGGTCGGGGTGGTCGCCGAGCCAGCGGACGACGTCCTCGCCGCTCATGCGCGGCATGGTCAGGTCGAGCAGCATGAAGTCGTACCGCTCGACCGCCAGGGACTCGACGGCCTCGACGCCGTCGGAGGCCGGCTGAGCCGTGTGACCGAGGCGCTCGACCATGCGGACCAGGAGGTCACGGATGTCCTCGTTGTCATCCACCACGAGGAAGCGGAGTGACGTCGCCGCACTGTCTGAGCTCACGCCCCTGAGGCTATCGGGCCATGGTGCACGACGCGTGCTTTTTCCGGACAGGATGCTCCGCCGACGTCCGGTGGGAGCCCGATCCCCGCCTCAATTGCGCCTGATCCTGCGTGGGACGCGGTCAGGTCGAGCGGCGGAACGCGCCGCGCCCTATGCTGTACGACGCCTCCGCGGGCTGGTTCCGACGGCGGCGGGCCCCCATCGTCTAGCGGCCCAGGACCCCGCCCTTTCACGGCGGTAGCGCCGGTTCGAATCCGGTTGGGGGTGCGACCTGAAGCGGTTCACGGGTGGCGATTGGGAGCCGCCCGGAACCATGGGTTAGAGTTCCCCCCGCTCCGCAAGGAGCAGCACAAACCTGGCCCCGTAGCGCAGTTGGTTAGCGCGCCGCCCTGTCACGGCGGAGGCCGCGGGTTCGAGTCCCGTCGGGGTCGCCACGACCAGGACCGCTCCTCGTGAGCGGTCCTTCGTGCATTTGTGGAGAGTCCGCACGAACCGACGATTTCAGTGGTCTGGACAATCGACCGCACGGGCGGGTCGCGGCAACGGACGAGCACCCGCGGCCCGTCGTCGAGGGGCACGCCTAGGCTGAGGCCGTGCCCGTGGACCTCGACCCAGCCGCGTTCGACGCGCTGGTGGATCGCGCCCTCGACGAGCTGCCGGAGGCGCTGTCGGCGCTGGTCCGCAACGTCGTGGTCCTGGTCGAGCCCGAGGCGCCCCCGGACGACCCGGACCTGCTCGGCCTCTACGACGGCGTCGCCCTCACGGAGCGCCCCGCCAACCACTCGGGGATGCTGCCCGACCGCATCCTGCTCTTCCGGGGACCGCTGCTCGACATGGCCGACACGCCCGAGGAGCTGGAGGAGGAGGTGCGGATCACCGTCGTGCACGAGGTCGCCCACCACTTCGGCCTCGACGACGACCGCCTCCACGAGCTCGGCTGGGGCTAGTCCGGCCCGGCGCCGCAGCCCTCTCCTCCGGCCGGGGACGGGACCGCTCAGGCGACGGCGGTGCCGGCCCACCACCCGCCGGCGCACAGCAGCAGCGACCCGGCGACGGTCGCGGCGACGTACGCCGTCGCGAGGCGCCGGGGCCGGTCGACGGCCTGCACCGCGAACGAGGAGTACGTCGTGAGGGCGCCGCAGAAGCCGGTCGCGACGAACGCCCAGGCGCGCCCGTCCAGAGCCAGTGCGCTGGTGAGCCCCAGCAGGCCCGAGCCGCCGGCGTTCACCAGCAGCGTCCCCACCGGCCACCGGCCGTCGAGCGCCGTCGCGAGCGCGTGGCGCACGGCACCTCCCAGCGCGGCGCCGAGTGCCACGAGGAGGGGCGTCATCCGTGAGCCCCCGGCTCCGCGCGCGACGCCGCCCACCGGCGCCCGAGGTGCGCGGCGACGAGGGCGCCGGCCAGGGTGCCGACGAGGTCCGCCCCGGCGACCGCCTCACGCCCGTCTGCGGCCAGCCCGGTGACCTGCCCGGCCCAGGCCGAGACCGTGGTGAACCCCGCGAGCACCCCGGGACCGAGCACGAGTGCCAGACGGCGCGACCGTCGTACGACGGGCAGCAGGGGGAGGGCGGCCAGCAGGAACGCCCCGACGACGTTGACGGTGAGGGTGACCCATGGGAGAGCGGCACCCTGCTCGGCGAGGCTCAGTCCCCACCGGGACACGGCACCCAGGGCGGACCCGCCGGCCACGAGCGTCAGGTCGGCGAGCGGGGGTCGCGTCACCCGACCTGGCTCGAGGCGCTGGACGGAGGCGTCGCTGCGACGTCGGCGGTGCTCGCCGACCCCGCCCACGGCAGGGCCGGCTCGCCGGCGAGCTGGCGGACGACCTCGTCGAGCAGCCAGGAGTGGAACTCGCGCTGCGCGGGCGTCCGCGCGGCCGACAGGAGGCGCTCCGCGCGGCAGAAGGCGTCGGCCAGGTCGAACATCTCGGACATCGTCAGGAAGATGGAGGAGGCCTCCGGGACCATCGCGAACTCGAGGTCCACCGTGCGCTCGCCGGCGTCGAGGGCGCGGGCGACCTGTTCGCGGAAGCTGGCGGGGAACTGCCGCTCGAAGCTGAGGAACATGGCGGTGAGGTCGCCCGCCAGGGGGTAGTCGGACTGGTGACCCAGCGACAGCAGCCGGAGCTCACGGCGGAGCTCGGTGTACTGCAGGTGCAGGCTGCTGTAGAGCACCAGGTCCACGCAGAGCAGCCGCACGGTGACCGCGCCCACGGGCGTCGGCGCCGCGACCGCCTCGGTGAGGCGGTCGACGATCCACTCGACGTGGTCGTCGTCGCGCAGGTGGGGCGCCGGCTCGAACCACACCACCTTGCCGTCGGACTCGATGGAGGCACCCCACGCGAGTGCGCTCCGCGCCACGATGGACAGCCCGCGGCCGAACGTGGTGAGCAGGTCGTCCGGATCGTCGGAGTCCCCGGTGCTGGGCGGCACCGGGGGCTCGATGGAGCCGTCGTGGACCTCGATGCGCGGATGGCTGGCGGTGCCCCGGACCCGGACCGTGATGGGCTCGGTGCCGTGGAGGACGGCGTTGGCCACCAGCTCGGAGACGCCCAGCTCGGCGCACTCCACGAGGTCGGGGCGCTCCAGTCGCTCGCACACCCCGCTGACCCAGCGACGAGCGTCGGCCGCGGAGCGCGGCGATGCGTCGAGGGGCAGTTGCGAGCTGAGCGGCACTCCGGACTTCTTTCGGGGGACGAGGACAGTCCAGGGGGTGATCTCTACCCGCTCGACGTCGAGTCAAACCAACAGCACCGTACATAGTTGCGGGTCCGGGGGCGAGGTGTGAGGAAGCAGACGCCTGCGGGCTTTGGGCGTGTCGGAGGAGCGGCGGGAGAATGGGTACCAGGACAGCCCGACCACCAGAAGGAGACGGCATGACCGCAACGACCAGGCACAAGGTGGTCGTCATCGGCTCCGGCTTCGGCGGCTTGTTCGGCACCAAGGCGCTCCGGCGGGCCGACGTCGACGTGACGGTGATCGCCAAGACGACCCACCACCTCTTCCAGCCGCTGCTCTACCAGGTCGCGACCGGCATCCTCTCCGAGGGCGAGATCGCCCCTCCCACGCGCGAGATCCTCGCCGGCCAGGACAACGCCCGCGTCATCCTCGGCGAGGTCACCGACGTCGACCTCCAGGCGCGCACCGTGACCTCGCAGGTCCTCGGCCGGGAGACGGTGACCCACTACGACTCCCTGCTCGTCGCCGCCGGGGCCGGCCAGTCCTACTTCGGCAACGACCACTTCGCCGAGTTCGCGCCCGGGATGAAGAGCATCGACGACGCCCTCGAGCTCCGAGGTCGCATCTTCGGCGCCTTCGAGATGGCCGAGCTGGGGGCGACGCGCGGCGACGACGTCGAGCACCTGCTGACGTTCGTCGTCGTCGGCGCCGGCCCCACCGGGGTGGAGATGGCCGGGCAGATCGCGGAGCTCGCCCACCGGACCCTCAACCGCGACTTCCGTGCCATCGACACCCGCTCGAGCCGGATCATCCTCATCGACGCGGCGGGCCAGGTGCTGCCGCCGTTCGGTGAGCGGCTCGGCGCCAAGACCCATGCCGAGCTCGAGAAGCTCGGCGTCGAGATCATGCTCGGTGCGATGGTCACCGACGTCGACGAGCGCGGGCTGGAGGTCAAGTTCAAGGACGGTCGCATCGAGCGGATCAGCTCGGTGGCCAAGATCTGGGCAGCCGGGGTCCAGGCCAGCCCGCTGGGCCGGACGCTCTCGGAGCAGACCGGGGCCCCGCTCGACCGCGCGGGCCGGATCGCGGTCAACCCCGACCTGACCCTGCCGGGCCACCCGGAGGTCTTCGTCGTGGGCGACATGATCGCCCTCGACAACCTGCCGGGCGTCGCGCAGGTGGCGATCCAGGGCGCCAAGTACGCCGCCAAGGAGATCCGCAACCGCCTCGAGGGCAAGCCCCCGCAGGAGCCGTTCAAGTACTTCGACAAGGGCTCGATGGCGATCATCAGCCGGTTCCGTGCGGTGGCGATGGTGGGCAAGCTGCGCATCACCGGCGTGATGGCCTGGCTGATGTGGCTCGTGGTCCACCTCGTCTACCTCACCGGCTTCAAGAACCGCGTCTCCGCCCTGATGCGCTGGGCCGTCACCTTCGTCAGCAACGACCGGTCCGAGCGCACGACCACCGAGCAGCAGATCTTCGCTCGAACGGCTCTGGCGCGGCTGCGCGGAGGTGCCGCGGACCTCGTCTCCGACCCGGGGGAGTACGACGCCGGCCGCGTCGAGCTCGACGACACCCGGCGTCAGGAGCTCGAGGCGGCCGCCGCTCGCGAGGCGCAGCTCACCGACAGCGGCGCGCGGGGCGTACGCACCGAGGTCGAGCGCGGAAGCAGCGTCAGCGGGGCCTAGCCGTCCGGTCCTGTGCTCAGGACGGCGAGAAGCGCCGGCGCAGGCACTCCTCCATCTGCTGGGCCGCCGAGTCGCCCAGGACCTTGAGCCCGGCCGGGAGCAGGGGAGTCGCGAGCTTGGCGGCTCCCTGCGGGTGGAACTCGGCGCGGTAGGTCACCACCACGTCGGCGCCCTGCTGCTCGACCGTGATCGTGTCGTGCAGACGCATCGACGACGCCTCCCCCTCCAGCTCGAGGCGGCGCGGCGGCTCGTGCGCCGCGACGGTGTAGGTGGCCTCGGTCTCCTTGCCGAGGAACGTCGAGACGTTGTGGTACGTCGTGCCGACACCGCCGTCGCCCTGGACGCGGCGCGTGCTCCTCGTCGGCGGGTCCCACTCCTCGGTCGTGGTGAAGTCCGCGAGGTAGGCCCAGATGCTGTCCAGGTCGCCGCCCGGCACGGTGATGGTTCGCTCGATGTGCGGCACGCCGCCTCCTCGGTCTCAGGGTCGTGCTGGCCCAGGTACCCCGTGGTCGCGGGCGGCAGACGCGGCGTCGGGCGAGGGGCACGGCCTCCCGCAGGCGGGCCTGGCGCCCCACCCGGGAGGGTCGTCGCGAGGGCGGAGGCATTGACGCGCCGCGTCGCCGCTCCGGACACTGGGTCCCACGCGGCCGGATCCGGCTGCTGCGGCTCGGCGAGCGGAGACCAGCGATGCGACAGCCCACCCTCAAGCTCCTCGCCGCGACGGCGGCCTGCCTCACGATGACGGCGTGCACAGGCACGACGGGATCGTCGGAGTCCGGCGAGAGCGGCGACCCGCAGAAGATCAAGTGGCTCATCGAGGAGCAGGAGGACGCCGAGGCGCTCAAGGCGCTCGAGGAGCACGTGGCGACCTTCACCGAGGAGTCCGGCATCGAGGTCGAGATCAGCACGCTGCCGTTCGACACGATGCGCACGATCCTGCAGACGCAGCTGCGCTCCGGGGACGGTCCCGACGTCTTCAGCTGGGGCTCCGGGCCGAGCTTCGGCGGCGCGCTCGCCGAGGCCGGCCTGCTGCACGACCTGACCGACGCGTACGAGGAGAACGACTGGGAGGTCTACGACTTCGCCAAGGAGCGGGTGACCTTCGACGGCAAGGTGTACGGCGTCCCGGGCGAGATGGAGACCATCGGCGTCTTCTACAACAAGGACCTGTTCTCCGAGCTGGGGCTGGACGAGCCGACCAGCCGCGACGACCTCGTGGCCGCCTCGGAGGAGATCAAGAAGGCCGGAACGATCCCGATGGCGGTCGCCGACAAGGAGGGCTGGGAGGGCGGCCACCTGCTGTCCATGGCGCTGGCCAGCGACATCGGCTCCGACGAGATGGACGCGATCATCGAGGGCGAGTCGTCGTGGGACTCGCCCGAGGTGGCGGACGCGTTCGGGCTGTGGAAGGAGTTCGACGAGAAGGGCTTCCTGCCCGAGTCGCCGACCTCGGTGGACTACGACACCTCGATCTCGATGTTCTACTCCGGTGAGGCCGCGATGATCCCGACCGGCAGCTGGCTGGTCGGCGAGATCGACGACAACGTCGACTTCGAGGTCGGCTACGTCCCGTTCCCCGGCCCGGACGGCGAGGGGATCTTCACGGGCGGTCTCGGGTCCGGCCCGTTCGTCTCCGCCGGCACGACCAAGACCGAGGCCGCCGTCGAGTTCGTCGACTTCCTGGCCTCCACCGAGCACGCCGAGTGGACCGTGGAGAACCTGCACACCATCCCGCCGGTCCCGATCGACACCGAGGGGCTCGACGTCTCGCCGCTGTTCGCCACGGTGCTGGAGGACACGGCGACGCTCGGCCAGAGCGGCGACTTCGGCCACAACATCGACGTGATGGTGACCGACCAGGTCAACGAGGCGATGTACGACGGCTTCCAGGGCGTCCTCACCGGGCAGAACACCCCGGAGGAGGCCGCTGCCGGGATGGCCGCCGCGGCGGAGGAATGAGCGCACCCTCGGCGGCGGCCCCGGTCGCGGTGCCGCCACCGGAGCCTCGACGTGAGCGGCGGCGCGGCAGCGGAAGGAGCAGGGGACGGAGCAAGGCCCCGAGCTACGGCTACCAGGTGCCGGGTCCGACCCGGAAGGCACAGCGACGGCTGGGGATCGTGTTCGTGGCGCCGCTGCTCGCGCTGGTGGCGGTCTTCCTGCTGTTCCCGATGGGCAACGCGCTCTACTACGTCTTCGTCGACTTCAACGGCATCAACCCGGCCCCGCCGTTCGTCGGCCTGGCCAACTTCCGGGAGATGTTCGGGGACCCCGACGTCTACAAGGCGCTGCGGAACAACGTGATCTGGATCCTCGTCGGGACCACCGCCCCGATCGCCCTCGGTCTGGGGCTGGCGCTGCTCGTGTGGAACGTCC
Organism: uncultured Nocardioides sp.; assembly: GCA_902805885.1. Lineage (GTDB taxonomy): Bacteria > Actinomycetota > Actinomycetes > Propionibacteriales > Nocardioidaceae > Nocardioides. The sequence goes on along the minus strand of CADCUM010000027.1, from coordinate 14,649 downwards.
GCCGGGGAGGCGTCCTCTACCGCACGGCGATCTTCCTGCCCGTGATCCTCCCGCAGGTGGCGGTCGGCATCGTCTGGGGCTGGATCTACGAGCCGTCGCGCGGCTGGCTGAACAAGGTCCTCGACGCGGTCGGCCTCGACGCGGTCACGACCGGGTGGCTGGGCAACCCCGACACCGCCCTGTACGCCGTGCTCGGCACCGCGGTCTGGTCGACCATGGGGTTCATCTTCGTGATCCTGCTGTCCGCGCTGCGCAACGTCGACCTCGACCTCATCGACGCCTCGCTGCTCGACGGCGCCGACTGGTGGCAGCGGCTGCGCCACATCATCCTGCCGCAGATCATGCCGGTGTTCCTCATGGTCACGACGGTCACCCTGATCGGCGGGTTCGGGGTGTTCGACATCGTGTTCGTGATGACCGGCGGCGGGCCGGCGGGCGCGAGCGAGGTGCTCGGCACCTACGCCTACAGCAACGCCTTCGAGCTCAACCGGATCAGCTACGGCACGACGCTGGCCCTGCTGATGACCGTGCTCGCGGTCCCGTTCGCGGTCTGGCTGAACCGGCTCCAGCAACGACTCGCGGACGGAGCAGGCACGTGAGCACCCAGGTGGGTCGTCCGTGGTCGCGGCTCGACGCGCGAGGCCGGACCCGGCTGACCACGAAGCACGTGCTGCTGGGCGCGGTCTCGCTGCTGATGCTCTTCCCGGTCGTCCTGACGATCTCCACCGCCCTCAAGACGCCCCAGGACGTCAAGGTCAACCCGTTCGGGCTGTTCTCGTCGTTCTCCACGGAGAACATCGAGACCGCGTGGACCACCGGCGAGTTCGACAGCTACCTGCTCAACAGCTTCCTGCTCTCGGTGCCCAGCACCCTGCTCGTCGTCGTGCTCTCCACCTTGGGCGGGTACGCGTTCGCGCGGCTGCCGTTCCCCGGGCGCAGCGTCGCGTTCTACCTCGTGGTCGTCGGCCTGCTCGTGCCGTTCTTCACCTACATGATCCCGCTCTACTTCCAGCTGCGCGGCATGGGACTGCTCGACAGCCTCGTCGGCGTCAACCTCGTGCTGGCCAGCACCGGGGTGTCGTTCGGGACCTTCTTCATGCGGGCGTTCTTCGCCGACCTGCCCAACGAGCTCGAGCAGGCGGCGCGCATGGACGGCGCCTCGGAGTGGCAGATCTTCCTGCGGGTGATGCTCCCCCTGACGACCTCGGGGATCGGAGCGCTGGCGGTCTACACGTTCCTGCAGAACTGGAACAACTTCATCGTCCCCCTGCTCTACGCCCCGGGTGGGGAGCTCCGACCGCTGACCACGGGCCTCTACCTGTTCCTGGGCGGACGGTCGGTGGACATCGGTCCGCTGGCCGCCGGGACGCTGATCACGATCCTTCCGGTGATCGTGCTGTTCCTCGCCATGCAGCGGCAGGTGACTGCGGGCTTCCTGTCCGGCGCGGTGAAGGGCTGAGGACGGCCGTCACCTCCCGCGGCGCTCCACGACGACCTCGGCGCCCCGCCGTACGACGCGCGCGACCCTCAGTTTGAGCACCTTGCTGTAGCCCCTGACGAACTGGGTGTAGCCCGGCGTGGGTCCGTGGTAGCCGAGGAACCCCTTCGGGCCGGCGACCATCTCGCCGGTGGTGACGTCGTAGCGCGACTGGTGCCAGGGGCAGACCAGGCAGCCGTCGGCGTCGATGCTGCCCTCGGAGAGGTCGGCGAGCTGGTGGCGGCAGCGGCGGGACACGGCGAAGAGCTCGCCGTCGCGGTTGCCCACCGCCCACGACCCCGCGCGGCGTACCGCGCCCGGGGGGAGGTCATCGGCAGGGATGCTCGGCGGCTCGGTCATGGACCCAGCCTGCCCGGTGGTCCCTGACGGCGCCCACGCCCGCGCGGGTGGGAGCGCCTGGTCGTCACCTCGGCGGCGAGCCGTCCCGCTGCATCCGCTGGCGGACGGCCTCGTAGGCGACGACGGCCGCCGTCACCCCGACGTTGAGCGAGTCCACCCGGCCGAACATCGGCAGCCGCGCCCGTACGTCGGCGCGAGCCAGCATCTCGGCGGAGAGCCCGTGCTTCTCGGAGCCCAGCGCGATGGCGACCGGTCCGGTGAGGTCGAGGTCCGTGACGTGGCCGTCCGCATCCGGCGTGGTGGCGACGAGGAGCACGCCACGGTCACGTGCCCAGCCCAGGAACTCGTCCCTGGTCACCGAGGCGACCGGGACGGCGAAGACCGCGCCCTTGCTCGCTCGGACGATGTTGGGGTTGCCCCAGTCGGTCACCGGGTCGACCGAGATGACGGCGGTGGCACCCGCGGCGTCGGCGGTGCGCAGGATCGCCCCGAGGTTGCCCGGCTTCTCGACGGCCTCGCACACGATGAGGAGCGGCGCTGCCTCGTCGGGGACGTCCTCGAGCCGGCTCTCCACCCGCGGGACGACGGCCAGCCACCCGTCCGGGCCGTCGCGGTAGGCCGCCTTCTCGAACGCCGCCCGGCTGAGGTGGTGGACCTGCGCGCCGGCCGACGCGCGGGCCTCCAGGTCGCGCGGGTCGCCCGCCATGAGCTCCCTGCAGAGGTAGAGCTCCAGCGGAGCCACCCCGGCCGTCACGGCCAGGTCGAGCTCCTCGTAGCCCTCGACGAGGACCAGGCCCTCCGCGTCGCGGACCCGTCTGCGACGCAGGGCGACCAGGCGCTTGACCCGGGGGTTCGTCGCGCTCGTGATCTCGCTCAACGGCGGACCGCGCGGTGAGGGCTCATGTGCCCAGGCTACGGCGCCGCGACCCGGTGGACGGGTCGGGCCGGCGCTACAGCTCGCGCACCACCCGGGCCGGCGAGCCCACCGCGACGACGTTCGCCGGGAGGTCCTTGGTGACGACCGAGCCGGCACCGACGACCGTGTTGTCGCCGATCGTCACGCCCGGGCAGACGATGACGCCGCCGCCCAGCCACACGTTGTCGCCGAGGGTGATCGGCGCGGCCGACTCCCACTTGTCGCGGCGCGGCCCCGGCTCGAGGGGATGGGTGGCGGTGAGCAGCTGCACGCGCGGGCCCAGCTGGCAGTCGTCGCCGACCACGACCGGCGCCACGTCCAGGACGACGAGCCCGAAGTTGGCGAACGAGTGGGAGCCGAAGGAGAAGTAGCGCCCGTAGTCGCAGTGGAAGGGCGGCCTGATCTCCGAGCCCTCGCCGTACGACCCCAGGAGCTCGCGGAACAGGTCACGCATCGACGGGTCGGTCGGGTCCGTCGCGTTGATGCGGTGGCACAGCCGCTGGGCGCGGTCGAGGTCGGCCGCGATCTCGGGGTCGTCGGCGATGTAGAGGTCTCCGGCCAGCATCCGCTCGCGCATGGTCCTGTCGTCGCTCATGCCCGCAGCCTGTCAGGTCGCCGCATGCGTGCGTCGGGCCGGCCGCGGAGGTCCGGGGCGATGGCGAGGAGGGCCGCCAGCGGTAGCACCGCGAGCGCCGCCAGGCTGCCCGGGATGCCGATCACCTCGCCCAGCCCGGCGATGAACGCTGACCCCACGCTGCCGCCGACCAGGAAGAGCAGGGTGGCGACACCGAGGGCCACTCCTCGCACCTCCGGGTTGACCGCGTCGCCGACCGACGCCATCAGCGCCGGCTGCCCGAGCCCGAAGGCCACGGTCGTCAGCACCACGGCGGCGGCGACGAGCGCCGGCCACTCGGTGGCCGTGCCCGCCGCCCCGAGGACGAGGGAGCCGGCCGCCACGATGCCGGCCAGCGCCAGCGTCCACGCGCTGCCGCGACGCTCGAGGAGGGGGCCGGCCCACCGCGGGACGAACAGGGCGATCCCCGCGCTGGGCACCAGCAGCAGCCCGACCTGCCAGGCCGCCCACCCGGCGTCGACCATCACCGCCGGCACGGCGATCAGGAGGGCGAACCACGACGCCGGCACCGACGCGGCGGCGAGCGCGGAGCGCACGACGCGGCCGTTGCAGACGACCGCCCGGGGCAGGAACCCGTGTGGCTCCCGGCGTACCCGGTGCGCGACGAGCGGAGCGCCGACGAGGAGGAGCAGGGCGCCGACGGTCGCGACGACGAGTCCCGTCGAGGGCGACTGGACGAGGAGCACGAGCCCGCCGGAGGTGACGGCCACCAGGACCGCTCCCAGGACGTCGAGGCGCGCGCCCGTCCCCTCGCCGACCAGCGCGTGCCAGACGAACGGGACCACCAGCACGGCGAGGACCGGGAGGGCCATCACCGCACGCCAGCCGAGGGCGTGCTCGACGACCCCGCCGACCAGGGGCCCCAGGCAGCTCAACGAGGCCGCGACGGCGGCGAGCCGGCCGAGTGCCAGGCCACGCACCGCGCCGTCGTACCTCGCGCTCAGCACCGCCACGCCCAGGGTGGGTACGGCGGCGGCCCCCGCACCCTGGACCAGGCGGGCGACGAGCAGCACGGAGAACGTCGGGGCCAGCGCCGCGGTCAGGGCGCCCACCGTCATCAGGGTCACCCCGACGAGCATCGGCCAGCGGACCCCGACCAGGTCGGAGACCCGTCCGTAGACGGCGGTGGTGACGGCGAGGAACAGGACGTAGCCACTGATCGTCCAGGCTGCCACGCCGACGCTCGCGTCGAACTCGGTCGCGATCATCGGCAGGGCGATCGCCGCGGACGACGAGCCCATGCCGACGACGCCGAACAGGACGCCGAGGACCAGGGAGACGCGCCTGGAGTCCTGCTGCTCGGTCACGACCTGTCACAACACCCGGCGGCCGAGGGGCATTCCGCACGTCCCCGCGTGCCGCGGGACCGGTCCGCGCGTGCCGGGTCGCTCCGGGTCAGGACGGGCCGGGCTCCACCGCCGCCTCGAGGTGCAGCTCACCTGCGGACGGCCCCGCCGCCACGGTGAACGGGCCGGGCTCGAGCGTCCACGTGCCGACCGCGGTGTCCCAGTGCTCGAACGCGCGTGCCGGCAGGTCGATGTCCACCCGGGCGGTGGACCCGGGCTCGGCCGTGACGAGGGCGTGGCCGCCCAGCCAGCGCACCGGACGCTCGACCGCACTGTCGCTGCGAGACACGTAGACCTGCACCACCGTGCGACCCGTGCGTCGGCCGGTGTTCGTGATCTCCACCCGGGCGCGGACACCGCCGGACGTCGGCTCGGCCGTGAGCGAGCCCAGCGCCCAGGTCGTGTATCCGAGGCCGTGCCCGAACCAGTACGCCGGCTGCACGCCGTCGCGGAGGAAGCGGCGGTAGCCGATGTGCAGGCCCTCGTCATAGGTGAGCACGCCCTCGACGGGCGTGGTCGTGGGGAGCGGGGCGGACTCGTCCACCGGCCAGGTGGTGGGCAGGCGACCGCCGGGCTCGGTCCGGCCGAGGACGACGTCACCGAGGGCGTTGCCGAACTCCTGGCCCGGGAACCACGCGACCAGCACGGCGGCCACCTCCGGCGTCCACGGCATCAGGACGGGCGACCCGGCGTTGACGACCACCACCGTGCGGGGGCACGCCGCCGCCACGCGACGCACCAGCTCGTCCTGGCGGCCGGGCAGGGCGAGGGTGGTGCGGTCGAACCCCTCGCTCTCCACCTCCTCGCTGGTGCCCACGACGACGATCGCGACGTCGCTGCGGGCGGCCACGTCGACGGCGTGCCGCAGGGCCTCCTCCTCGTCGCCGGGGCCCACCTCGGCGTTCAGCTGCATCGCGACGATCAGGTCCTCGTCCGGGCGGTGGTCGCGGACCGTGTGGGTGAGGACCACGTCGACGGACTGGCCCGCGGAGAGGCGCCGGTCGGCCCATGCCTGCGGCGGGCGCATGAGGCTCTCCACGGGGTCGGCGCCCTCGGGCAGCACCAGCACCTCGTCGAACGCGGCGGAGCCGTCCAGCTGCAGCTCGTAGCGACCGACGCCCGAGGCGCCGATGCGGTAGTCGCCGTCCACGTCGGCGGTCAGGGTCGTGCGGAGCCGGATGCGTCCCAGCTCTGCGGGGTCGACGCCGGCGAACGCGTTGTTCCAGTTGAACGCCGTGCCCTCCCGCCGATCGGTGCCGAGCAACCGGTCGTCGTACCCGCGGAACTCGACGAGGAGCCCGGGCTCGCCGTCCGGCGTCGTCAGGAGGTCCGGGTCGCCCTGGGCGACGCGGTCGTGGGAGCGGGCACCCCAGCACCAGGTCACGTCGACCTCCGTGCCCAGCGCCGCCTCCAGCCCCGCCAGCGGGGACACCGTGCTCTCCGGGAACACCAGCGCGCTGCCGCCACCCAGGAACCGGGCGTCCCGGGCGTTCGGTCCGATCACCGCGACGGACCGGATGCCGCCCGGGTCGATCGGCAGGACCTGCGCTCCCGCCACCCGCTCGTTGCGGAGCAGGACGAAGCCTGACGAGGCCGCGCGGCGGGCGAGCCCGCGAGCGGCGTCCGTGTGCCAGGGAGCGACCTCGGCGACAGCGCTGCCCTCCAGCGCGCCGACCCGGTCGGCCAGCCGCAGGATGCGCTCGACCTTGGCGTCGACGGCCGTCTCGGGGACCAGTCCGTCCCGGACCGCGGCCACGAGCGCGTCGCCCCATGGCCCGGTCGGACCGGGCATGAGCAGGTCCAGCCCCGCACGACCCGCCGCGACGGTGGAGCGACCGGCGTACCAGTCGGTCATGGTCACCCCGTCGAAGCCCCACTCGTCCTGCAGGACGTCGGTCAGCAGCGGGCTCTCGGTCATGGTGCTGCCGTCGACGGAGTTGTACGCCGCCATCACCGCCCACACCCGGGCGTCCCGCACGATGCGCTCGAAGGGAGCCAGGTAGAGCTCACGGAGCACCCGCTCGTCCACGCGGGCGTCGAAGGTGAGCCGCTCGGTCTCGGAGTCGTTGGCGACGAAGTGCTTGACCGTGGCGGCCACCCCCTGCGACTGCAGGCCGCCGACGAGCGCGGCGCCGATGTCCGCGGTGAGCAGCGGGTCCTCGCTGAAGCACTCGAAGTGGCGACCGCCGTACGGCGACCGGTGGAGGTTGACCGTCGGGGCGAGCACCACGTCGACGCCCTTGCGGCGCGCCTCGGAGGCGAGCAGCCGACCGAGCTCGTGCACGAGCCCCGGGTCCCAGCTCGCGGCCAGGGCGGTGGCGGACGGGATGTTGATCGAGCTGTCGCGCTCGTCCCACAGCTCGCCGCGGACACCGGCGGGGCCGTCCGAGGTGACGATGCGCCGCAGCCCGACCGCGGGCTCGTCCTGGAGCGCCCAGAAGTCGGCGCCGGTGAGCAGGCGCACCTTCTGCTCGAGCGTCAGTCGCCGGGTCAGCTCGGCGGGAGAGGCCGGGGAGAGGGTGTGGGGAGCAGGCGTCGGGGCAGGCACAGGCTTCTCCTGGGTCGGAGTGGAGGAGGACGGGGTGGAGCGGAGGTGCTGCGGGCGGAGCGAGGGTCCGGGCTACTTGACGGCACCCTCGGAGAGGCCCGTGCGCCAGAACCGCTGCAGGGCGAGGAAGGCGATGACCAGCGGCAGGATCGAGAGCAGGGCGCCGACGATGACGTACAGCTGGATGTCGGCCACGCGAGTGACCTGGCTGTTCCACGTCGCCAGGCCGAGGGTCACGGGGTAGAGCCGGTTGTCCTGCAGCATGACCAGCGGGAGCAGGAAGTTGTTCCAGACCACGACGAACTGGAAGAGGAACACCGTGACGAGGGCGGGCGCCATCAGCCGGATGGAGACGGTGAAGAAGGCACGGAACTCCGACGCGCCATCGAGGCGCGCCGCCTCCAGCAGCTCGTCCGGCACGGCCGCGGCGGCGTAGATCCGACACAGGTAGACCCCGAACGGCGACACCGTGCTGGGCAGCAGGACCGCCCACATGCTGTCCGTGGCATCCACCAAGCTGGCCAGCAGGAACAGCGGCAGCGCCAGTGCGGTCGCCGGGACGAGGACTCCGGCCAGGATGATGTTGAACACCGCCTCCCGGCCCGGGAAGACGTACTTGGCGAGGGCGTAGCCCGCCATGCTGGCGAACAGCGTCCCGACCAGCGCGCCGAACGTGGCGTAGGCGAAGCTGTTGGCGAGCCACCGGACGAAGATGCCGTCGTTGTGCGCCAGCACGTCGCTGATGTTGCGGAACAGCCTGAACGGGCCGTCGAACCAGAGCCCGGTGCCGGAGGACCCGGTGCGCTCCCGGCTCGAGGCCACCACCAGCCACCACAGCGGCAGCAGGAAATACAGGGCCGCGAGGACCATGAAGCCGGTCGGCAGCAGCACCTCGAGCAGGCTCTGGCGTCGGACCGGACGGCGGGCACGGCCCCCTCCGGGTGGGCGGGGCGTCGTCTCGACGGCGGCCTCGATCGCGGTGCTCACTGGAACGCCCTCCTCTGCGCGAGCTTGAGGAACAGGAACGACAGCACGCAGGTCAGCAGCGCGAGCACGACGGAGAAGGCGGCCGCGAGGTGGTAGTCCGGCACGTTGGACGTGGCGTAGACGACCATGTTCGGGGAGAACTTGCTGCTCACCGCGCTCGAGATCCCGCGGAAGACCTGCGGCTCGTTGAAGAGCTGCAGGGTGCCGATGATGGAGAAGATCCCCGTCAGCACCAGGGCGGGCAGGATGTGCGGGATCTTGATGGACCAGGCGATCCGGAGCTGGCCGGCTCCGTCCATCGTCGCCGCCTCGATCACCTCGGCGGGCACGGCCTGCAGCGCCGAGTAGAGGATCAGCATGTTGTAGCCGGTGTAGACCCAGTTGACGACGTTGACCATCGCGAACATCACCCACGTCGGGCCCAGCAGGTCGAGTCGCTCGGCCACGGCGGGGAACGGCGACAGCTGCGGGGAGTACATGAACCCCCACATCAGGGCCGCGATCACGCCGGGCACGGCGTACGGCGCGAAGAACGCCAGCCGGAAGAAGGACGCGCCGCGCAGGAACGGGGAGTCGAGCACCAGCGCGAAGACCAGGGCGAACCCCAGCTGCAGCGGGATCGACAGCACGAAGAACTGCGAGACGTTGACGAAGCTGTCCCAGAAGTCGTTGCTGCGCACCACGGTGGCGTACTGGTCGAGGCCGGCGAAGACCTGACGCGCGGGCCCGAAGGTGCCGTCACGCTCGACCTTGAGGAAGGACTGGTAGATCGCGTAGCCGATCGGCACCAGGTAGAAGGCGGCGAAGACGGTGAGGAACGGGGCCAGGAAGCCGGCCACCGCGAGGTGGTGCCTCCGTCCCCTCCTCGGTGTCGCGTCCCGGCGGGACAGCCGCGTCGGCGGGTCGGCCGTGGTCTCCGCGGTCGCGGCGAGCGGCGAGGTGGTGGTCACAGGAGTCCTGCCTTCCCGGTGGGGGAGGCTACCGACCTCAGGTCGGCCGCCTCCCCGATGATGGGTCACTCGGCGACGGTCAGCGACTGCGCCTTCATCGACTCGACCGTCTTCTCCTGCGCCGTCTGGAGGGCGTCGGAGAGGGTGCCGTCCCCGTTCACCGCCCGACCGATGCCGTCGGCGAGGTCGGAGTAGGTCTGCGTCATCGTCGGGCCCCACTGGAAGCTCGGGTCGACGCCGGCCGACGCCTCGGCGAACACCCCCCACACCTCCTGGTCCCCGTAGAACGGGAGCCCCTCGGTCAGTGCCGGGAGACTCTCCTGGCCCTCGACCGTCGCGGGATACTGGCCCCCGTTCTTGTTGTTCAGCGTCAGCGCCTCCATGTCACCGAACGCCCACGTCGCGAACTGGGCCGCCTCGTACGGGTGCTCGGAGTCCTTGAACACCACAGCGGTGGACCCGCCCCAGTTGCCGGCCGCGTTGCCGCCGGCCTCCCACTGCGGCATCGGGGCCACGGCCCACTTGCCGGCGGTGTCGGGGGCGCTGCTCTCGAGCAGCTTCGTGGTCCACGCCGCACCGATGATCGACCACTCCTCGCCCGTGTTGAGCGCCTGCCACTGCACGTCGCTCAGCCCGGGGGTCGTGTTGACGAGGTCCTCGTCGATGAGCTTCTGCCAGTAGTCGGCCACCTGCTGGGTCTTGTCGTCGGTGAGGCTGACCTGCCAGGTGTCACCGTCGTTGCTGAACCAGCTGGCGCCGTTCTGCCAGGCCATGGCGGTGAACCAGGCGGGCTGGTCGGTCGGGAAGTCGCCGATCCGCGCGCCCTCCGCCTTGATCTTCTTGGCGGCCTCGTAGTACTCGTCCCAGGTGGCCGGCACCGGGATGCCGGCCTTGTCGAACAGGTCCTTGCGGTAGTAGAGCGCCATCGGGCCGATGTCCATGGGGATGCCGTAGACGGCGTCCTGCTCACCGAAGCTCGTCTGGGAGATCGCCCAGTCGACGTACTCGTCCTTGGCCTCGACGACCGGCTCGCAGGAGCCGACGTTCGCCAGCCCGTCCTGGAGGCGGAAGGTCGGGAGGTTGTCGAACTCGACCATGCCGATGTCAGGCGTCTTGCCGGCCTTGATCTGGTTCGAGTACGACTGGTAGGTGCCGTCGTTCCCTCCGACGACCTCCTTGTAGTCGACCTGGATGTCCGGGTTCTGCGAGTTCCACAGGTCCACGGTCTCCTGCATGCCGGGCACCCAGGACGTGAAGGTCAGCGTGACCTTCTCGCCGTCCTTCGCCGGCTCGCACGCGCCGGCCGTCGCGTCGGGGTCCGAGTCGCCTCCGCTGCCGCCGCTGCAGGCGGCGGACCCGAGGAGGACGCCGGACGCCGCCAGGGCACCGAGGCCGTGGCGCCAGATGGATCTCGACATGAGCAGTCCTTTCACCCGACAGCCGGGGGGCTGTCTGTTGCCTGGGGCTGCGGGTGACAGTCGTCACACGCAGTAGGCACCCATGAAAGCACACTGACTGACAGGTAAGTAAGTAGCGCGGTCGAAGTCGTGCGCTCTTTTTTCCGGCGGGCAGGGCTCACTCCCCGATCTGGGCGAGAGGTGGGACCCCCCAGCGCCGCAGGAGCCCGTCGATCACCTGCGCGAGTGCCTCCGGCATGTCCACGCTGTCGGGGTCCAGCAGCCACTGGACCTGCAGTCCGTCCATCACGGCGATGATCGTGGACGCTGCGGCGTCCAGCTCGTCGACGGGCGGGGTGGCCCACGGGGCGCAGGTCTCCCCGAGCGAGCGGGAGATCTGCCCCCGGAGCACGGCGAACCGCTGGCGGAAGGACTCCTGCGCGGGATGTCCCTCGGTGACGGACTCGGCGGACAGCACCACGTAGGACTGCACCAGTCCGACCCGGCCCGTGTTGACCTCCGCGGTGTGGATCAGGTGCCGCAGCATCTGCGGTCCCCCCGGGGGCTCGTTGTTCTCGTACCCCGCGACGTCCAGTCGCTCCCGCAGGGCCAGCACCTCGACGAACAGCTGGTCCTTGGACCCGAAGTGGTGGAGGATCCCGGGGTGGGTGATGCCCACCTTCTCCGCGATCTCGCCGAGCGAGGCCTTGTGGAAGCCCCGCGCGCCGAACACCTCGTGCGCAGCGACGAGGATCTCCTCCCGGCGCTGGTCGGCAGAGACCCGTGGGGCGCGCGTCCGCGGGGTCGTGCTGGTGGAGCCGACGGCGTCGCGGCGGGTGGTCATCCCGCGAGCCTAGTCTCACCTACCGTGCTGTCAGCGAGAGCCGGGTCCAGCAGGCCTCCAGGGGCTCGAAGACTGAACCAACGGGTCACGGGCGGCGGGTCGCGGGCCGACGCAGTACGGCGCAGTGAAGCGCTCTGAGCGTGCTGTGCAGCCGGAGATGAGGCGCCCCCACGGGACCCTTCGATGAGGACTTTTCGAAGCCGCGTGATGCCACGACGAAGGTCGCGTCTCTCTGGCGAGAGCCCCCGCGGACCCGAGATGGACCAGTCGGGGTCGGTGAGCGTCGCGCCGCCAGGCGTCGGGAAAGGCGCGCGCAGGAGGCGGGGGCCAGGTCGACGAACCGTGTCCGCCTCTCGCGAACGTCAGACACGGCCCACGATCGGGCCATATCCTCGACGCGTGGGACGCCGGGGGCGGACCTGTGGACGCCGTCGCGACCGGCGCCGTGGCCGTGATCGCCCTGACCCCGCGAGGTTGAGACAGGGGGCGAGGCCATGGACGGTGACCGAGGCGCTCCGCCGTCGCCGGACGGCGCTCGCGACAGCAGCTGGGGCGGCCCACGCGTTCGGGCCGAGCTGCGCCGGATCGCGGATGACGCCGCGCGCCGGGCCCGCTTCCGCGTCTGTGCCATCGAGGTGCCCCGCGGCGACGGACTGCTCGAGCTGGTCGCTCTCACTGGCGGTCAGCCGGCCGATGGTGAGGGCGTGGGCAAGAGCTTCGACATGAGCCAGGTGCGTCAGGTCCTTCGGGCAGGCACCCGCTACGGCAAGTTCGTCTTCCTCGGAGAGGAGGAGATGAGCGCGGAGCTGCGAGAGGCCATCCGTGGCTATGGGTACGTGCCTGACATCCCGCCATCGCAAGACCCCGGTCGCTGGCGAACACTGGACATGCTGGTGGCGGCGGTGGCCGACGCGTCTGGCCGCATCCGCGCATTGCTACACCTCGATGAGCCACTGACGGGGCTTCGTCTCGGCCCGGACGAGCTGCATCACGCGGCTGCACGCCTCGAGCTCGATCTGCACGCCGTGCTGGCCACGGTGGAACGCGAGGAGCTCACCCGCAGGGCGCGGCTCGACGAGACAGCCCGCGCCACGGTGAGGGCGGCTTCCCAGCGGGTGGGGCGTGATGAGCTGCTCGCTCTGGTCCACCCGGAGCTGGTGGCGGGCTTCGCTGCTCGATCGGTGGCCGTGCACCTGTACGGCGCCCGCGAAGGGCTGCCGAGCGAGGAGTCGGACCCGGCTACGCTCCCCGTGCAGGTGCGTCCCGCCGTGGAGGCAGCCACCCGCCGGGCGTGGCAGTCCCGAACGGTGGTCATCGTCGAGCCGGGACGCGTGTGGGGCGACGACCACCTCGACCAGGACCATGCTCAGGACCTGACCCACCACCTTGCTGCGCACGGTGCCACTGAGCTGCTGCTGGTCCCCGTGGGGGCCGGGCACGAGCCGATGGGCGTGCTGGTCGTCGTCCGGGACGGCGACGCAGACCGCTGGACAGAGGGCGAGAGCCAAGCGGCGCTCGGCGTCGGCCACGACCTCGGGCGGGCACTGCTGAGCACCCGCGCCCACGAGCGGGAGCGGCAGCTGATCGAGGAGCTGCAGCGACTCGGCGAGTACCGCCGGCAGCTCATCACCACCGTCGCGCACGAGCTCAAGAACCCGTTGGGAGTGATCCTCGGCCACGTCGAGATGCTGGACGATGTGCCCGGACTCCCATCGGAAGCAACCACCTCGCTGGATGCGATAGGTCGCGGCGCGTCTCGGCTGGCCTCGTTGGTCGACGACCTGCTGCTGCTCAGTCGGATGAGCCACATCGACAGTGCGGTCGCACAGCAGGCGGTAGACCTGAGCCAGGTCCTGGCCGGGGTCGCCCAGGACGAGTCGCTGCGTGCGCAGCAACAAGGCGTGACCCTGCGGATCTCACCCGTCGACGGCACGGTGAACGTTCCAGGAGAGCCGGAGGAGCTGCGCCGGATGGTCGCGAACCTGGTCAGCAACGCCGTGAAGTACTCCTCCGCCGGAGGCACGGTGGACCTGTCGTTGGACGGTGACAACGAGGAGGTCGTCTTCACGTGCGCGGACGGCGGGCTCGGAATCTCTGAGGAGGACCAAGAGCGCCTGTTCACCGAGTTCTTCCGGACGACCAACCCCGAGGCGCTACGGCGTCCCGGCACGGGCTTGGGCCTCGCGATCGCGAGACGGATAGTCGAGAGGCACGGCGGCCGCATGGAGCTCGAGGCCGAACTGGGAATCGGTACGACACTGCGCGTAGCCCTTCCGCGCGCGCGAGACTGAGCCCTGATCGCTGACGTTGCCCTCAGCCCTCAATGCACCGGCGGTCGATCGCGGCGGAATGCAGCACCTGCGTCATCGCAGCAGCAAGGGCGGGTCAGTCAGGTGCCGTCAGCGGCCGCCGTGAGCTCACCACCGCAGACGTCGCTAGGGCGATGAGAACGGCTGCTACGGCCAGCCAAGCGATGCCCGAGATGGTGAGCACTGGGCCTGGCGTGTCCGCCGTCGGTTCAGCGACAATCTCCCCGACGCCCCCCACCCCGACCATCGCCGCCGTGAGGTACGCCAAGGCGACGCCTACCCAGACCCACAGGTCGCGGCGCGGCGCCAACAGCACGACGAGAACCATCAGAACGACGGGCAGAAGCGGGGCGGAGATTGCCGTACCGCGGGTGACGAACTCGTTGCCTGCATCGGTACCGACGTCGCCGAACTGAGCGGGCAGGTTGGCCACGACAGCGATGATCGTTGCGATCACGTTAAGCACGAGCAGGGCCAACGTGAACCTTCGCAGCCGGGACGTTGCGGCAGGGTCGGGCAGGGTCACTTGGCTGCACCTCGATGTCGGTGGATTCATTGTCACGCTTCCGGCGCGGTAGTGCGAGGACTTGCCGCAGCGGACTCTTCGCACGTTCGGCCAATGGCCGGGGAGCATCTCGTTGCCCGGTCTGCTACGGCCTCGGGGCCTCGGGGCCTCGCGGGGGCCGCGGACCTAGGTGGGCTAGGTCGCCACGCCACGAAAGCGGGGGCAGCCGTGCCTCGCGGCGACCTCGAGGGCCCCGTCGATGCCGTCGACCGCATGGCCACGCGGTGCATGCCGATGTCGTCGGGCCGGGTGGGCTCGGTCTCGATCACACCTGGGTGGATGTACTCGAATGCTCGAGGCGGCCGGTGCCGTCCGG
>CADCUM010000026.1 GCA_902805885.1 uncultured Nocardioides sp. | reverse complement strand
GTCCCGCAGGGCTCCGACGGCGACCGCCTGCTGGCCGCGCTGGGCTACCGGGTCCGCTGGACCAGCTGGGTCCTCCAGCTCCCGGCGGGCACCGAGGTCCCGCCGCGCCCGCTCCCGGAGGGGTACGCCGTCCGCGAGGCGACGCCCGCGGACCTGCTGGCCGCCCACGACGTCCTGGAGGACGCGTTCCTGGAGTGGTCGGACCGCGCCCGCGAGCCGTTCGAGGACTTCCGGGCCGCGCTGCTGGAGCGCCCGGGCTTCGAGCCCTGGAACCTGCGCGTCGTGACCGACCCGGAGGGCGAGGTCGTCGCGGTCGCCGTGGTGCTGCTCGGCGAGAACCAGGGCGCGGGCTCCTTCGCGTACGTCGACCGGCTGGCCACGCGACGCGACCAGCGCCACCGCGGCCTCGCCCAGGCCCTGCTCGCCGACGCCTTCGCCGCCGGGCGGTCGCACGGGGCAGCGATCTTCGAGCTCAGCACGGACTCCCGGACCGGGGCGCTCGGCCTCTACGAGAAGGTCGGGATGGCGGTGACCTCCACCTGGGTCAACCGCGCGGTGGGCCTCGACCCGACGCCGTGAGGGGCCGTCGCGCGTCACCCGAGCGGCGGATTCCGTGCCACGCCCTGGGCTAGACCGCAGGTTCGGCCAGACGATCGCACCTTGTGGATATATGTGAACGATCTACCATCGTTCTCAGCGCGTTGCTCGGGGCGCGGAAGGGCCGGGGGGCCCGCAGCCGGGGCCGGGGGGTCCAGGGTGTGGCAACACCGTGGGGAGTGAGCCGTGAGCAACATGCACGCATTGATCGTCGAGGACGACCCGGACATCCTGTCGGCCCTCGAGGAGACGCTGCGCGCTGCCGGCTTCGTCATCACCACGGCCACCGACGGTCAGAGCGCCGTGGAGGCAGCGGCAGCCTCGCCACCCGACCTCGTGACCCTCGACCTCAGCCTGCCCCGGATGGACGGCATCGAGGTCTGCCGTCGCATCCGCGAGCACAGCGACTGCTACATCATCATCGTCTCCGCCCGCGAGGACGAGATCGACCGCCTGATCGGGCTCGAGGTGGGCGCGGACGACTACGTCCTCAAGCCGTTCTCGCCGCGAGAGCTGCGGGCACGTGTCGCCGCCCTGTTCCGCCGACCGCGTGGCCAGGCGCTCCTGGGCCTCGTCCCCGCCCAGGCGACGCCGGTGGACCTGCGCGGCGCCGGCGCCGGCGCCGACCCGGGCGACACGATCCACTGCGGCGCGGGCCTCGTGATCCACCAGGCACGTCGCGAGGTCCGCATCAACGGGAACGTCGTCGAGCTGACGCGCATCGAGTACGACGTCCTGGCGCACCTCGCGACCCGGATGTCGCGGGTCTGCACGCGCGAGGAGATGGTCCTCGAGATCTGGAGCAGCTCGCTGACCCACGACCACCACCTCGTCGACGTCCACGTCGCCAACCTCCGCGGCAAGCTGAGGCGCCACTCCGCGACGACCTGGATCCACACCATCCGCGGGATCGGCTACCGCCTCGACCCGGCCGCCGACGACGCGGCACCCACGCCGCGGACGCGCTCGTTCCCCGTGTCGCGCTTCGAGCCCGACGACTGGGCCTGAGCCGCCGCCCCGGGCGGCCGTCCCAGGCGGTCGTCCCGGGCGGTCGTCCCGGGCGGTCGTCCCGGGCGGCCGTCCCGGGCGGTCGTCCCACCCGGGAGGGTGGCGGCGGCGTCCCCTTGTGGGTGACGTGCCGCACAATGGCGGGACGGCGCCGGAGGGGCGCCCGACCGGGGGTGGCGAGTGCAGAGGCGGATCGCAGTGGTCGTCGAGGACGACCGGGACATCGGGTCTGCCATCGACCGGAGCCTGCAGCTCGCGGGGTTCGACGTGGTGGTGGCCACGACCGGCGAGGACGCCCTCGCGTCGGTGGCGCTCCACCGGCCCGACCTCGTCACGCTCGACCTGACCCTTCCCGACGTCGACGGACTCGAGGTCTGCCGCCGCATCCGGGCCGAGAGCGACTGCTACATCATCATGATCAGCGCACGTCGCGACGAGGTGGACCGCCTCACCGGGCTGGAGGTCGGCGCGGACGACTTCCTCACCAAGCCGTTCTCGCTGCGTGAGCTGCAGGCGCGGGTCGCCGCCCTCTTCCGCCGCCCACGCTCGCGCACACCGGCCGAGACCACCCTCGCGGCGGTCGGCAGGGCTGCGGCACGCGGCGAGACCGTGCTCGACTGCGGCTCCGGGCTCGAGGTCGACCCGGCCGCCCGCGAGGTCACCATCCACGGCGAGTCGGTCGACCTCACCCGCACCGAGTTCGACCTGCTCGCCCACCTCGCGAGCCGGCCGGGGGTGGTGGTCGGACGCGACGAGGTGCTGCGGTCGGTGTGGTCCACCGACTACGTCCCGGAGGACACGCACAACGTCGACGTGCACCTGGCCAACCTCCGGCGCAAGCTGCGTCGCCACTCCTCGGCCAGCTGGATCCGCACCGTGCGCGGTGTCGGTCTGCGCCTCGACCGCGGCTGACCAGCCGTTCGCGGACGGTCCGGCAGGGGGTTCCTGCCCCGAAGAGGCGGAAATACACCCCTTGAGGCGTATGTTTCTGCCCATGGTCATCCGTATCGCCCTGGTCAACGACGACGAGGTCGTCGTTCGCGGCCTCGACGCGATGCTCCGCAGCTACGGCCAGCGGGTCGAGGTCGTCCAGCTCGCCGCCGGCAAGCAGGTCACATCGCCCGTGGACGTCGCCCTCTACGACACCTTCGGCATGGGCCAGGGCAACGGGTCCGCGGTCGCGCGCCTCGTCGCCGACCCCCGCGTCAAGAACGTCGCGGTCTACACCTGGAACTTCCAGCCGTGGCTCACCCGCGAGACGTTGTCGATGGGCGTGCGCGGCTACCTCTCCAAGAGCCTCCCCGCGGCCAAGCTCGTCGACGCGATGTGCGCGATCAGCGCCGGGAAGATCGTCGTCTCGCCCTCCGCGGGCCGCTCCGCCCTCGTCGGCGGCGACTGGCCCGGACGTGAGGAGGGCCTGACGGCCCGCGAGGCCGAGGTGCTCTCCCTCATCACGATGGGCCTGAGCAACCAGGAGATCGCCGAGCGGACGATGCTCTCGTTGAACTCGATCAAGTCCTACATCCGCTCGGCCTACCGCAAGATCGACGTGGACTCGCGGTCCAAGGCGGTCCTGTGGGGGATCGCGCACGGCCTGCGCGCCGACCGGCTCCGGGTCAACGGCTCGCCCGCCCACGAGAGCGCCGCCCAGACCTGAGCCGGATCACGCGGTGCGCGATGGGGCGGCTCCGCGGCGTGCGCCGTACCCTCTCCCGGTGCAGCTGCGACAGATCGCCGGCCAGGGCGAGACCGAGGGGATCGATCCCGAGAAGCTGGCGACCGTCCTCGAGGTCCTCAGGACCCTGCCGAGCCTGCCGTCCGACCACCCGGACGTGCGGACGGTCAAGCGCGAGGCGTCCTGGATGTACAAGCTGCTCAAGAAGCAGCGTCGGGCAGAGATCCGCTCCGTCCGCACCCAGCACGACCGAGCGATCATCGAGCGCACGGCCACGGGCTCGCGGCTGCGCATCGACGACGAGACGGCCGGCATCGCCCTGGCGTCGACGGCCGCCGGCGCGTTCGCGGGCGAGCTGATCACGGCGCGCGGCTGCTACATCTGCAAGCAGGACTTCACCCTCGTCGACGCGTTCTACCACTGGCTGTGCCCCACCTGCGCCGCCATGTCGCACGCGAAACGCGACCAGAGCACCGACCTGACCGGGCGTCGCGCGCTGCTGACCGGTGGGCGGGCGAAGATCGGCATGTACATCGCGCTCCGGCTCCTGCGCGACGGCGCCCACACCACCATCACGACGCGCTTCCCGCGGGACGCCGTACGACGCTTCACGGCGCTGCCCGACTCCGGCGACTGGATCCACCGGCTCAAGGTCGTCGGCATCGACCTGCGCGACCCGACGCAGGTGATCTCGCTGGCCGACGACGTCGCCGGTGCGGGACCGCTGGACATCCTCATCAACAACGCGTGCCAGACCGTACGGCGCACGCCCGGCGCCTACGCCCCGCTCGTCGAGGCGGAGTCGGCCCCGCTGCCCACCGGCACCGAGCTGCCCGAGCTCGTGACCTTCGACCGGATCTCCGAGGCGCACCCCGCGGCCATCGCCGGCGCGCTGTCCGACACCGCCGTCGCGCACCACGAGGGCGAGTCGCCCGAGCACGCGCTCGCCGCCCACGACGCGGCGACCATGACCGCACTGGCGCTCAAGGCCGGCCACGCGTCCCTCGAGGCCCACGTCGCCGGCACCGCGGTCGACGCGGGTGGCCTGCTGCCCGACGTGCAGGTCAACAACTCGTGGACGCAGACGGTCGGCGAGGTCGACCCGCTGGAGCTCCTCGAGGTGCAGCTCTGCAACTCGATCGCGCCGTTCCTGCTGGTCTCCCGACTCCGCCCGGCGCTGGCCGCCGCCGCCGCCACCGCACCGTCGGGGCGGTCGTACGTCGTCAACGTCTCGGCGATGGAGGGTCAGTTCTCCCGCCGCTACAAGGGCGCCGGCCACCCGCACACCAACATGGCGAAGGCCGCGCTCAACATGCTCACCCGCACGTCATCGGAGGAGATGTTCTCCACCGACCGGATCCTGATGACCGCGGTCGACACCGGCTGGATCACCGACGAGCGGCCGCACCACGAGAAGCTGCGGATCGCGGCGGAGGGCTGGCACGCGCCGCTCGACCTCGTCGACGGCGCCGCGCGCGTCTACGACCCCATCGTGCTCGGCGAGTCGGGCACCGACCTCTTCGGCTGCTTCGTCAAGGACTACCAGCCCTCTCCCTGGTGAGGACCGCCTGCCACCGGTGGCTGTGCAGCCGCCGGCGGCCGGTCGACGCCACCAGGCTCTCCCCGCGGCTCTCTCACGGATGGTCGCCCAGCCGCCGCCGCACGACCCGGCGCCGGAGGGTGGGCGAGGCCACCACCTCGTAGCCTGCCTCGAGGAAGACCTGCACCGGCCCGACCGACGCCTCGTCCCAGATCACGGTGCTCCCCGGCGGCGGCTCGATCGGGTAGCCCTCCAGGACGCGGGCGCCGACCTGCTCGCCGTACTCGACGGTCGCGGCGGCGAGCTCGTACGTCAGACCGGACCGGCGCCGGCCCTTGCGCACGACGAAGCACGTGACGGACCAGACGCCCTCGAGCTCCGGGTCCATCCGCATCCACGCCTGCTTCCGGCTCCACAGCCGGGGGTAGTTCTCCCTGGGCTCGACCGCCACCCAGCCGGCGGCCTCGCCGTCGACGTACCCGACCAGGCCGGACGTCGGTCCGGCGGTGCCGCAGCCGGTCTGCTCCAGCAGGGCTGCGTCCCTCTGCGCCTGCGTCGTGTCCCGCCAGATCCAGCCGGGCACCTTCAGCGCCTGGCAACGGCACTTGCTCGCGCCTCCGGTAGCGAAGACCGCCTCGACGTCCTCGGCCGCCGCCTGGTTGGCGGGGAGCCAGGTGAACTCGGACATCTGGCGACCCTAGTGGCCGATCAGGGGTGAGCGGCAGGCCTCCGGGTCACTCCGGCGGGTCGGTCGGGGGGTCCCCCGCAGCAGGGTCGGGCGCGGCACCGTCGAACGTCAGCGCGGCGCCGTTGATGCACCACCGCTGGCGGGTGGGCGCCGGCCCGTCCCCGAAGACGTGACCGAGGTGCCCTCCACAGCGGGCGCAGGTGGCCTCCCGGCGGGGGACCAGCATCGCGAAGTCCGTGCGGATGACAGCAGCATCCGGTCCCGCCGGGCTCGAGAAGCTGGGCCAGCCCGTGCCCGAGTCGAACTGGTCCGCGGCGCGGAAGAGCTCGGCATCGCACCCCGCACACCGGTAGGTGCCGGCCCGGCTCGCGGGCGGGTGGACGTACGGGCTGCTTCCGGGAACCTCGGTGCCGGACCTGCGCAGCACCCGGTAGGCCTCGGGTCGCAGGCGCGCTCGCCACTCGGCATCCGTTCGGACCACCTCGGGCTCGGGTCGTGGGCGGCGCTTGAACATGCGACCAGCCTAGGGAGCACGTCCTGACGCGCCGCCTCGTCCGGCGGTCCTGGGATGTTCGGGTCCTACGAGCCGCGGCCGACCGCCCGGGACCTCCTCGGCACGCTCAGCCCGGTTGCCCCGCACCGGCGATGTTGACGAGCCAGGCGATGCCGAACCGGTCGAGGAACATGCCGAACTCGTCGCCCCAGGGCGCGGGCTCGAGCGGCTGGCGCACCTCGCCCCCCTCGGACAGCGCGGCGAACCAGCCGCGGATCTCCTCGCCGTCCTCCTGACCGCCGGAGATGCTGACCGAGACGCTGTCGCCGAACGTCACCTGGACCATCTCCGGCGGCGCGTCGGCGCCCATCAGGGTGAAGCCGGCCGGCGTCTCGAGCTGGGCGTGCATGACCTGCTCGGCCAACGGGCCGTCGGCGCCCATGTCGCCGAAGGTCATCACGTCGAGCTCGCCGCCGAGGACGGAGCGGTAGTGCTCCATCGCCTCGCGCGCCTTGCCGTCGGGGAAGTTGAGGTAGGGGTTGAGCCTGCTCGCCATGGTCGCTCCTCGCTCGTCGGGATGTGAGCGAGGCTAGCCACCGCGGGGGACAGCGAGGAAGGCCCGGGACGACCTAGGAGCCGGTGACGGCCTGGTCGAGGTTGTCCAGCGCCGTCTCCATGTCCGACTGGGAGACCAGGGGGAAGCCGATCTTGCTCAGCAGCTCCTGGTCGGTGACGTTGCTCCAGTCATAGGTGTGCCGGACGCGGGTCGCCTCCGACCCCTCGGCCTCGAGCTCCCACACCCACTGCCAGCCGGGGGGCTCCTGGCCGGCAGGAGCGGTCTGCCAGGCGAGGAGCTGGTTGGGCGAGTAGCCGGTGACGGTGTTCTCCGTCTGGTAGTCGCCACCCATGTGCTCGCCGGTCATGTCCATGGTGAACACGTCACCGACCTGCTGGATGCGGTTGGACCCGACGTCGCCCTTGACGAAGCCGGAGCCGTCGATCTGGGCGTGCCGCTCCGGGTTGCTCAGGACGTCGAAGACGGCGTCCGTCGGGGCCTGGATGGTGCGCTCCACGGTGATCTTCTTGTCATCGGTCATGTCTCGACCATGGCTCGCGACGGAGCCCCGGACAAGGGAGGGGGGTCCCCAGGGGTGTGGCCGGCCTGCGTCAGCGACCCATGTTGAGCAGCAGGGTGAGCAGCACGGACAGCACCACCGAGACCAGGATCATGATCAGGCAGCCGGGGGCTCCGCCGAGGGGTCGGATGCGGACAGGACTCATGTCAGGCTCCTCCGGTCCCGGAGTACGGGACGTAGTAGTCGGCGTGCTCGACCCGGGTGTCGTCGTCCCAGGTGTCCTTGTCGTAGTCCGGTGCGGCCTTGATCTGCTCCTTGGTCATGTTGACCATGACCAGTCGGCCGTCGAGGTCCACGCCGGAGATCGTGCCGGCGGGGACGAGGCGGCGCTTGCCCGTGAGCCAGGAGCCGGTGTCGACCACCAGCCACGAGCCGGACGCCTCTGTGCTGGCCTCGTCGACCGTGCCGATCCTGCCGTCGGTGGCCTCCACGTCGAAGCCCACCAGGTCGCTCTCGCGCATCCAGTCGTTGCCTTCGCGATAGCTCCAGATGATGTCGTCCATGGGTGTACCTCCTGCGAGTCCTGTACCCCCTCGGCGCGATCGCAAGCCTTCCGCCGACATCACACGAGACGGGACGCCCCCGGTCAGTCGGTCCCCGCGTGCCCGTGGAGCAGGTCGGCGAAGGGGGTCACGTCCTCGTCGACCGCCGTGCCCGCCGTACGACGCGGGCGGGCGGCGAGATCGGGGGCGAAGCCGCCGACGGCGTACCCGTCCTGGGCGAGCAGCGCCGCCGCCAGCTCGGCAGCGGCCCGGGCGATGCGGTCGGAGAGGCCGTGCGAGCCGAAGTCCTCCGTCGCGGCGAAGACCGCCGTCGGCACCACCGCCGCCCGCAGGTAGGCGAAGAGGGGACGCATCGCGTGGTCGAGCACGAGCTGGTGGCGGGCCGTGCCCGCCGTGGCCCCGATGAGGACCGGCATGCCCGTCAGCGCGTCGGGGTCCAGGGCGTCGAAGAACATCTTGAACAGCCCGCTGTAACCGGCGTTGAAGACCGGCGTCACCGCGACCAGCCCGTCGGCGGACGAGACCTGCTCGCGCACCCTCACCAGCGCCGGCGTCGGGATGCCCCCGCTCGTCATGTACGACGCCAGCTCGGCGGCGAGCTCGCGCACCTCGATCACCTCCACCTCGAGACCCTCGCCGCGGGCCGTCACCTGGGCGGTGACCGCCTCAGCGAGCTGCTCCGCGAGCAGGCGGGTGGAGGACGGGACGGTGAGCCCGGCGGTGACGACGACGAGGCGACGGGTCATGCGCGTGCGCGGTCTCGTGACGGGCGCGTCACGCCCTCCTCGACCAGCGAGGCGCGGGCGGGCTCGACGAGGTGGTGCGGCGAGTCCGGACCGGCCGCGACGAGGGAGGCGTGGGTCGGCGGGTCGCTGGGCACGTGCGCCGGGCGCCGCCGTTCGAACTCGGCGCGCAGCACCGGCACGACCTCGCGGCCGAGGATCTCGAGCTGCTCCAGGACGACCTCGGTCGGCAGGCCGGCGTGGTCGACGAGGAAGAGCTGCCGCTGGTAGTCGCCGGCGTAGTCGGCGAACCCGAGGGTGCGCTCGATGACCTGCTCCGGCGTGCCGACGGTCAGCGGCGTCATCGTGGAGAAGTCCTCCAGCGACGGTCCGTGCCCGTAGACGGGCGCGTTGTCGAAGTAGGGCCGGAAGAACCGCTTGGCCTCCGCCTCGGTGTCGGCCATGAACACCTGCCCGCCCAGCCCGACGATCGCCTGGTCGGCGGCGCCGTGCCCGTAGTGCTCGAACCGCCGGCGGTAGAGCCGCACCATCTGCTCGGTGTGCTCGGAGTTCCAGAAGATGTGGTTGTGGAAGAACCCGTCGCCGTAGTAGGCGGCCTGCTCGGCGATCTCCGTGCTCCGGATCGAGCCGTGCCAGACGAACGGCGGCGTCCCGTCGAGCGGAGCGGGCGTGGAGGTGTACCCCTGCAGCGGCGTGCGGAACCGGCCCTGCCAGTTGACGACCGGCTCGCGCCAGAGCGTGCGGAGCAGGTGGTAGTTCTCCACTGCGAGCTTGATGCCGTCGCGGATGTCCTTGCCGAACCACGGGTAGACCGGCCCGGTGTTGCCGCGGCCCATCATCAGGTCGACCCGGCCACCGGAGAGGTGCTGGAGGAACGCGTAGTCCTCCGCGATCTTCACCGGGTCGTTCGTGGTGATCAGGGTCGTCGAGGTGGAGAGCAGCAGCCGCTCCGTCTTCGCGGCGATGTAGCCGAGGTGGGTGGTGGGCGAGGAGACGACGAACGGCGGGTTGTGGTGCTCCCCCGTCGCGAAGACGTCGAGGCCCACCTCCTCGGCCTTGAGCGCGATCCGGGTCATCGACTCGATGCGCTCCGCCTCGGACGGTGCGCGACCGGTGGTCGGGTCGATGGTGACGTCACCGACGCTGAAGACGCCGAACTGCATGGGACCCTCCTAGTTGAAGTCTGTACGACTTTCAACGGTGCCGTTCGACCCAGTATTCCGTCCGCACCCCCGCGGGCCCGACCGCGGTCGCGTCATCGCGGAGGACCCGAGTCACCTGGCGGCTCGGATCCTGCACCGTCCTGGGAGCGCGACGGCGAGGGGATGATCGCGTCGGCCTCCACCTCCACCAGCAGGGCAGGGTCGATCAGGGCCGCGACCTGCACCATGGTGCTGGCCGGCCGGACGTCGGCGAAGAGCTCACCGTGGGCGCGCCCCACCTCCTCCCAGCGCGCGATGTCGGTGACGTACATGCGGGTGCGCACGACGTGCTCGAGGCCGCCCCCGAGCTCGGCCAGCGCCGCCGTGATGCGCCGGAGCGCCTCGCGGGTCTGCTCGGCCGCGTCGTCCCCGCCGACGGCGCCGCCGCCCGGCAGCGCCGCGGTCGTGCCGGAGACGCTGACCCACGGCCCCACCCGCACCGCGCGGGAGTAGCCGACCACCGGCTCCCACGGAGCGCCCGACGACACCTGCCTCCGGTCCATCACGTGCACCAGTCTGCCGCCCGTCCGTCGGGAAAGTTCAGGGCGGGAGGGTCGTCCTCAGGACCTCAGGACGACACGACTGCCCTGAACTAACGAGCTGCGACGTTGTGGCGGATACCCATGGGGGGTATGGTTGCGGCATGAGCGAACAGCACGGGCACCTCGAGGGCAACGAGGCGGCCAAGGCAGCCCACCTCAAGCGGCTGCGGCGCATCGAGGGCCAGGTCCGCGGCCTGCAGCGGATGGTCGAGGAGGAGCAGTACTGCATCGACATCCTCACCCAGGTCTCCGCGGCCACGAAGGCGCTGCAGTCGGTCGCCCTCGTCCTGCTCGACGACCACATGGCCCACTGCCTCGTCGACGCCGCCCGCCGGGGCGGGCCCGAGCAGGAGGCCAAGCTCAAGGAAGCCTCGGACGCCATCGCCCGCCTCGTGCGGTCCTGACAGGAGAACAGACATGACCCAGACCCAGACCTTCACCGTCACCGGCATGACCTGCGGCCACTGCGCCACGTCGGTCAGCGAGGAGATCTCCGAGATCGACGGCGTCCAGGACGTCGCCGTCGTCGTGGAGACCGGTGCCGTCACCGTCACCAGCGCGGACCCCCTCGACGAGGCCGACGTGCGGGCGGCCGTCGAGGAGGCGGGCTACCAGCTCGCCTGACCGCCGGCGCAGACCCGACCCACCCAGCAGTCACACCAGCCAGGAGCGACCCCATGAGCACCCCCGTCCGCGTCGCCGCGTTCGTCACGGCGCTCGTCGCCGTGTTCGTCGCTGCGCTCGGCGCAGGGCGGCTCGTCGGGCCGGTCGGCGTCGCGGCGACCGCCGGGGAGCACGGGGTCGAGCACACCGGTGAGCATGCGAGCGAGCAGGCGGGCGACGACGACCCCCACGGGTCGGCAGGCCACGACGCAGCGGCGCCCGCCACCGACGTACCCGGCGGGCTGGCGGTCTCGGCCGACGGCTACACCCTGACGCTCGACGACGCCGTGCTGCCCGCCGGCGACCAGGAGCTCCGGTTCCGCGTGCTCGCCTCCGACGGCAAGCCACTGACGGCGTACGACGAGGAGCACGAGAAGGAGCTCCACCTCATCGTCGTACGGCGTGACGTCGCGGGCTACCAGCACCTGCACCCGACCCGGGACGCAGACGGCACGTGGGCCACCGACGTCGCCCTGACGCCGGGATCGTGGCGGGTCCTCGCCGACCTCACGCCGGCGGCCGGCCGAGGGATCACCCTGGGCGCCGACCTCGCCGTGCCCGGCCGGTTCCGCCCCGACGCCGGCGCCCCACAGCGGCTGACCGACACCGTCGACGGCTACGAGGTCACGGTCACGGGCGGGCTGGCGGCCGGCGGGTCCTCCCACCTGACCGTCTCGGTCCGTCGGGACGGCGAGGACGTCCTGGACCTCGAGCCCTACCTCGGCGCCTACGGGCACCTCGTCGCGCTGCGCGAGGGCGACCTCGCCTACCTCCACGTCCACCCCGAGGCGGGCCGTCCCGGCCCGGACGTCCCGTTCGTCGCCGAGGTGCCCAGCGAGGGCCGCTACCGGTTGTTCTTCGACTTCCAGCACGGCGGGGTGGTCCGCACGGCGTCGTTCGTCCTCGGCACCGAGGGCCACGACGCCGCCGCGGGTCACGACGACGGAACCGAGGATGAGTCGCATGACCACTGAGACGAGCACCGGCACCACCGGCGACTCCACCGGCGACTCCGCCGCGACGCAGGACGTCGAGCTGGCGATCACCGGGATGACCTGCGCCTCCTGCGCCAACCGCGTCGAGCGCAAGCTCAACAAGCTCGACGGGGTGGTCGCGACCGTCAACTACGCCACCGAGAAGGCGCGGGTGACCTACCCCGGCACCGTGACGCCCGAGGACCTGCTCGCCACGGTCGCCGCGGCCGGGTACGCCGCCGCGCTGCCGGCCCGGCCCGCCGACACCAGGACCGACGGCGGGACCGGTGGCGGGACCGACGCTCCTGAGCCCACGACGGACCCGTTGCTGCGACGGCTGCTCGTCAGCGCGGCGCTCACCGTGCCGGTCGTCGGCATGGCGATGGTGCCGGCCTGGCAGTTCACCCATTGGCAGTGGGCGTCACTGACCCTGGCGGCGCCGGTGGTCGTGTGGGGAGCCTGGCCGTTCCACCGCGCCGCCTGGACCAACCTGCGCCACGGCGCGACGACGATGGACACCCTCGTCTCGGTCGGGGTGCTGGCGGCGTTCGGGTGGTCGCTGTGGGCGCTGTTCCTCGGCACGGCGGGCGAGCCGGGGATGACGCACCCCTTCCGACTGTCGGTGGACCGCACCGACGGCGCCGCCAACATCTACCTCGAGGCCGCGGCCGGCGTGACGACGTTCATCCTGGCGGGCCGCTGGCTCGAGCACCGATCGAAGCGACAGGCGGGCGCCGCCCTGCGTGCCCTGCTCGACCTCGGGGCGCGCGACGTGGGGGTGGTCCGCGACGGCGTCGAGACGCGCATTCCGGTGGACGACCTGGCCGTGGGGGACGTCTTCGTCGTCCGCCCCGGCGAGAAGGTCGCCACCGACGGCGACGTGGTCGAGGGGACCTCGGCGGTGGACGCCTCGATGCTCACCGGGGAGTCCGTCCCGGTGGAGGTCGGTCCCGGCGACGCCGTGGTCGGGGCGACGGTCAACGCCGGGGGCCGGCTCCTCGTCCGCGCCACCCGGGTCGGCGCGGACACGCGGCTGGCGCAGATGGCGCGGCTCGTCGAGGACGCCCAGAACGGCAAGGCCCAGGTGCAGCGGCTCGCCGACCGCGTGTCGGGCGTCTTCGTGCCGGTGGTCATCGCACTGTCCGTGGCCACGCTGGGCTTCTGGCTCGGCGCCGGCGGCGGGGCGACGACGGCGTTCACCGCGGCCGTCGCGGTGCTGATCATCGCCTGCCCGTGCGCCCTCGGCCTCGCGACGCCGACCGCCCTGATGGTCGGCACCGGGCGCGGCGCGCAGCTCGGGATCCTCATCAAGGGTCCCGAGGTGCTCGAGTCCACCCGCCGCGTCGACACCGTCGTCCTCGACAAGACCGGGACGGTCACGACCGGCGAGATGAGCGTGCAGTCCGTGCGCGTCGCCGACGGTGAGTCCTCCGACGTCGTACGACGCCTCGCCGCGGCCCTGGAGAGCGCGTCGGAGCACCCGGTCGGCCGCGCCGTCGCCGCCTCCGTCCCCGGGCCGCTGCCCGCGGTCGAGGACTTCCGCAGCCACGACGGTCTCGGCGTCCGGGGCACGGTGGAGGGCCGGTCCGTCGTCGTGGGCCGCCCCCGCCTGCTGGCCGACGCGGGGCTCGCCTGGCCGGAGTCGCTGGCAGCGGTCGACGGCGCCGAGGGCACCGGCGTCGCCGTCGGCTGGGACGGTCTCGTGCGGGGGGTGGTCGTCGTCGCCGACCAGGTGAAGCCGACCTCCGCCCGGGCGGTGGCCGAGCTGCGCGGGCTCGGGCTCACCCCCGTGCTGCTCACCGGCGACAACGCGGCGACCGCCCGACGGGTGGCCGCAGAGGTCGGCATCGAGACGGTCGTGGCGGACGTGCTGCCCGCCGACAAGGTCGCGGAGGTGCAGCGGCTCCAGGCCGAGGGCCGGGTCGTGGCGATGGTCGGCGACGGCGTCAACGACGCCGCGGCGCTCGCCCAGGCCGACCTCGGGCTCGCCATGGGCACCGGCACCGACGTCGCCATCGAGGCGAGCGACCTGACCCTGGTGCGCGGCGACCTGCGCGTCGCCGTCGACGCGATCCGGCTGGCACGCCGTACCCTCGCGACGATCAAGGGCAACCTGTTCTGGGCGTTCGCCTACAACGTGGCCGCGCTGCCGCTCGCCGCCGCCGGCCTGCTCAACCCGATGCTCGCGGGCGCCGCCATGGCGTTCTCCAGCGTCTTCGTGGTCCTCAACAGCCTGCGGCTGCGCGGCTTCCGATCGGTCATCGCCGACTGAGCCGTCGAGTCGAGTGCTGAACCCGTCGTACGCGCCGCGGGGCCGCGCACCCGACTCAGCGCCGCGTGTGGGCGAGCCAGGCGATCCCGGCGAAGGGCAGCACCAGTGGCAGCCAGCCGTAGCCGGCGCCGTACGACGACCAGACCGTCTGGTCGGCCAGCACCCCAGGGGCGACCACGCTGACGGTGCCGACGACCAGGACGCCGACGAGCTCGAACAGCACCGCAGCCCACGCGAGGCGACGAGGCGCGGGCCCGACCTCCGCGAGGCCGAGCGTGGCCGCGACGTAGACGAGCGCCGCGACGGCGGAGAGCGCATAGGCGACGGGCGCCTCGTCCGCCTTCGTCGCGAGCTGTACGGCGCTGCGCGCGGTCGCGGACAGGGCGAAGACGGCGTAGACCGCGACGAGGGTCAGCCCGACTCCCGTCCGGGTGGAGCCGGGCCGTGTCGGGCGGCTCACCCGGCGGCCCAGATCTGCGTCGCGCGGAGCACCATGAAGGCCAGGGTGAGCGACGCCACCGCCAGGACGGCGGTCGCTCCGCGACTGCGCTCGGCCAGCGACCATGCGAACCCGATCGGGAGGAGCAGCAGGCCGGTGAGGAGGTATCCCACCAGTGTGGCGCCCTGCGCCCCGTCGAGGCCGTGACCACCGCGCGCCAGCTGCACGCAGGCGACCACCGTCACCACGAGCGCGGCAGCCTCCGCCGCGCCCGCGAGCGCGAGCAGCCCCCAG
Source organism: uncultured Nocardioides sp. (assembly GCA_902805885.1). GTDB lineage: Bacteria > Actinomycetota > Actinomycetes > Propionibacteriales > Nocardioidaceae > Nocardioides. The sequence continues at coordinate 32,085 of CADCUM010000026.1, read as the reverse complement.
TCCGGGACCCGGCCGAGGACGACGTACGCCAGGACGACGACGGTGAGCGCCAGCGACGCGACGATCGCGATCAGCGGCAGCGGACCCGTCACGCGGGGCTCCTCGGGCACAGGGGGATGGGCGCCACGATTGTGGCACCGCACCGTTCCCGGGCCGTCAGCGGCTGGTGACCCGCTTCGGGGCGCGGTCGAGGTCGTGGCCCAGCGTCCACAGCACGGCCTGGGTCCGACGGGTCACGCCGATCTTGCGGTAGGCGGAGCGGATGTAGGACTTCACCGAGTTGACGCTCACGGTCATCTCGGCGGCGATGTCCTGGTTGCTCAGCCCCTGGGCGACGAGGCGCAGCAGCTCCACCTCGCGGGGGCTCAGCCCCGCCTCGGCCACGTCGTCGGGGGTGGCGGCGGGCCCGGGAGAGGTCGACGACGGCGCAGCGACCCGTCCACCGACGTGCCAGCCGCCGACGACCTGCTCGAGGGCGGACACCAGCTGCCGCGCCGTCCAGTTCTTGCAGGCGTAGCCCGTGGCCCCTCGCTGGACGGCGGCACGCACGACCTCCGGGCGGGGTCGGAAGCCGTAGACCAGCTCGAGCGAGGCGGGGGTGGTCCGGGCGAACTGGGCGGGCCGGTGGTCACCGTGGAGGACGACGTGCGCGTCCTGCACCGACGCTCCGGTGTGTGGGAGGACCAGCACGCGATCGCTGTAGGGGCCCGTGAGGTGGCGGAGCCCGGCGTGGACGACGCGGGAGTCGTGGAGGAGGGCGACCCTGATCGGACCGGGGTCGCGCGAGAGGGAGGGAGGGGGCGTCACGACTGGAGGCTGTCACACAAAACGCCAAACCTGACCGACCGGTCAGGAGTATGGTGGGGAAAGCGCTCCGATCTCACCCCTGGGGGTGACCTCCGTTGGGCCCCGACCAGAGGAGAACCCGATGCGCGCCACCCGTGAGCAGATCGTCGATGCCGCTGCCGAGGTCTTCGCGGCCGGAGGGTGGCACGGCGCCACCCTCGCCCAGGTGGGCGCCCGGCTCGGGCTCTCGAAGTCAGCGGTGCTCTATCACTTCGCCAGCAAGGACATGCTCCTCGACGAGGTGCTCCGTCCGGTCGCCGAGGAGACGCAGGCGTTCGTCGACGGCTTCGCCGCGCCTCCCGAGGGGCTCGACGGACGCATGGACCTCCTCTGCCGGCTCATGGTGATCTACACCGGCCACCACGCTGCCTGCCTCGCGCTCCAGAACGACCGGCTGCTGTGGAGCCACGGCACGACCGGCCGGGCCATGCAGGGCACGTACGTCGGCCTGGTCGCGCTGCTGACCGGCCCGGGCGCCGACGGGCTGCTGCGGGCGCACGCCGTGCTGGGCCTGGCGTTCCGTGCGGTGACGACCGGCCTCGACATGGCGGGGCCCGTGCGCCAGGTGGACTCCCCGGCGGGCCGCCTCTCCCTGGGGATCTGTGCCGACGTCCTGCGCGAGCGCGACGCGGCCTAGGACCACACCCGGCCGCCGACACGCCCGACGCGGTGGTGGCGGGCAGGTGGCCGGCGGGAGCATGATCGGACCACCGAGCCGCCCGGCTCGAGCGCACGGGGAGGTCGGCATGAGTCGCATCATCAGCATCGTGGTGGTCGTCTGGCTGGTCATCGGCGGGTTCGCCGCCTTCCAGCGCGGCTACTTCAGCGACGCGAGGACCAACTGCTCCGAGGCCAGCGACGTCGCGCTCAACGTCGTGGCCGGCCCGCTCAACTACATGGGGGTCAACCCCAAGGTGAAGTGCAAGGACGTCGACGCCCCGGAGCCCTCGAAGTAGCAGGCTCAGCTCGTCGGCGGCAGGTGCTTCTTCATCAGCCGCTTGACCCGGCGCTGCTTGCGGTCGGGGATCATCGAGCGCATCTCCTCGAGCTTGCCGAAGCACAGCAGCCGGTCCTCGGGCTCCAGCATCGTCTTGTTGCGCGGGTTGGGGATCACCTGGGTGCCGCGGTGCAGCGTCAGGACGGTGATGTCCCGCTCGTCGAGCCCGGACTCCCCCAGCATGTGGCCGACCATCTCCGAGCCGGCGTGGACGACGATCTCGGCGACGCCGTACCCGGTCGAGACGGTCAGCCGCTGGCGGACGTCGATCTCGGGGAAGGCCACCTGGTTGTCGATGTAGTCGATGATCGCGCCCGCCACGTCGAGCTTGGTGGCGCTCTCGATCCCCTCGAGGCCCGGTGAGGAGTTCACCTCCATCACCTGGGGGCCGTCCTTGCCCTCGAGCATGTCGACGCCCGCCACGCGCAGGCCCATGATCTGCGCGGAGCGGACCGCCACGCGCTCGAAGTCCTCGTCCAGCTCGACCGCCTCGACGCTGCCGCCGCGGTGGACGTTGGAGCGGAACTCGTCGCCCTGCGCCACCCGCCGCATCGCCGCCACCACCCGGTCGCCCACGACGAGGGCGCGGATGTCGCGGCCCTTGCTCTCCTTGACGAACCGCTGGATCAGCACGTTCTGGCGCGTGCTCTGGAGCGTCTCGATGATCGCCTCGGCCACCTTGATCGTCGGCGCCAGGATGACGCCGATCCCCTGGGTCCCCTCCAGCAGCTTGATCACCACCGGCGCACCGCCCACCCGCTCGATCGCCGGGATCACGTCGGCGCGGTCGCGCACGAACGTCGTGGCGGGCATCGGGATCTTGTGGCGCGACAGGATCTGCGTCGCCCGCAGCTTGTCGCGGCTGTTGGCGATGCCGTACGACGTGTTGGGGGTGTAGACGTCCATCTGCTCGAACTGCCGCACGACGGCGGTGCCGAAGTAGGTGATCGAGTTGCCGATCCGGGGCAGCACGGCGTCGTACGTCGAGAGCTGCTTGCCGCGGAACAGCAGGTCGGGCTCGTCGCCGGAGAGGTCGATGCCGAACCGCAGGGTGTTGAGGACCTTGACGTCGTGGCCGCGCTCGACGGCGGCGGTGCGCAGCCGCTGGGTGCTGTAGGAGCGCGGCGCGCGGGACAGGACGGCGAGCTTCATCGAGAGCCTGTCGATCGGGGGCGGGGGGACCGAGGTGGCCCATCCAAGCACGGGCCGCGGACGGGCCACCTGCCAAGATGGGCCGGTGCCAGCCGCCAGCGACCCACCCCCCGCCGAGGCCGTCGGCGCTGGTCGCGGGACCGGTGCCGGGACCGGGGTGGACGGTCGCGTGGTGGTCGGCTGGCGGGAGTGGGTCTCCCTGCCCCAGGCCGGGGTGCCGTGGGTCAAGGCGAAGATCGACACGGGTGCGCGGTCGTCGGCGATCCACGCGTTCGAGGTGGAGGAGCACGACGTCGACGGGGCGCCCTGGGTGCGGTTCCTGGTCCGCCCGTGGCAGCGCGGCGAGGACGACGTCGCGGAGGTGCGGCTGCCGGTCCTCGACCGCCGCGAGGTGCGGAGCAGCAACGGGCAGGTGGACGAGCGGTACGCCGTCGCGATGGACATCGTCCTCGCCGGCCGCCCCATCACGACCGTGATGACGCTCAGCAACCGCGACGAGATGGGCTTCCGGATGCTCATCGGACGGGAGGCCCTCGCGCAGGGCTTCCTGGTCGACTCGTCCGCGTCCTACGTCGGCGGCCGGCCGAAGCGCGCCGTGCGCCGGAAGAACTGGGGCCGCTGATGGCTCGCGAGTCCTTCGCGATCGCCGGGGTGCGCATCCGCTCGGGGACGATCCGCGCGCTCGAGCTCCCCATCACCCGACTGGTCACCGGCGCGGACGTCACCCTCCCGGTCCGGGTGGTGCACGGCCGCGAGGACGGCCCCCGGGTGTGGCTCGACGCCGCCATCCACGGCGACGAGGTGGCCGGCGTGGAGATCATCCGGCAGGTGATGGCCGGCCTGGACGCCAAGACGTTCCGCGGCACGCTCGTCGCCGTGCCGATCGTCAACGTCCTGGGCTTCATGACCGGCGACCGCTACCTCCCCGACCGCCGCGACCTCAACCGCTCCTTCCCGGGCTCCGCCCGCGGCTCGCTCGCCGGCCGCATCGCGCACCTGTTCATGCGCGAGGTGGTGGCGGGCTGCGACGTCGGCATCGACCTCCACACCGGCTCCGACCGCCGGAGCAACCTCCCGCAGGTCCGGGCCGACCTCGACGATCCCCGCACGCGCGAGCTCGCGGCCGCCTTCGGCGCCCCGGTGATGCTGCACGCCCGGATCCGCGACGGCTCGCTGCGCCATGCCGCGGGCGAGCAGGGCGCGAAGGTGCTCCTCTACGAGGGCGGCGAGCCGCTGCGCTTCGACGCCTACGCCGTGGACGCGGGCGTCGCCGGCGTACGGCGCGTGCTGGCGGCCCTGGGGATGACGGACCCGGTCGACGAGCCCCCGCCCGAGCCCAGCCTGGAGTGCCGGTCCAGCGGCTGGGTGCGGGCACGCCGCACGGGGATCCTGCACCTCGACGTCCAGCTCGGGCAGCAGGTCAGCGACGGTGACCGGCTCGGCACGCTCTTCGACTCGTTCGGCAAGACGCTGCGCGCCGTCTACGCCAACCGCGACGGCATCGTCATCGGTCGGACCGAGGCGCCCCTGGTCAACTCCGGCGACGCGGTCGTCCACATCGCTCACTGAGAGTTGCCGGCCGAGACCTGCCGGCCCAACCCATCCCCACCCAGAGGAGTCCGCATGGCCTTCGACGTCGAGGCGTTCCGCGCCCAGTTCCCCGCCCTCGGGTCGGGGATCGCCCACTTCGACGGCCCCGGCGGCACGCAGACGCCGACGCGGGTCGCGGAGGCGGTGGCGAGCACCCTCCTCGCGCCCCACTCGCTGCGCGGCTCGCTGCTGGCGAGCGAGCGCAACGCCGAGGAGGCGGTCCACGCCTTCCGCGCCGCCGTCGCCGACCTCGTGGGCGGCACGCCTGATGGCGTCGTCCACGGCCGCAGCGCCACCCAGCTGACGTACGACGTCTCGCGCGCGCTGGCGAGGACCTGGTCCCCGGGCGACGAGGTCGTGCTCACCGAGCTCGAGCACGACGCCAACGTCCGGCCGTGGGTGCGGGCGGCGGAGACCGCCGGCGCGACCGTGCGGTGGCTCCGGCTGGACCCGGCCACCGCCGACCTCGACCTCGGCGACCTCGACGACGTGGTCGGCGAGCGCACCCGGCTGGTCGCGGTGACGGGCGCGTCGAACCTCCTGGGCACCAAGCCGCAGGTCGCCCGGATCGCGCGTCGTGCGCACGAGGTGGGTGCACTGGTCCACGTCGACGGGGTGCACCTCACCGCCCACGCCGCCCCCGACGTCGCCGCCCTCGGGGCGGACCTCTTCGTCTGCTCGCCCTACAAGTTCTTCGGCCCCCACTGCGCCGCGCTCGCCGCCGACCCGGCGCTGCTCGAGACGTTGCGGCCCGACAAGCTGCTGCCCTCGACGGACGTCGTGCCCGAGCGGTTCGAGCTCGGCACGCTGCCCTACGAGCTGCTGGCCGGCGTCACCGCGGCCGTCGACGTCATCGCCGACCTCGCGCCGGCCGAGCGCGCCCGCCGCGACCGGTTGCTCGCGGCCCACCGGCAGGTCGAGGAGCACGAGCTCCGCCTCCGGGGCCGGGTGGAGGAGGGTCTCGCGGCCCTGGGCGACCGGGTCGTCCTCCACTCCCGGGCCGCCGAGCGCACCTCGACGCTCTACGTCACCCTGCGCGACCAGGACGCGACCGACGCCTACCGGTTCCTGGCCGAGCGGGAGATCTTCGTGCCGGCCGGCAGCTTCTACGCCCACGAGGCCTTCCGGGCGCTGGGACTGCCCGAGCCCGGGCTGCGCATCGGGCTGGTCGCCTACAACACCGACGCCGAGGTCGACCGCCTCCTCGCGGCGCTGGAGGAGCTCCTCTGACGATTTCTCCGGCCGTGCATGCGGGACGGAGCCGAGGGGCACCGGCTCCACGAGGGGCGACTCGCGCCCCGGGCACGGGCCGCCCTCAGGTCCCGGTCGTCATGCAGCGGCGGCCGGGACCGCCCAGCACCCGTCAGTCGGCGGAGTGGCCGTGCACCTGCTCGCCGACCTCCTCGGCGCCGGCGCCGGTCTCGTGCGCCCGGGAGTCCAGCGCGTCGGAGTCGACCATGTCGCCGACCGTGGCGTTGCCGTCGGGCATCGCGTCCAACGCCGCCTGGCGCTCCGTGTCGCCGACGCGCTCACCCGCTCCGGGGAAGGCGGAGTCGGGGTGCTGCTGGTCGGCCGGGGTCGGGTCGTCCCAGTCCACGTCCGGCCGGGTCGGGTCGCCCTCGGGCTCGCTGCTCGTCATGCGTTCGAGACTACGCCCGCGCCTGGCGTGTCCCGGCCGATGAGTTCGTGGTGGGAGCGCGGTCCGAACTGACACACGAACCCATTTCCTGAAAGGCTCGGACCATGCGACAGCTCATCGTCACCACCTTCCTCACCCTCGACGGCGTCATGGAGGCGCCCGGAGGGGGCGATCACCCCCACGCCGGCTGGACCTTCAAGGACGTCGAGCTCGACGAGGCCGCCTACGAGCTGAAGGGCACCGAGCAGGACGAGGCCGGGGCGCTGCTGCTGGGCCGCGTCTCCTACGACGAGTTCGCGCCTGTGTGGCACACGATGGACGACTTCGAGTCCTACAACGCCGGCGAGAAGTACGTCGTCTCCACCACGCTGGAGGGCGACACCGCCCCCTGGGGCGACTACGACCCGGTCCGGGTGCTGCGCTCGGTCGACGACGTACGCGCGCTCAAGGAGGGTGACGGCGGACCGATCCTGGTGCACGGCAGCGCGACGCTCGCCCAGTCGCTGGCCGACGCCGACCTCGTCGACCGCTACCACCTGCTGGTCTTCCCCCTCCTCCTCGGCTCGGGCAAGCGCCTGTTCGGCGACGACGGGCACAAGCAGAAGCTGCACCTGCTCGAGACCGAGACCTACTCGAACGGGATCACCAAGGCGGTCTACGACGTCGTGCGCTGATGGCTGATCCGCGGACGCGCACGGCCCGAGGGCACATAATCGGCTGATGCACGGTGGCCCAGCGACCCGCGAGGAGCTGGACCGCGCCCTGCTGTCGCTGGAGGACCAGCCCGGTTACGGCCTGACGAGCGAGGACGAGGTCACGCGGCTGGAGCGGGCCGCGATCGCGCTGCAGGACGACGAGCTGATCTGGCGCGCGCGGCTGCTCTCTGCGGAGATGGCCGGCGGTCGGGGAGAGGTCGCCGAGGCGATGAGGGGGATGCAGGAGGTCAACGAGCTCGCCGCCGCCCACGGTCACACGCGCCTCCTGGCACGCAGCCATCTGCACCTCGCGTGGACGTTCCGCGACGTCGGTGACCTGGCATCCTGCCTCGAGCACGCGGTCAAGGCCGTCGAGCTGCTGGACGACGACGCGCCCGCTGCGATGCGGGCGATGCACCTGATCCGCCTGGCCGATGCGCTGGACGACTGCGGGTCCTACCAGGAGGCGGTCCTGCACTACGAGCAGGCCGAGGAGGTCGCCGTACGGGCCGGCCTGGTCGCCCGGCAGGTCACGTGCCTCAACAACCGCGCCTACTCCGAGTACCTGGCGGGCGACCTGAAGCGCGCCGAGGCCACCGTCGACCGGATCTTCGAGGTCTGCCGCGTCCACGACGTGCCGCTGCGAGCCAACACCCTCGACACCATCGCCTGCATCCAGATCGCGCTCGGCCGCTACGAGGAGGCGCTCACGAGCATCGACCGCGCGTTCGAGGTCTACCACGCGCTCGGGGTGCTCGAGGCCATGACGCCGGCGGAGTTCCTGCTCACCCGCGTCCTGGCCCAGCGGAAGCTGGGGGACCTCGACGGGGCTCAGCGCAGCCTGGACGAGTGCCGAGCGCTCGGTACCAGCGCGGGACTCACCTCGGTCCTGGTCCGGGTCGAGCAGGAGCAGGCCGAGCTGCACGCGGCGCGCGGTGACTTCGAAGCGGCCTTCCACGGGTTCCAGACGTTCCACGCGGCCGAGAAGGAGCTCGTCTCCGAGCAGCGCGCGGCCCAGTCGAAGCTGCGAGAGGCGATGCTCGAGACCGAGGTGGTGCGCGCCGAGGCGGACCGGCTCCAGCGCCTCGACGCCTACCGCACCCACATGATCGCGACCATCGCCCACGAGCTGAAGAACCCGCTCACCGCCGTGATCGGCCACCTCGAGATGATGTCGTGGATCGCGGAGCTGCCGTCGGACGGCGAGCGCTCGCTGGCGGCGATGCAGCGCAACACCGACCGGCTGTGGGGGCTGGCCGACAGCCTGCTCGAGCTGACCCGCCTCGAGCAGACCGAGGAGCCGGCCCGTCGCGATCGGGTCGACCTCGACGCCGTGGTGGCCGAGGCCGTGGACCAGCTCCAGGTCGTCGCCGACGGCGACGGGGTGCGCGTCGAGCACGTGCGGGCTGCCGGGGAGAACGTCGTGCTCGGCGACGCGGCCGAGCTGCACCGCGCCCTGTCGAACCTCGTCAGCAACGCGGTGAAGTACAGCGACCCCGGCGGGACGGTCTCGGTGAGCGTCGAGCGCGTCGACGACGAGGTCGTCTTCAGCTGCGCCGACGAGGGCCTCGGCATCTCCGAGAGCGACCAGGAGCGGCTGTTCACCGAGTTCTTCCGGTCCACCAACGGTGCCGCCCTCGACCGTCCCGGCACGGGTCTGGGGCTCGCGATCGTCCAGCACGTCGCCGTACGACACGGCGGTCGCGTCGAGGTGACCTCCGAGCTCGGGGTGGGCTCGACCTTCCGCGTGCACCTGCCGGCCGCCGCCGACTGACACCCGGGGCCGCGACCCGCTCGGAGTAGTTCAGGCCGGGACGGTCGTCCCAGGCCGTCCTCGGCGACCGTTCTGCCCTGGACTACCGAGCGGGAGGTACGGACGCCTCAGGCCGCCTCGAGCACCAGCGGCAGCCCGGCGAGGCGGAACAGGTGGGCGTCGAAGAAGCCGACCACGTCGTCGACCTTGCCCGCCGCGTCGACCCGCAGGACCTGGAACTGGAAGGCCTCCCAGTCCCGGCCCTTGCGGAGGTACATCCCGACCGCCGGCTGGCCGTTGGCACGGGTGACGAGGTACCGCAGGTCGCCGGGGCCGGTGGCGGGGCAGTGGGTCCAGGAGAGCCGGGCGGACGCCTCGGCGCCGGCGTACCACCGGTCGAACGGCGGCATCTGCCAGGTCACGTCCGCGGCGAGCGAGGCGACGACGGCGTCGAAGTCGTGGCGCTCGAAGGCGTCGACGAACGCGGCGACCGCGGCCTCCTCGCGCGCCGGGTCGACGGCGGCCGCGTCCTCGGCGGAGCCGAGCCCCTCCCCGATGCTCGCCCGGCACCGCTGCAGGGCGGAGTTGACCGAGGCGACGGTGGTCCCGAGCGTCTCGGCGGTCTCCTCGGCGCTCAGCTGCAGGACCTCGCGCAGCAGGAGGACGGCCCGCTGGTTGGGCGGGAGGTTCTGCAGCGCGGTGGTCCAGGCGATCGTGACGTTCTCGCGCGAGAGCAGCTGCTCCTCGGGCGTGGGCGCCGCGGTGGTCCAGAGCATCGCGTCGGGCAGCGGCTCGAGCCAGGCCTCGTCGAGCCGCTGGTTGAGCGGTGCCGTCGGGTCGCCCGGAGGTCCGCCGAGCCCCTGCGGGAGCACCCGGCGCGACGCCGAGGAGAGCGCGTTGAGGCAGGTGTTGGTGGCGATGCGGTACATCCAGGTCCGCACCGAGGACCGGCCCTCGAACCCGTGGAAGGCCCGCCAGGCGCGCAGGTAGGTCTCCTGCACCGCGTCCTCGGCCTCCACGGCCGAGCCCATCATCCGGTAGCAGTGGGCCAGCAGCTCGGTCCGCAGCGGCGCCGTCTGCGTCTCGAAGTCCGGCGCCTCCGGGCCGGCACCCGCCGTCCCCTCGTCGATCCCGGCGGTCGTCTCGCTGGTCATCGCTCTCCTCGGTGTCCGCTCGTCGGTCAGCAGCCGAACGCTCCGGCGCGCCGTGCGCCCTCCACGTCCATCCACATGATCTCCCAGACGTGCCCGTCGAGGTCGGTGTAGGACCGGCCGTACATGTAGTCGCCGTGCTCCATGCGACGGACCTGTCGGCCTCCCGCGGCGACGGCGGCGTCGACCACCGCGTCGACCTCCTCCCGGCTGGCGGCCGACAGGCAGGTCAGCACCTCCACCTGGCCGGCCTCGGCGACGGCGTGGTCGTGGAACTGGGCGAAGAAGTCGCGGCTCAGCAGCATGGCGTAGTGGTCCGGGCCCAGCTCGAGCGCCAGCGCGGCGTCGTTGCACATCTCCTCGTCGAAGCCGTAGCCCAGCGCCGTGAAGAACTCGCGGCTCCGCGCGACATCGGCGACGGGCAGGTTGACGAAGATCATCTGGTGGCGGGTGCGGGCCGTCGCGGTCCGGCTCGAGCTCTGGGCGGTGGTGGCAGTGGTGGTCACGGTGAGTCCTCTCGGTCGGTACGACGCCCCTCGGCGCCGCTCTCCAGTACTGACCGCTGACACGTCGCCCACTCATCGGTCTTCCTCGACCTCGTGGGCGAGTCGTCATATTCCTGGGTGCTGCAACACCCGCGAACGTTCGCTTTCCCCGGCTGTCCGGGGGAACCGACCGGGAGGGGGACCGACCGAGACACCACCAGCCGGACAGAATGGCCGCGTGAGCCAGCCGTGGGTCCTCCACGTCGACATGGACCAGTTCCTCGTCGCCGTCGAGCTCCTGCGCCGTCCGGAGCTCGCCGGGCTGCCGGTGGTGGTCGGTGGGCGGGGCGACCCCACCGAACGAGCGGTCGTGTCGACGGCGTCGTACGAGGCCCGCGCCCACGGCGTCCGGTCGGGCCTGGCGCTCCGGCTGGCGAAGAAGCGCTGCCCGGACGCGGTGTTCCTCCCGGTCGACCGGCCCGTCTACGAGGAGGCGTCGGCCCGGGTGATGCAGACGTTGAAGGACGTCCCGGGCGCGGTGGTCGAGGTCCTCGGCTGGGACGAGGCCTTCGTCGGGCTCGAGACCGACGACCCCGTCGCGACCGCGCACGAGCTGCAGGCCGCGGTCCTCGGCGCCACCTCGCTGCACTGCTCGATCGGGATCGGCGACACCCTCGTCCGGGCCAAGACGGCGACCGACTTCGGGAAGCCGCAGGGGACGTTCGTGCTGACCCGCGACAACTGGATGGAGGTGATGGGCGAGCGTCCGACCACGGCCCTCGGCGGGGTCGGCAGGCGCATCGCCACGCGCCTGGCGTCCATCGGCATCACCACCGTCGCCGAGCTCGCGGCCGCGGACGACGACCTGCTCGCGTCCGAGTTCGGCCCCGGCAACGGCCCCGCCCTGGGCCGCCTCGGACGCGGCGGCGGGCGGAGCCGGCCCGACGACACCCCGTGGGTGCCCCGTGCCCACGGCCGCGAGACGACGTACCAGGCCGACCTCGCCACACCCGACGAGGTCCGCGAGGCGCTCGGCGAGCTGGCGGTGCGGGTGGTGGAGGACGTCCGCGCGGAGGACCGACCGGTGCAGCGGGTCTTCCTCAAGGTCCGGTTCGCGCCGTTCTTCACGTTCACGAAGGTCCGCAAGCTCGCCGAGCCGACGTACGACGCCGCGCTGATCGCCCGGACGGCGTACGACCTCTACACCGCGCTGGACGACTCCCGGCCGGTGCGGCTGCTCGGCGTGCGCGGCGAGATGGTGCCGCCCGCCGGGGGCTACTGACACCCCCCGCTACTCCGAGCCCCGCGCTACTCCGTCGCGATCGCGTTGAGGACCTTCATCCGCGACGCCCGGATCGCGGGGATGACCGCGGCCAGCACTCCGAAGAGCACCGCGACGACGAAGTAGACCCCCAGCCCGCCCAGCGGGAGCGCCAGCTCGGTGAGGTCCTCCTTGAGCGACTCGCGGAGCACCACCCCGATGACCAGCCCGACCACCACGCCCAGCACCGCACCCAGCACGGCGATGGCCACCGACTCCAACGTGATCATCCGTCGCAGGTGCCGCCGCGACAGCCCCACGGCCCGCAGCAGCCCGATCTCTCGGGTCCGCTCCAGCACGCTGAGACCGAGGGTGTTGATGATCCCGATGACGGCGATGACCACGGCGAGGGCCAGCAGGCCGTAGATGATGGAGAGCAGCTGGTTGACCTGGCTGCTGATGAGCTCCTTGAACTCGACCTTGTCCTGGACGGACAGGATCGGCAGCTCCTCGACGATGTCCTCGAGGTCCTGCTTCACCGCGCCGCGGTCGGCCCCTTCCTGGACGTTGATGCTGAGGCTCGAGTCGGCACGCGTGATGCCCGCGTCCCCGAGCACCGACAGCGGCACGAGGATGCCCGCGGTGACCGGCGACTCCTTCGAGACCCCGACGACCTCGAGCTCGATCTTCTTCCCGCCCGGGAAGGTCACCGGCACGGTGTCCCCCACGCCCGCGTCGAGCTCGTCGGCGCGCCCCTCGTTGAGGATGGCCTGGCGGCCGGACAGACCGGCGGAGCCGTCGATCATCTCCAGCTCGTAGACCTCGAAGAACGCGTCGTCGACGGCGCTCAGCCAGGTCTGGTCCTTCTCGACGATCACCGGCGTCCCCTGCTGCCGCGACACCAGCTCGACGCCGTCGACCCGCTCCATCTTGTTGCCGTACTCGGCGGGGAAGCTCTGGAAGGTCGGCATCTGCACGAGGAAGTCGCTGCGGAACTCCTTGTCGACGAGGGCGTCGTTGGTCGCGCTCAACGAGGCCGCCAGCACGCCGACCGCGGAGACCACGGCGAGCCCGATCATCAACGCCGAGGCGGTGGCGCCCGTGCGTCGCGGGTTGCGCAGGGCGTTCTCGCCGGCCAGGCGGCCCGGCGTGCCGAACAGCCGGCCGAACACGCTGCGGCACACGACCAGCACCGGGTGCCCGACCACCGGCGCCAGCACCGCGGTGGTGATCACCCAGATCACGGCACCCACCCCGATCCAGATGGCGTCGTTGCCTGGCGCGCCGATGATGCCGAGGACGACCAGCGCGGTGCCCACGACCATGGCGGCGGCCCCGAGCACGAGACGCCGGCCCATGCCCTTCTCCTGCACGACCAGGTCGTCGCGCATGGCGGCGACCGGCGCCACCTTGGCAGCCCGCCGGGCGGGGAAGTACGCCGCCGCCATGGTGACGAGGACGCCCACGGTGTACGCCGCGACGACGGTCGCAGGCGTCAGCGTCAGCACCTCGCCCGCGATGTCGAGGCCCTGCGTGCGGAAGAGGGCGGCCAGTGCGCGCGACAGTCCCAGTCCGACCAGCAGGCCGAGGGTCGAGCCGACGATCGACATCAGGAACGCTTCGACCAGCACCGACCGGGTGACCTGCTTCTTGCTCGCGCCCAGGGCTCGGAGCAGGGCGGACTCGCGCACGCGCTGGGAGACCAGGATCGAGAACGTGTTGAAGATGATGAAGGCGCCCACCACGATCGCGATGACCGCGAACGTGATGAGGAAGGCCGAGATCACGTCGAGGATCTCGCCGAACAGCTCCTGGGTCTCCTTGACCACCTTGTCGCCCGTCACCCCGGTGAACCCGTCGGCCGCCTCGGCGGTGGCCGCGTCGGCGAGCTCGCGCTGCGAGACGCCGTCCGCCCCGGTCAGGGCGACGGTGGTGAAGGCATCCTCCCCTCCGAGGAAGATCTCCTGCGCCTCGTCCTCGTCCAGCAGCGCGATGGTGGCGCCTGCCGTGCCGCCGTTGAAGTCGGCGATGCCGACGAGCTCGAACGTCCGCTCCGGCTCGGCGAGCGGCACGATCATCGTGACGGTGTCGCCGACGTCGTACGACCCCCGCTCCGCCGAGGAGCTGTCGAGGGTGATCTCCCCGGGCCCCTCGGGCCAGCTCCCCTCGTTGAGGATCATGATCTGCTCGCCGGCCATGTTCTCGGTGGGCGCGTAGTTGAAGACCAGCGTGGGAGCTCCCTGGCCGCCGACCGCCTTGCCGTCCTTGCCGAGGAGGAAGGACCCGACGCCGTCCACCGAGCCCACGGCATCCTCCACCTCGGGGAGCGCCGACAGCCTGTCCACGTCGGCGGGCGCGATGAGCTGGGTCGTCCCCACCCCGGCGTTGGCGGCCTGGAGCTCCCCCTCGGGCCGCACCACGGCGTCGGACGTGGAGCCGTTGATGATGTTGTCGAAGGTCGTGTTGAGCCCGTTGCTGAACGTCATCACACCGGCCAGGAAGCCGATGCCGAGGACGATCGCGAGCGCGCTCATCAGCAGGCGCACCTTGCGAGCCAGCAGGTTGCGCCAGGTCAGTCGGAGCATCTCAGCCCGCCACCCTGGCCAGGGCGGCGTCCTGCAGGGCGGCCATCCGCTGGAGGATCTGCTCGCGGCTGGGCTCGCGGAGCTCGTCGACGATGCGGCCGTCGGCGAGGAAGAGCACCCGGTCGGTGTACGACGCCGCGACGGGGTCGTGGCTGACCATGACCACGGTCTGGCCGAACTCGTCGACGCTGCGCCGCAGGAAGGAGAGGACCTCGGCGCTGCTGGTCGAGTCGAGGTTGCCGGTCGGCTCGTCGGCGAAGACGATCGCGGGCCGGCTCACCAGGGCGCGGGCGCACGCGACCCGCTGCTGCTGGCCGCCGGACATCTCGCTCGGCCGGTGGCCGAGGCGCGGGCGCAGGCCCACGGAGTCGACGACCGCGTCGAACCACGCCTGGTCGGCCTTGCGGCCAGCGAGGCTGAGCGGCAGCAGGATGTTCTCCTCCGCGGTCAGCGTCGGGACGAGGTTGAAGGACTGGAACACGAAGCCGACCCGCTCGCGGCGCAGCGTCGTCAGCTCCCTGTCCTTGAGCCGGCCCAGCGAGGTGCCGTCGACGACGGCCTCGCCGGACGTCGGGGTGTCCAGCGCCGCCAGGCAGTGCATCAGCGTGGACTTCCCGGAGCCCGAGGGCCCCATGATCGCGGTGAACTCACCGCGGTGGAGGTCGACCGTGACCCCGTCGAGGGCGCGCACCTGCGCCTCCCCCTTGCCGTACACCTTCACCAGGTCGTGGGCGCTCGCGGCGACCTCCCTCGCCCGTCCCGTCTGGTGTCCTGCCCTGTCTCCCCCGCCGGCTCCTCCAGCTGCTCCCTCAGTCATGCATCGAGTCTGACAGCGCGGCCCAGCGCGCCGCCACGCGGAATGTCCCCGATCCGACCCTGACACCTGTCAGGGGGTGGCCGGGGCCCGGACGTCGGGTCGACGGGGCGTCAGTGCTGCTCGCGAGCGACCGCCTCGGCGTGCCGCGCGTGCAGCCGCTCGCGGATCTCCTCCACGGAGTAGTCACGACGCTGGCGCTGGTTGCGGGCCATCACGGCACCGCCGGCGGCCACTCCCGCCAGACCTGCGATCCCCAGCCACTTCCACAGCGTGCGCACGGCTCGAGCGTAGTCGTCGTCGCGCTCCTGGCCGCGACGTCCGGGCCGGTGCGGCAGACTGCGGCCCATGCCCCACGACCGGCGCGGCGCCCTCACCCTCGACGAGGCGGTCGACCTGACCCGCAGCGGTGACATCTGGATCTTCCGCGGGTCCCGGGCGCCCGACCGCATCATCCGGACGTTCACCAACGCGCCGGTCAACCACGTGGGGATGTCGGTGGTCGTCGACGACCTGCCTCCGCTGATCTGGCACGCCGAGCTGGGGCGCAAGCAGGTCGACGTGTGGACCGGCGCGCACCATCGCGGCACGCAGCTCCACGACCTGCGGACGGCGCTCGAGCGCTGGCAGACGGAGTACGACAACCGGGTCTGGCTGCGGCAGCTGCACCCCGAGGCGGGGCAGCGCGAGGAGGACGGGATGCTGCGCGCGATCGCCCGCCTCGACGGGATCTCCTTCCCGAGCACCGGCGGACTGGCGGGGCGCTGGCTGCGGGGGCGCGACGCGTACGTCCCGCGCCGCGAGCGCGGCCGCCAGGCCACGCCGGCCGCGGCGTTCTGCGCCGAGATCGTGGCCCGGACCTACCAGGAGATGGGCCTGCTCCCCCACGACCGCCGCGCGACGTGGTACGACCCGGGCCGGTTCTGGAGCGGCGACTACCTGCCGCTCGCGCAGGGCTGGGAGCTCGGCGGCGAGGTGGCCGTAGGGTCTGCGGCGTGAAGCATCCCACCTACGACGAGCTCGTCGGTCTCCCCGCCTACGTCGAGCAGCCCGTGCCCATGCCGTTCGAGGACATCAACGGCCACCTCAACGTGCGCCACTACATCGGCATCGCCAGCGAGGGCCTCGACGAGTCCCTGGTCTCGATCGGCATCCCGTTCAACTGGCCGATGCAGGGGCACGCCTGCTTCTCCGCGGAGCACCACTGCACCTTCCTCCACGAGCTGCGCACCGGCGACCGCATGTCCGCGCGCGTGCGGCTGCTCGGCCGGTCCGAGCGGGCCGCGCACACGCTGGTCTACCTGCTCGACGACACCCACGAGCGGCTCAGCTACGTCATGGAGGAGATCTTCCTCCACATCGACATGGAGACCCGGCGTACCGCTCCGTGGCCGGCGGAGGTCGCCGCCGCCCTGGACGAGCGGATCGCCGAGCACGCCGAGCTGCCGTTCTCGGTCCACACCTCCGGCTGCGTCGCCCTGCGCTGAGGCGGGGCCCTCACTCCAGCAGGCGCAGCCAGACCTCGCTGGCGGTCGGATAGCTGGGTACGGCGCGGCGCAGCGCGTCGACGTCGAGCCGGCCGACGATCGCCACGGTCGCGGAGTGCAGGAGCTCGGCGACGTCGGGCCCGACGAACGTGGCTCCCACGAGGACGCCGTCCTCGTCGAGGACGAGACGGGCGGCCCCGGTCACGTCGTCGCGCAGCAGCGCCGCTCCGGCGACGGAGGCCAGGTCGGCGTCGCGCACCTCGACGTCGATGCCGGCGTCGCGTGCCTCCGCCTCCGTGAGGCCGACCCACGCGACCTGGGGGTCGGTGAACACGACCTGAGGGACGGGCGCGTCCACCGGCTGCGGCGCGCCGCGGCCCTCGGCGCGGGCGGCGATCGTCCGGCCGACGTGGCGCGCCTGGTGCTTGCCCCAGTGGGTGAGCGGCGCCTCGGCGTTGACGTCGCCGACGGTGAAGAGCCACTCGGGCAGGTTGCCGCCCGACGTCCGGCCGTGCAGGTCGTCGGCGGTGAGACCGACCGCGTCCAGTCCCAGGTCGGCGGTGGCGGGACGGCGACCTGCGGCGACCAGCACCTCGTCGACCTCGAGCGTCTCGTCGCCGAGGTCGAGAGCGACGCCGGCTCCGCTGCGGGACGCACCCCGGACCACGGCCCCGGTGCGGACGCTGACGCCTGAGTCGCTGAGCGACTCAGCCACCAGCGCGCTGGCGAACGGCTCGGCGCGCTCGAGCACGCTCTCGCCGCGCACGAGCATGGTGACGTCGGAGCCGAGGGCCCGCATCCACCGGGCCGCCTCGCAGGCGACGACTCCGCCGCCCACGATCGCCAGCCGTGCGGGCACGTCGGTCACCGCTGTCGCCTCGCGGGACGTCCACGGGGCGACGCCCGCGAGCTCCTCGGGCACCGACGCCACGCTGCCCGTCGCCAGCACCACCGCGACCCGCGCCTCGAGCGTGCGCGTCGTCCCGTCCTCGGCGACCACCTCCACCCGGCGCTCGCCCGCGAGCCGTCCGCGGCCGCGGACCACGTCGACGCCGGCTCCCTGCGCCCACTCGACCTGGCTGGAGTCGTCGTACGCGTGCACCCACTCGTCGCGCCGGGCGAGCAGCGCGGCGGGGTCGATCTCGACCGGGCCGCGGATGCCGCCGAGGTGGTTCGCGGCCGCGGCGACGTCCAGCGGGCGCAGCAGCGCCTTGCTCGGCATGCAGGCCCAGTAGGAGCACTCGCCGCCGAGCAGCTCCGCCTCCACGATGACGGCGGTGCGGTCGGAGCCGCGGACGGCGTGGTCGGCGGCGTTCTCGCCGGCCGGCCCGCCCCCGATGACGATGACGTCCCAGGTGTCGCTCATCGCTCGACTCTAGTCACCCCTCGCCGAGGGCCCGGCTCATCCGGTCGGCGACCTCGGCGACACCCGCCCGCAGCTCGGGCCCGCCCTCGACGCGCAGCTCGAACGGGAGGCCGGCCAGCCACTCGCCGGCGTACATCCTGGGATTGCTGGTGCTCCCCACCAGCAGGCACCGGTCGTCCCCGAGCGGCTCGAGGCGCCCCATGACCGGGCGGACGTACGGCGCCACCTCGGCGTACGGCCCGTGGACGACCACCCGGGTGTCGAACTCCCACCCCGAGGCGAGGTGCGTCTCCAGCGCTGCGACCGGGTCGAGGTCGCCCGGCACCTCGCACCGCTCGCCGGTCGGCCGCACGTCGCGCACCCGGTCGACGCGGTAGGTCCGGACCGCGTCGACGTGCTGGGCGTGGCACAGCAGGTACCAGAGGCCGTGCCGCACGACGACCGCCCACGGGTCGACGCGGAAGTCGCGCGGGGTGCCGGTGGGGCTGCGGTAGCCGATCTCCACCCGTTCCTGCGCGGCGACGGCGGCGACGAGGGCGGCGGTGGTCGCCGGGTCGGGACGGGCGGTGCGGCGGGCAGGGACGGCCTGCGCGTGCTCGCGCATCAGCGTCGCCTGGCGACCGACGTTCTGCGGCAGCACCCGCAGGATCTTGCCCAGCGCCGAGCCGACCGGGTCCTGCGCGTCCGCCGCCGCGTGGTGACCGTCGAGGGCCGCCATGACGAGGCCGAGCGCCTCGGTCGCGCTGAAGACGAGCGGCGGCAGTCGCAGACCGCGGCCGAGCGTGTACCCGCCGTACCGGCCGCGCGTGGACTCGACCGGGATGCCGGCCTCCCGCAGGATCGCGACGTACCTCCTGGCGGCCCGGTCGGTGACCCCGAGCCGCTCGGCGAGCTGGTCGGCGGTGACGCCGGGGCGGGCCTGGAGGATCTCCAGCGTGCGCAGCGCGCGGGAGGTGGGGCTCAGCTCGGACATGTCGGCAGCGTGCCACAGCTTGCGGAAGCCTTCCGTCCGGAAGCGGTCCTACGGTGGTCGACGAACCCACATCGCACGAAGGAGACACCATGGACATCCTGCTCATCGCCGGCCTCTGGCTGGACGGCTCCGCCTGGGACCGGGTCGTGCCGGAGCTCGAGCAGCTCGGTCACCGGCCCGTCCCGGTCACGCTGCCGGGTCAGGGCGACGGCGACACGGCGGCGACCTTCGACGACCAGGCCGCCGCGGTCGCGGCCGCGGTCGAGGGCTGCACCTCGCCGGTGCTGGTCGTCGGGCACTCGGCGGCATGCACGCTGGCGTGGGTGGCGGCGGACGCGCGACCCGACACGGTCGGCCGCGTCGCGCTGATCGGGGGCTTCGCCCAGCCGGACGGCGAGAGGTACGCCGACTTCTTCCCGCCCGTCGACGGCATGGTCCCGTTCCCCGGCTGGGAGCCGTTCGAGGGCCCCGACTCCGCCGACCTCACCGACGAGCAGAAGGCGACCGTCGCGAGCGGCGCCATCGCCCTGCCGGCCGCCGTCACGCAGGGCGTCGTACGCCTGCGCGACGAGCGGCGGTACGACGTGCCGGTGACGATGGTCTGCCCGGAGTACACCCCGGACCAGGCTCGCTCGTGGGTCGAGGGCGGCGACGTGCCGGAGCTCGCGAAGGTCGGGGAGCTCGACTACGTCGACATCGACTCCGGCCACTGGCCGATGTTCAGCCGCCCCGCCGAGCTCGCCCGGGTCCTCGACGAGCTCGCCCGGCGCTGACGCCCACTCATGCGGGAGGACGCTCGGGGTACCGGATCGGTCCACCGACGGAAGGACGCGCCATGACCCAGGACGGTTCGGAGCAGCTCGGCAGGCTCGACGACGAGCAGGAGGCGGCGGAGGAGTCGTCGACGACCGACGGAGCCGCAGCCCGCGGCGAGGACGACCCGGCACAGGGCTCGCCGGGCTCCGCCCACCCGGTCGGGGAGGACTTCCCGAACGAGGCCGTGCGGTACGACGAGCCGGAGGCGCGCCCGCGCTCCGACTCGGCGGAGTAGCAGAGGACTGCGGCCCTCCATGGACCGAAGGGCCCCCCGGCGACGTGCCGGGGGGCCCTTCGAGCAGGAGGACCGGGCGGTCAGAGCACCCGCAGGTCCACCCAGACCAGCCGGTGGTCGCTGGTCGGGAACGGGAAGGTCCCGGTCAGGCGGGAGAGCGGGTCGCTCGCCACCGGCCAGAAGACGCCGGAGTCCAGTGTCTTGAGCCGACGGCTGGGCAGGACGTAGTCGACGCGCACGTTGCCGGGGCCCCGGCCGATGCGGTCGTCGAAGTCGGCGGTGTCCTGCTCGGCCGGGGACTCCTGGCCGACGTTGGCCCCGCCCTGCAGACGAGCCGCCTCGACGGCACCCTCGCTCGTCGGCGGACGACGGTCGTCGACCGCCGGGTTGTCGAGCAGCTGCTGGATCGCGCCGGGGATCGAGTCGCCGTCACGGGGGTCGGAGTTCTGGTCGCCGGCGATCACGAACCTGGTGCCGCGCTTCAGGCCGCCGTACTGCCCCTCGTCGTCGTAGAGGTAGTCGGCCTTGTTGCGGACGTAGTCGGCCCAGAGCCGGATCTCGTCGAAGTTGCGCCTGCCGTTGCGGTCCTCGGGGCCGTCGAACACCGGCGGGGTCGGGTGGGAGACCAGGAAGTGCACGGTGTCCTCGCCGATGCGGATCGGGACGTCCCAGTGGGACTTCGACGAGAGGCGGAGGACCGCGAGCTCGGCCGGGGAGTACCAGTCGGCGGGGGCGGGCGTGGCCGGGTCGTCCGGCAGCAGCGCGCCGGGCATGTCCTTCCAGAGGAAGTTCTGGAACGTCCGCACGTCGTCGGTGGCGATCGGGTGCTTGGAGTAGACGACCATGCCGTACTGGCCGGGGTAGACCCCGAAGCCGAAGGCGTCGTCGCCGCCGCCGATCGTCCCGTTGTTGTTGAGGTCGTGCCCGCTGGGGATGCCCGTGTTGGACGGCGCGACGTAGTAGTAGGGGTAGTCGACCGGGGCCGCTCCGCGCTGCCCCACCTCGAGGTAGTTGTCGCGGAAGAGCTCCGCCGCGCGGCCGTTCTCGACGTAGTCGAACTCGTTGATGAGCAGGACGTCGGGGTCGGTGCGCTGGATGGTCTCGGCGACGTTGCGCTCCTGCGCGTTGTCGCGGGTGGAGAGGTCGCGGACGAGGTCGCCCGCGGCGTTGCGGTTGAGGGAGGCGTTGAACGTGGCGAAGCGGACCTCGCGGCCGGCCTTCTTCTCGGCCTTCGAGGGACGGTCGTGACCGGTGCCGTGCTTCCGGCCGGCCTCGGCGGGGGCCGAGGCGAGGGCGGTGACGGCGAGTGCGGCCGTCAGGGTGGTGGCGAGGGTCGCCTGGAGCTTGCGCATGGGAGGGGCCTTTCCGAGGAGGGGCCCCGACAAGGTACGTCGGAACACCGACACTCGGAACCCCCGGAGGGTGTCGGCGGGGTGAACTCAGCGCCCGGGTCGAGTGCGCAGCCCCGCATCGGCTACGACGGGTTGCGCGCTCAACCCGCTGGGGCGAGGCTCCGGCGTCGCCGCAGCACGACGTCCAGCCGCCAGAACGCGGCCGCGAGCGCCAGGGCGAAGAGCAGCACCAGCACGAGGTTGCGCGCCACCACGGCGTACCCCAGCTCGGCCACGTTGGCGAAGCCGTAGGGGTACGCGTCGACCATCGCGCCCCGCGCGAGCATCCAGACGATCCACAGGAACGGGACGGCGAGCGCCCCGGGCACCAGCCGGGCGGTGACCCACCCCCGCGGACCCCAGGCCGCCCAGACGACGACGGTCACCAGGGGCGTGAGCGCGTGCAGGATCGGGTCGGTGAGCAGCGACCAGCCGGCGACGTCGATGGCGGGGGCCAGCACGACCTGGTAGACGATCGCGGTCACGGTGATCATCAGCAGCGACGACAGCCGCAGGACCCGTCGTGCGACGGTGTCGCGCACCGGGTCCAGCGCGAGCAGCGTGACGCTGACGGCGACCGCGATGTTCGACCAGATGGTGAAGTAGCTGAGCGTGTCGACCAGGCGGGGGACCGCTCCGGCGGCCCCGAGCGGCGTGTCGCCGTACAGGCCCGGCTCGAGCGGAGCGGGGCGGTACCAGCCGAGGCCGGAGAGCAGGACCGTCAGCACGACGCCCAGCCACGCCACAGCGGCGTTGAGGGCGTACGCCCGGCGGGCCGTGCGGTCGGTCCCCGCCCGCGGGGCGACGGTGTCAGAGGTGGTCATCTGCGCAGTATGACGACGGACCTCGTGAGGGAGTCGTCATGTCCTCGAGTGTTGCCACACCCAGGAACGTCCGGTTCCCCCGGCTGTGCGGGGGAACCGGACGAGGTGGACGGGACCGGTCAGGCCCGCAGGTCGAACCGGTCGTTCTCCATCACCTTCACCCAGGCGGCCACGAAGTCGCGGACCAGCTTCTCCCGGGCGTCGTCGCTGGCGTAGACCTCCGCCAGCGCCCGCAGCTGCGAGTGGTGACCGAAGACGAGGTCGACGGCGCTCGCCGTCCACCTCACCTCACCGGTCGTGGCGTCCTGGATCTCGTAGACGTTCTCCTCCTCCTGCGACGCCTTCCACCGGGTGCCGGGGTAGAGCAGGTTGACGAAGAAGTCGTTCGACAGGACACCGACCCGGTCGGTGAGCACGCCGAG
Organism: uncultured Nocardioides sp.; assembly: GCA_902805885.1. Classification (GTDB taxonomy): domain Bacteria; phylum Actinomycetota; class Actinomycetes; order Propionibacteriales; family Nocardioidaceae; genus Nocardioides. The sequence goes on along the minus strand of CADCUM010000026.1, from coordinate 9,603 downwards.
CGCCGAACCGCCGTGGTTGGCGCCGAGCGCCCGCAGCCCGCCCACGAGCACCGTCATCTCCGGCGCGGTGAGGTTGAGCAGGTAGGCACGGTCGACCAGCAGCGTCTCCGGCTGGAGCTTCTCGCCGGGGCGGACGTAGTTGCGGAAGCCGTCGGCCCGCGGCTCGAGCACCCGGAACGACTCGACGTCGGTCTGCTCCTGGGTGGCGTCGGTGCGGCCGGGCGAGAACGGCACGGTGACCTCGACGCCCGCGTCGCGCGCCGCCTTCTCGACCGCGGCCGACCCGGCCAGGACGACGAGGTCCGCCAGCGAGACCTGGGCCCCGCCACGGCCGTTGAAGTCGGAGCGGACCCCCTCCAGGACGCCCAGCACGCGCTCGAGCTGCTCAGGCTGGTTGACGGTCCAGCCACGCTGCGGCTCCAGGCGGATCCGAGCGCCGTTGGCCCCGCCGCGCTTGTCGGTGTGGCGGTACGTCGCCGCCGAGGCCCACGCCGTGGACACCAGCTCCGAGACGCTGAGGCCCGAGTCGAGGACGGCGGCCTTGAGCGCCTCGACGTCCGCGTCGCCGACGAGCTCGCCCTCGACCGGCGGGACCGGGTCCTGCCACAGCTGCGGCTCCGGCACCCACGGCCCCAGGTAGCGCGAGATCGGGCCCATGTCGCGGTGCAGCAGCTTGTACCAGGCCTTGGCGAAGGCCTCCGCGAACTCGTCGGGGTTCTCGAGGAACCGGCGCGAGATCTTGTCGTACTCCGGGTCGAAGCGCAGGGCGAGGTCGGAGGTGAGCATCGTCGGCCTGCGCTTGGGCGAGTCGGGCATCGGGCCGGGGATGATGTCCTCCGCGTCCTTGGCGACCCACTGCTTGGCGCCGGCCGGGCTCTCGGTGAGCTCCCACTCGTAGCCGTAGAGGATCTCGAAGTAGCGGTTGCTCCACTGGGTCGGCACGTCGGTCCAGGTGACCTCGAGGCCGCTGGTGATGGTGTCGGCGCCCTTGCCGCTGCCGTGGCCGCTGAGCCAGCCGAGGCCCTGGTTCTCGATCGGGGCGCCCTCGGGCTCCGGGCCGATCAGGTCGGGGTCGCCGGCGCCGTGGGTCTTGCCGAAGGTGTGGCCGCCGGCGATCAGCGCGACCGTCTCCTCGTCGTTCATCGCCATCCGGGCGAACGTCGTACGGATGTCGCGTGCCGACGCCAGCGGGTCGGGGTTGCCGTTGGGGCCCTCGGGGTTGACGTAGATCAGGCCCATCTGGACCGCGCCGAGCGACTCCTCGAGCTCGCGCTCGCCGGAGTAGCGCTCGTCGCCCAGCCAGGTGTCCTCGGGACCCCAGAAGATCTCCTCGGGCTCCCAGACGTCCTCGCGCCCGAAGGCGAAGCCGAAGGTCTCGAAGCCCATGTCCTCCAGCGCCACGTTGCCGGCCAGGACGAGCAGGTCGGCCCACGAGATCTTCTGGCCGTGCTTCTGCTTGACCGGCCACATCAGGCGACGCGCCTTGTCGAGGTTGGCGTTGTCGGGCCAGCTGTTCAGCGGCGCGAAGCGCTGCCCGCCGTCACCGGCACCACCGCGGCCGTCGTAGATGCGATAGGTGCCGGCGGCGTGCCAGCTCATCCGGATCATCAGGCCGCCGTAGTGGCCGAAGTCGGCCGGCCACCAGTCCTGGGAGGTGTTGAGCACCTCGGCGATGTCGCGCTTGATCGCCTCCACGTCGAGCTCGGCGACGGCCGCGCGGTAGTCGAAGCCGGGGTCCAGCGGGTTGCCCCGGTCGGAGTGGGCGTGGAGCACGGAGAGGTCGACCTGCTCGGGCCACCAGTCCCGGATGCCGTGGGGACGGCCGCCCGTCTTGACGGTCGGCGAGTCGATCGCCGGGTTCTCGCTCTCGCTGCCCTCCGCGGTCGTGGAGTCGTGCATGACCGGGCAGCCGGCTGCTTCCTTGCGGTCCACGCCCTGGGGGCTCTCGCCCTCGGGGGCGGCGCTCTCGGGGGTCGTGTCCTGGTCGTCGGTCATCGGTCAACCTTTCCGTACGTCGGTCTGGCGGGGGGTGGGGTTCAGGAGCGGGAGCGAAGGGTGGTCGAGCAGGCCGGGCAGCGGCCCCAGTAGATGACCTCGGCCTCGTCGACCTCGAAGCCGCGGGCCTCGGCGTCGTCGGTGGCGAGGCAGGGCGCGTGGCCCACCGCGCAGTCGACGTCGGTGACGGCCCCGCAGGAGCGGCAGACGAGGTGGTGGTGGTTGTCGCCGACGCGCAGCTCGTAGCGCGCCGCGGACCCCGCAGGCTGGATCCGACGCAGGAGGCCGGCGTCGGTGAGCGCCCCGAGGCAGTCGTACACCGCCTGGTGCGAGACCGCCGGCAGGAGCGCCCGGACGCCGTCGAGGACCGTCCCGGTGTCGGCGTGCGGCCGCTCGGCGACCACGTCCAGCACTGCGAGCCGCGGGCGCGTCACGCGCAGCCCCGCGCCACGGAGCGCGTGCTCGGAGTCGGTCGGGGTCATCGCCACCACCCTCGCGCGCTTTCTTGAACGAGTCAAGACAGTGGCCCCACCTCCGCCGTGGGACGATGCGTCTGTGGATCTCGCCGTGCTGCTGGTGTCCCTCGCCGCGGTCGTCCTGGCCGGTACGGCGATCAGCGACCGGCTGCACGTGCCGGCACCGCTGCTGCTGATCGCGGTCGGCGCGGCGACGTCGTACGTGCCGGGCGTGCCGACCGTGCACCTCGAGGCCGAGGTCGTGCTGCTGGGCCTGCTGCCCCCGCTGCTCTACGCGGCGGCGATCCAGACCTCGCTGGTCGACTTCAACGCGAACCGCGGCTCGATCCTCCGGCTCTCGGTGGTCCTCGTCGTGCTCACGGCCCTGGCCGTCGGTGCGGTGGCCCACTGGCTCGTGCCCGACCTCGGCTGGGCCGCCGCGATCGCGATCGGAGCGGTGGTGGCGCCGCCGGACGCCGTGGCCGCGACGGCGGTCGCCCGCAAGATCGGCCTGCCCCGTCGGGTGGTGACGATCCTCGAGGGCGAGTCGCTCCTCAACGACGCGACGGCGCTGGTGACCCTCCGCACCGCCATCGCAGCGCTCGCCGGCGGGGTCGCGATGACGCACGTGGCGCAGGACTTCGTCATCGCCGCCGGTGGCGGTCTCGGGATCGGCATCGCGGTGTTCCTGCTCGTCGCCACGCTGCGCCGCCGGCTCACGGATCCCCTGATGGACACCGCCATCTCGTTCCTCACGCCGTTCGCGGCGTTCGTCGCCGCCGAGGCGGTCCACGCCTCCGGTGTCATCTCGGTCGTCGTCGCGGGCCTGCTGCTGGGGCACAAGGCACCCCTGATCCAGACCGCCCGGTCCCGGATCACCGAACGGATCACCTGGCGCACGGTCGCGTTCGTCCTGGAGAACACCGTCTTCCTCCTCATCGGTCTCCAGCTCGAGTGGATCCTCGCGGACGTCGCTGGGTCGTCCCTCTCGGCGGGCCGGATCGCGCTGCTCTGCCTGGCCACGCTCGTCACGGTCATCGCCGTCCGGCTCGCGTGGGTCTACGCCACCTGGGTGTTCCGCCGCCTCGGCTCCGACCCGCTCCCCGCGTCGTGGACGTTCCTCGTCGGCTGGGCGGGCATGCGCGGGGTCGTGACGCTGGCGGCGGCGTTCGTCATCCCCGAGGACGCACCACACCGCGAGGTGCTGCTGCTGGTCGCCTTCTCGGTGGTGGCCGGCACCTTGTTCCTCCAGGGGCTCACCCTGCCGTGGCTCACCCGCGTCCTGCACGTCCCCCCACCGGACCCGGCCCGGGACGCCCTGGACCGCGCCGCCCTGATCGAGGAGGCCGGCGAGGCGGGCGCGGCCCGGCTGGCGGAGATCGAGTACGACGACCACCACGGCGTCGGCGACCGGATCCGCGCGCGCCTGGACCAGCGCAGCTTCGCCGCGTGGGAGCAGCTGTCGACCACCAGCGACGAGGAGACCCCCTCCGCGCTGTACGCCCGGACCCGGACCGACATGATCCGGGCCGAGCGCGCGAGGGTGCTGGAGGTCCGCAGCGAGGGACGGGTGCCGTCGGAGGTGGTCAGCGAGGTCCTCGGGATGCTCGACATCGAGGAGTCGATGCTCGACGCCGCCACCGAGGCGCGCGAGGGCGTGCGCACCGGGACACTGGCCCACACGTCCGGGCGCGAGTGCGAGGACCTCGCCGAGAACCCCGCCGTCGAGACCGGGGCCGGGTCGGAGGGGGCGCCCGTGTGTGCGACGTGCGTCGCCGAGGACACCCGCTGGGTGTCCCTGCGGGAGTGCCTGACCTGCGGCAACGTCGGCTGTTGCGACTCCTCGGTGGGTCGTCACGCGACGGCGCACTTCCACCACACCCGGCACCCCGTGATGCAGTCGGCGGAGCCCGACGAGTCCTGGCGCTGGTGCTTCGTCCACAACCTCCCGGGCTGACCCCGCCACCTCACGCCCACCCCCGCCCTACGATCACCCCCATGGGTGTGCCCGCCATCGTCCTCGCCACCGCCGTGCACGCCGACGTGCTGGCCACGGCGTTCGCTCGCTACCAGCACGAGTACGACGTCCGCGTCGTCCGCGACGAGGCGGAGGCCAAGCGGGCGGCGGGCGAGATCCTGCAGGCCGGGAGCCAGGTCGCGCTCTTCGTCTTCGACGCCGAGCAGCCCGTCGAGGACCTGCCCGTCCTCATCGACAAGACCCGCAAGGTCGTCCCGACGGCGCGACGCCTGATCACCTCGCACGTCAGCCGGTTCCGCGCCGACGTACCCCTCCTCCGCCCGCTCGTCGCCTCCGGCAAGGTCGACGCCGTCCTGCTGATGCCGCAGGGACCGCGGGACGAGGAGTTCCACGGCGCGGTCGGCGAGATGCTCAACGACTGGAACGCGACCGTGGCCGCCCCGGAGGTCGAGAGCATCCTGATCGTCAGCCCCGAGCGCGACCCGGTGACGCAGGCGCTGCTCGACTACCTCGGTCGGATCGGGATCCCGGCGGGGCTGCACCACCCGGACACCGAGGTGGGACGGTCGGTGCGCGCTCGCTGCCGCCCCGAGGACGACGGTCGGTGGCCCCTCGTCGCCTCCTGGACCGACTGGGCAGGCCCCTGCGGGTCGGTGCGCGACCTCGCGATCACCCTCTACGGCCGCCCGGACGAGGTCGAGGTCGACCAGGTGGTGGACCTCGTCGTGGTGGGTGCCGGCCCCTCCGGGCTGGCCGCCAGCGTCTACGCCTCCAGCGAGGGCCTGTCCACCGTCTGCCTCGAGGCCGAGGCGATCGGCGGCCAGGCCGGGACGAGCTCGATGATCCGCAACTACCTCGGCTTCCCGCGCGGCATCTCGGGCATGCGCCTGGCCCAGCGTGCCCGCACCCAGGCGCTGCGCTTCGGCACCCGCTTCTTCACCGGCTGGCCGGTGACGGCGCTGACACCGGGCGCCGACGGAGGTCCGCACGTCGTGCACACCGACGGCGGCGACGTGCGCGCACGCGCCGTGCTGGTGAGCACCGGGGTCGACTACCGGCGGCTGGGGGTGGACTCGATCGAGGAGCTGGTGGGCCGCGGTGTCTACTACGGCGCCGCCATGGCCGCGGCCCGCGAGCTCGCCGGCGGGCACATCGTGGTCGTCGGCGGAGGGAACTCGGCGGGGCAGGCGGCGGTCCACGCGGCCCGCTTCGCCCGCGAGGTCACGGTCGTCGTGCGTCGTCCGGACCTGACGTCCACCATGTCGGCGTACCTCATCCAGGAGATCGCGGCGAACCCCCGCATCACCGTGCGCGGATCGGCCCGCGTGGTCGACGGCGGACCGGACGACCTCGGCCAGCTCGCGTGGGTGTGCCTGGAGGACGTGACGAACGGGGCGCAGGAGCGGGTCGAGGCGCGCGGACTGTTCCTGCTGCTCGGAGCGGCCCCGGAGTGCGACTGGCTCCCGGACGCCGTCCTGCGCGACGAGCGCGGGTTCGTGCTGACCGGTCCCGACGTGCCGCGCGAGCACTGGGTCGCCGGCTCGCCGCCCGCCGAGCTCGCCACCAGCGTCCCGGGGATCTTCGCGGCCGGCGACATCCGCGCCGGCTCGATGAAGCGCGTCGCCGCGGCCACCGGCGAGGGCGCCTCGGTGGTCTCGCTCGTGCACGCCTGGCTCGACGGCCCCTGACGGCCGGTCGAGTCCCTGTTGGGGTCCCTGTTGGAGTCCCTGTTGGAGTCCCCGCACATGCGGGGACTTCGTCACGTCGTGGGTGTTGCAACCCCCACTACGTGCAGGACTCGCCCACCGAGTCCCGCTCTCAGGGCAGTCCGGCCGCCTCGCGAAGCCAGGCCCAGGCGGTCTCCCGTGCCGCGTCGCTCGGCCGCGTGCGTCGTACGGCGTGGAGCGGGCGCTCGACGCGGTCGTGCCAGAACCGCCCGCTGGGCGGGGGCGGCTCGGTCGCGATCAGCCACACCGTGGTGTCCGCGCCCCCGGCGTCGTCGCGCAGGAGCGGTCGCGTGACCGTCCGGAAGCGCGGCATGGACGCCGCGAGCCCGGGGGTGTCGGCCCAGCCGGGGTGCATCGTCGCCACGGTGATCCGGTCGGCGGCCCACCGATCCGCCAGGAGCGGGGCCATCTCGAGCTGCCAGCGCTTGGCGCGGGCGTAGGCCGTCACCGGGCTGTAGGTGCCGGTCTCGTACGCCGGGTCGTCGGCGGCCAGCCGTTGTCCGTGCGCCCCGCCGCTGCTCACGAGGACCACCCGCCCGCCCCGCAGCGGCTCGCGGAGCGCCTCGGTCATCGCGACCGGGCCGACGAGGTGGACGGCCATGCTCAGCTCGTGGCCCTGGGGCGACGCGGTGCGCTCGGGCGGCATCACGCCGGCGTTGTGCACGACGGCGTGCAGCGCCGGCACCTCGGCGGCGAACGCGCGGGTGAAGCGCCGTACGTCGTCGAGGTCGCCGACGTCGCACCGCCGCAGCAGCAGGGTCGCGCGGGGCACCCGCCGCAGGATCTCCTCGCGCACCCGGGCGCCCTTCGCCTCGTCGCGGACCAGCATGTGCACCGTCGCCCCGAGCCCGGCCAGCCCCTCCACGGCCGCCGCCCCGAGCCCCGAGCTCGCCCCCGTCACCAGCACGTGCCGCCCGTCGAGCGCCCCGGGCACCGGGTCCGCCGGCCACCCCGGCAGCGCCCGGCGCACGGCGAGTCCTACGCGGGTGTACCCCAGCACGACCGAGCGGTCCAGCACCGTGTCGAGGGCACGCGTCACGGCCGGGCGTTCCATGCTCGCCACGGTAGCCGCGACACCGGCGGACGGGGTCGCCTGTGGGCCGCTCCGGCACAATCGAGGGCATGGCCGGACCCGGGCGCAGCCTCGCCACCGCCGTGCTCTCGCTCGTCCTCGTGGCGGGGTGCTCGTCCGACCCGCTCACGTCTGAGTCACCCAGCGACTCAACCCCCAGTGCGCCTGAGTCACCCAGCGACTCAACCCCCAGTGCGCCTGAGTCATCCAGCGACTCAACCCCCAGCGCGCCTGAGTCACCCAGCGACTCAGGCCCCAGCCCGAGCGAGCAACCGTCGCAGGCGGCGCGCGATGAGCGGGCCCACCCGATCTCCGTGGCCACGCTCGCGGAGGCGGAGCTGACCGGCGGCGACCTGCGGCTCGGCGCGGTCCGCGAGCGCACGCAGCGCTACACGTCGTACGACGTCACGTTCCGCTCCACCACCGCCGGCGCCGGCACCGCGCCGCTGCGCGTCAGCGGCGTGCTCAACGTGCCCGCCGGCAGGGGCCCGTTCCCTGCGGTGGTGCTGGCCCACGGCTACATCGACCCGGCCGTCTACGTCCGCGGGCAGGGGATGACGCGCGAGCGCGGGTTCCTGGCTGAGCGAGGGTTCGTCGCCCTGCACGTCGACTACCGCAACCACGCCGAGTCGACCGACGACCCGCGGGTCGAGACGGCGGTCCGGCTGGGCTACAGCGCCGACGTCGTCGCGGCCGCCCGCGCCCTCACCGGGAGCCGCGACGTCCGGGTCGACACCGACCGCATCTCCCTGTTCGGCCGCTCCATGGGCGGCGGCGTCATGCTCAAGGCGCTGGCCGCCGAGCCCGGGCTGTTCGCCGCCGGCGTCGGCTGGGCGTCGGTCTCGAGCCTGGAGGCGGAGAACTTCGCGCAGTTCCAGCGCCCCGACGCCCCGCTCGCGCAGCTGCGGGCGGAGTACCGCGGCCGCCACGGGCTCCCCGCCGACGACCCGGAGTTCTGGCTCGGCGTCTCGGCCAGGCCGAACCTCGAGCGGATCACCGAGCCCGTGCTGATGGTCCACGGCCGCTTCGACGACACCTGCCCGCCCGTCTGGGCGCGCGCCACCCAGCGCGCCCTCTCCCGCGCCGGGGTCGACTCGACGCTGGAGTGGTACGACGACGGGCACGCCTTCGGGCCTGCGTTCGTGGCGGCGATGGAGCGGACCGTCGCGTTCCTCGAGGCCCGCATGCCCGCCTGAGCCGGGGACGTCCTCGTCACGGATCCCGGAACGCAGGCGCCAGCGGGAGGGGGACGTCGCCCCACCGGTCCCCGAGGGCGGACAGCAACGACCCGGCCAGCTCGGCCAGCGCCGGGCGCAGCGGGCTCGAGGCCACCGCCTCCAGCCGGTGCAGCACGAAGGCCCGGCGGGTGGGGCGACGCGGGCCGACGTCCCCGTCGTCGGTGGCCAGCGCACCCGGGAGGAACCAGGCAGGCGTCATCGCCTGCCACCCGAGGGTCGCGAGGTCGAGGTCCTCGAGGAACCCCGGGTGCCGGGCTCTTCCGGCGGCGACCTCGCGGTAGCGGTCCACGGCCGCCGACGCCGCGTCCTCGGGGATCCGCCAGGCGCACCAGCAGCTCGGCCAGGGCGCCCGGAGGTAGGCGACGTCCCAGGCGGGATCGCGCAGCTCGGCGTGCTCGAAGTCGAGCAGCCGCATGCCGGCCGGGCCGAGGAGGTTGTTGTCGGGACAGGTGTCGGCCGGGCTGAGCACCCTCGTCGCCGGCGTGCCGAACGAGTCGGGCAGTGCCCGCAGCTCGTCCATCGCCTCGGGGTGCGGTGGCAGCCCGAGCTCGGCCAGGACGTCGGCGTACATCCCCGCCGCCTCCGCGAAGTGGTCCGCGAGCGTGGTCGGCGAGAGCGCGGGATCCCGCTCCGCCAGCGCGTCGACGAAGGAGCCCCGCACCTCCGCCGTGCCGGCGGCGTGCACCTGCGCCACCGCCTCGGCCCACCGCACCAGGCCTACTCGGGCGCGCCGGGGATCCGTCCCGAGCAGGAGGTCCGCGAGGCTCTCCGTCCCGGCGAGGCGGGTCATGTCGACGACCGGCGGCTCGTCGGCCTCCGCCAGCAGGCGCGGCGTCCCCGCGGCTCCCCCGAGGGCCGCCAGCGCCGCTCGCTCGCGCACGCCGCGGGCCCCCTCGGCCGGGTAGACCTTGACGACGCGGTCGATCCCACCGGCCGACCCGGCGTGGGTGCCGCCGCCTCCGCCCGGGAGCCGGGTCCACTCGTCCCAGTCCTCGAGGCCCAGGAGTCCCGCCGACAGCCGCCGCACCTCGTCGTCCACCCGGTCGTCGACCTCGTCGTCCACCTCGTCGTCCACCGCGTCGTCCACCAGCCCACCCTCCCGCAGCCGCCGGGCAGCCCCGAACGCCCCCGCGCCTCC
>CADCUM010000025.1 GCA_902805885.1 uncultured Nocardioides sp. | reverse complement strand
CGGGTAGACGTTCATCAGCTCGGAGTGCGCCTCCACCTGGAGGTCCAGGGTGGTGGCGGTAGCCGAGTCGAGCCGGAGGCCGATGAGTCCGGCGCGGACGCCGTCGGGCACGAAGTCGGTCCGGGTGATCCGCACGCCGTCGTGCACCCCGAGGTGCATGCGCTGGTACGCCGAGGCGTTGGTGTAGCGGTGCGCGGTCAGCCAGCTGCCGCCGGCCTTGAACCACAGCCCGTCGAGCAGCTTGATCGGCTGGCTCCAGAAGCCGCCCATCTCACCCCGGGTGTGGAATCCCGCCGCCGGGTACTCCCCGTCCTGGGTCCCCATCTGGTAGAACCGGTCGCCCACCACGAGGCTGCGACGGTCCGCCAGCCGCGCCGTCTCCGACAGCCCAGGCATCGACGGCATCGTGGCGTCGGCCGCCCGACTCGTCGGTCGAGCGCTGACAGCGGGTGAGGTGGCGGTGAGGGGACTGAGGACGACGGCGCACGCGGCAACGGCGACGGCGACAGTGCGAGGAGTCATGACGGCCTTCCGAGGAGGTGCACAGTGGATACCTCGCTCGGGCGTCCTGGCAAGACCCTGCGACGACCCCGCGACGACCTCGCGTCAGCGACGGAACCCGCCCTCTGAGTGCAGGACCTGCCCGACCATCCACTCCCCGTCGTCCGACGCCAGCCAGGCGATGAGGCGGGCGGGGTCCTCCGGCCGGCCGAGGCGGTGCTGGGGGAACTGGGCGCGGAACGCCTCCGGCGCGTCGTCCAGGTAGCCGGTGTTGACCGGTCCGGGGTTGACGGTGTTGAGCAGCACCTGGGACTCGGCGAGCTCCGCGGCCACCGACGCGGTCGCGCCGGCGAGCGCTGCCTTGGCCACGGCGTAGGCGAGGTTGTCCGACATCGGCCCGAGTCCTTGTCCCGAGGTCATCCAGACCACGCGGCCACCGCGCCGGCCGTCGTGCTGCTCGGCGAAGGCCTGGGTGAGGAGCAGCGTGGACCGGGTGTCGACCTGCCAGTGGCTGTCCAGCGCCTCGGCGGTCATCGTCCGCAGCGAGACGGCGTCCCCGCCGTGAGCGTGGTTGCAGACCAGGACGTCCAGGTGGCCCGCTGCCGCGGCTGCTGCGGCGATGACGGCGCGCGGCCCGTGCACGCTCCCGAGGTCGCCGGAGACCTCCGCGAGCTCCGCGCCCGGCCTCAGTCGACGGCGCAGGGTCGCCAGCAGGTCGTCGAGCTCGTCGGCCGCGCCGTACTGCTCCACGTCGTGGGCGGCGTGGTGGTGCAGGACGATCGAGGCGCCGAGGTCGGCGAGCTCCGCTGCCACCGCGAAGCCGATGCCGCGCTTCCTGCTCGCGCCCGTCACCAACGCGGTACGCCCTGCGAGCCTCATCGCCGCTCCCCTCCAGGTCTGCATCGGCCGCGTCGGCTGCGTCGGCTGCGTCGGCTGTCGCCCGGATCGTGCCTCCGGCGGGTCAACGAGCGAGCACCACCTCGGTGATCGCGCCCAGCAGGACCGGGGACACCTCGAGGGCCTGGAGGGCCACGAGGGCGTCCGCGGCCGACCCGGCCGTCCGGACCGCGTCGAGCACCGCCGCCTTGAGCTCGTGCTCCGTCTGCGCCCGGTCGAGCAACCTGAACACGGACGCGTCGGGGTCGTGGCCGTTCCCGACGACGACCGTCTCGTAGGAACGGTCGACCGGCACGGTCGCGCCGTCCCCCTCGGTGGGATGCACCGTGACGGCGCCGGTCGAGTCGTCGTAGCTGAGGCGGGTACGCGCCCAGCGCTCGTCGTCGCGGTCCTCGACGAGCGTGAACTCGCCGTCGGCACCGGCGTACGCCCGCACCTCGACGCGGCTGCTCGGACCGGTGTCCGCACCGACGGCGTCTGCCGGGACCATCGGGAGGACGGCACCAGCCCGCGCCAGGACCGGGATGGACCCGAGGTCGCGGTACATGTGCAGGGTGCGACCGCCCCGGTAGGTGGCGCCGGTGAAGATGTCGACCCAGAGCCCCGGTGGCAGCCAGACCTTCACCCGGCCGAGCCCCGTCGCACGGTCGGCCGGCGTGGTGATCGGGGCGACGAGGAGCTCGGTGCCGAACATGAACTGGTTGGGCACCGAGTAGGCAGCCGCCTCCTCGGGGTGCTCGTAGTACATCGGCTCGACGATCGGGCGACCCTCGTGCGCGCGCACGTTCATCGTGGCGAGGTAGGGCACCAGCTGGTGACGGAGCCGGAGGAAGTCGGTCATCACCCGCTGCGCGTGGGCCCCGAACCGCGAGGGCTCCTTGGTGGTGAAGGGGTTGTCGCCCGAGTGCAAGCGGTTGACGGGCGAGAACACGCCGAGCTGCACCCACCGCGTGGCCAGCTCGTCGTCCTTGTAGCCCTTGAAATGACCGCCGATGTCGTGGCTCCACCAGCCGTAGCCGGCGTTCGCCGCGGTGGCGGTGAAGTACGGCTGGAAGTCGAGGGACTCCCAGGTGATCCAGGTGTCGCCGGAGAAGCCGACCGGGTAGCGGTGGCTTCCGATCCCCGCGTAGCGCGAGAACGTCAAGGGGCGCTTCCCGGCCCTGCCGGAGTCGAGGTAGTGGAAGTGGTTGAGCAGCCAGAGCGGGTCGAGCCC
>CADCUM010000024.1 GCA_902805885.1 uncultured Nocardioides sp. | reverse complement strand
ACCGTGGCGCTCGGGTCGGAGCTGGTGGTCGTCGACCGGCACCACGGGCGCGTGACCACCGGCCAGGGGAGCCACGACGTGCGGATGGTCTCGGCCGCCGACCACACCGTCCACCTGCTCGTCGACGGCGTCGCCGAGCACGCCGTCCTCAACGTGCAGGCGGGCTTCGTCGACGTCTCCCACCGCGGGCAGCGCTGGTCCTGGGAGCGTCCGGACCCGTTCGCCGACCGCGGTCCCGAGGCGGGCGACGGCAGCCTGACGGCCCCGATGCCCGGCACCGTGCTCGCGGTCGACGTCGCCGAGGGCCAGCAGGTGGCCGAGGGTGAGAGGCTGGGCGTGATGGAGGCGATGAAGATGGAGCTGGCGCTCAAGGCCCCCTTCGCCGGCACGGTCACGACCGTCGGCGCGGCAGCGGGCGAGCAGGTCAAGCTCGGCGCGACCCTGTTCGTGGTGGAGGCGACCGATGAGTGAGCCCATGACCGACGCGGAGAGCGGGCGACCCCTGCCCATGACGGTCCCCGTGGCCGGGCTGCCGGAGCGGGTCACGATCTACGAGGTCGGCCCTCGCGACGGTCTCCAGAACGAGCAGGTCGTCGTCCCCGTCGAGGTCAAGGCGGAGTTCGTACGACGCCTCGCGGGCGCCGGGCTGCCGATCGTCGAGGCGACGAGCTTCGTGCACCCGAGGTGGGTGCCGCAGCTCGCCGACGCGGCCGAGCTGATGACCCTGCTCACCGACGAGCTCGGCGACGCGGCCCGCAGGATGCCGGTCCTCGTCCCGAACGAGCGCGGCCTGGACCGCGCCCTCGAGCTCGACCTCCAGCACATCGCGATCTTCGGCAGCGCCACCGAGACCTTCGCGCGGAAGAACCTCAACCGCGGGCTCGACGACCAGCTCGCGATGTTCGAGCCCACCGTGGCCCGGGCCCGCGAGGCGGGGATGGACGTCCGGGCGTACGTCTCGATGTGCTTCGGCGACCCGTGGGAGGGCGCCGTACCCCTCGAGCAGGTCGTCGCCGTCGGCACACGACTCCTCGACCTGGGCGCGAGCCAGCTCAGCCTCGGCGACACGATCGGCGTGGGGACCGCCGGCCAGGTGCAGGCGCTGGTGCGGGCGTTCGAGGAGGCCGGGGTCGGCACCGACCGGCTCGCGATGCACTTCCACGACACCTACGGCCAGGCGCTGGCCAACACGCTGGCCGCGCTGCAGGTCGGCATCACCACGTTCGACGCGAGTGCGGGCGGGCTCGGCGGCTGCCCCTACGCCCACAGCGCGACCGGCAACCTGGCCACCGAGGACCTCGTCTGGATGCTCTCCGGTCTCGGCATCGAGCACGGCGTCGACCTCGACGCCGTCGTGGCGACGAGCACGTGGATGGCCGGGCACCTCGGCCGGCCCAGTCCCAGCGCCGTCGTACGCGCGCTGGGGTCCTCGGGGTGAGCAGGGTCGGAGGGCGACTGGCAGAATCCCGCCCATGAGTCGCGTCGTGCACCTCCACATCGGTGCTCCGAAGACCGGGACGACGTACCTCCAGGACCGGCTGATGATCAACGCCGCCTCGCTCGCGCGGCACGGCGTGACGATCCCGGGCCCGCGGGTGGGCCGCACGGACACCTTCCACTTCCGGGCCGCGCTCGACCTCCTCGACCAGGACTGGGGCGGCGCGCCGGGCCATGCCCGTGGTGCCTGGAACGCCATGCTGAAGCACGTCGCGAAGGCCAGGGGCGACGTCGTGATCAGCCACGAGATCCTGGCGGCGGCCAAGCCGGACAAGATCGCCCGGGCGCTCAACGACCTCTCCGGCCACGAGGTGCACGTCGTCTACTCCGCGCGCGACCTCGGCCGGCAGCTGCCGGCCGCGTGGCAGGAGTCGATCAAGCAGGGCCGCAAGTGGCCGTTCCAACGGTTCCTCAACAAGGTGGAGCGCGGCCAGACGTGGTTCCGCAACGCGATGGACCTGCCCAAGGTCCTCGAGGGGTGGGGCGCCAAGCTCCCTCCCGAGCGGGTGCACGTCGTCACCGTCCCCCACGACCGCGGCCCCAACGGCGACGAGCTGTGGCTGCGCTTCTGCCACGCGTTCCGGATCGACCCGGCCTGGGCGCCGCTGGACTCCGAGCGCGACAACCGCTCGCTGGGCATCGCCGAGACCTCCCTCCTGCGCAAGCTCAACCGCCGGCTCGAGCTGGGCGTCTGGCGCGACCCCGTCTACGACGGCCTGATCCGCGAGCTGCTGGCCCAGGAGGTGCTGGTGGCGCGTGACGCCATCCCGGTCCGCCTGCCTCCCGACCGCTACGACTTCGCCGAGCGCGAGTCCGAGCGGTGGATCGACTGGATCCGGACCAGCGGCGTCGACGTGATCGGCGACGTCGACGACCTGCGCCCCCGCCGGCCGGCGGAGGGCACCGAGTGGCGCGACCCCGACAAGGTCCGCGCCAAGCTCGAGCTCGGGGCCGCCCTCGACGCGCTCACCGTGATGACCCAGGAGGCCGCGTCGAGCCGCTCCGACGGCGAGGGGCTGGGCGGCCGGCTCCTGGAGACCGCTCGCCGGCTCCGCGACCGGTGACCACCGCACCGGACGGCGAGGGTGCTGCCCGCGCCTGGGGCTGGGTCGCGCACCTGCGCGAGGGCGGGACCACGCCGTGGCTCGA
>CADCUM010000023.1 GCA_902805885.1 uncultured Nocardioides sp. | reverse complement strand
TGCGGCTCGACCACGTGCTCCAGGATGTCGCCGGCCACCACGATGTCGTACTCCGCGCCCACCGACGCCGGCAGCGGCTGGTTGAGGTCGGCCTCGATGAACGCGTCGACACGGTCGGCGACGCCGTCGAACTTGTGACGGTCGAGGCCGGTCACATGGTGTCCGAGGCTGCGGGTGAGCTGGGCGAAGCGCCCGTCGAAGCAGCCGGCGTCCAGCACCCGGCTCGGCTTGCTGCGCGCGAGCCACTCCAGGAGGACGCCGTGCGATCCCGTGGCCTTGAGCGCGTAGTGCTCGGTCTCCTCGGAGGCCACGCCGCCGCCGAAGCCGCGACCCGCGGCCCAGTGGCGCAGCACGTCGACGCTGACGTCCTTGGCGTACTGCAGGCCGTTGACGTAGCAGATCTCGTCGCCGTAGTAGGTCGGGATGGGGACCTCGACGATGCGCTTGCCCGCGCGGATGAGCCCCAGGATGATCTCGGTGTCGAAGTCGAAGCCGTCGGAGTACGACGCCAGGTCGAGGTCGGCGAGGGAGTCGGTGCGGTAGGCCCGGTAGCCGCTGTGCCACTCCGAGAGGCGCTGACCCGTCACGACGTTCTGGAAGCCGGTGAGGACCCGGTTGCCGACGTACTTGTAGGCCGGCATGCCCCCGGCGCGCGCCCCGCCCTTCTCCAGCATCCGGGACCCGAACACCGCGTCGGCCTCGCCGCTGACGAGCGGCGCCACCAGGTCCTCGATGCACTCGGGCGCGTACTGGCCGTCCCCGTGGAGCAGGACCACGACGTCGAGGCCGTGGTCGATGGCCCAGCGGTAGCCGGCCTTCTGGTTGCCGCCGTAGCCGAGGTTGCGCTCGTGCTTGACGACGGTGATCGGGAACTGCGCCCGGTCCTTGAAGCGCAGCCCGATCTCGTAGGTGTCGTCGATGCTGGCGTCGTCGCACACCATGACGTGGTCGACCGAGCTCGCGAAGGACTCGGGGAGCCGGGACAGCGTGCGCTCGAGCGTCGACGCCGCGTTGTAGGCGACGACGAGCACCCCCACCCGTGGTCGCGCGGCGTCGCCTGCGTGCGTCAGTGCGGACATCTCGGCTTTCCCTCCAAGAGCGCGTGCGGGAGGTCGGCCACCCGGCCCCACCGGCGAACCATCGAAGTCTAACTCGCCAGTAGCATCCGTGACCGGCGGTTCGCCGAGGATCCCCCGTCTTTGGTCCACCGGCCCCTCGACCGCCCGGGCAGGTGGCATGATGCCCGCCATGGAGACCGCCCTTCATCTCGTGGACATGGCGCGCCTGACCCGCGATCTCGCCCAGGACGCCGAGGCCTACCGGGCCGCCCGCCCGTTCCCGCACGTCGTCCTCGACGACGTGCTGCACCGAGAGGCCTTCGAGCAGGCGGCGCGCGCGTTCCCGCCAATTGACGACGAGTTCTGGAAGGGCTACCTCCACGTCAACGAGACGAAGTACAGCAACACGGTCCCGGACACCTGGGCGCCTGCCCTGCAGTCGCTCGCCCAGGAGTTCTGCTCCGCCGAGTTCGTGACGTACCTCGAGGAGCTCACCGGGATCGAGCGGCTGATCCCGGACTACACGATGGACGGCGGCGGGCTGCACATGACCCTGCGTGGGGGTCACCTGAACATCCACACCGACTTCAGCACCCACCACGCCCACGAGAACTGGGCCCGCCGGGTCAACATCCTCGTCTACCTCAACGAGGAGTGGCACGACGAGTGGGGCGGCAAGCTCGAGCTGTGGGACAAGGAGATGACGGCCTGCCAGGACACCGTCACCCCCGCCGGCAACCGCATGCTGGTCTTCACGACGTCGGAGGACTCCTTCCACGGCCACCCGGACGGCCTGGCCTGCCCGCCGGACCAGGCCCGGCGATCCCTGGCGATGTACTACTTCACCGAGGAGGCGGCGCCGGTCCGTCGTGCCACCAACTACCAGGCCCGTCCCGAGGAGAGCCGCCTGCGCAAGGCGACCATCGCCGCGGACCGCACCGTGCTCGACGTCTACGACCGCGCCAAGCGCCGCCTCGGGATCTCCGACGAGGTCGCCCACAAGGTGCTGGGTGCGGTCTCGAAGCTGCGCAAGAAGAAGTGAGCCGGCGCATCCGCCGGACCCCTCGTCGGTGGACCGGGACCGGCTGGCACGCCCCGGTCCTCGTCCTGGCGGTGCTCGTGCAGGGCGCCGTGGCCCTGTGGCTCGGCAGCCGGGGCTGGTTCAGCGGGGACCTGATCCACTACTACGTCGAGCGGGGCGGAGCGCCCGGTGGTGACGAGGGGCTGATGGAGCCCCACGCCGCCCACTGGCAGGTGCTGCTGATCATCGGCTACCTGGTGATGTTCAAGGTCCTCGGGCTGACCTCGTACCTCCCCTACCTCGCCGTCACGGTGATCGTGCACCTCGCGCTCGTCCTGCTGTCCCACCGGCTGCTGCTGCGGGCCGGCGCCCACCCGACCGCTGCTCTGCTGGCGGCCCTCGCCCTGCTGACCTACGGCGCCGGGTCGGAGGCGTTCCTGGTCGAGGCGCCGGTGGCGCTCACGTCGGCCATGCTGATCGCACTCGTGTCGATCAGCGTCCTGCTGCGGAGGGACTTCGACTCGCGCGGGCTGGCCCTGGTGGCCGTGCTGCTGCTCGTGGCGGTGATGGTCTCCCTCGGTGGTGTCGTGGCCGCGGTGTGGGTCGGCTTCTTCGCACTGTCCCGGGGGGTCCGTGCGATGGCGGCGGTGGTGCTCGTCCCCGCAGCCGCGTTCCTGGTCTGGTACGCCGTCTGGGGGCGCACGGCGGCCCGGGTGCTCCTCTCCCCGAGCGAGGCGCTCGAGGTGCCGGGGGCAGCGCTGGCCCTGCTCGTCGCGCCCTTCGACGACCTGACCGGCCGCTGGGGCGCAGGCCCCGTCCTGGTCCTCGCCGTGCTCGGCGCGACCGTCTGGGGCGCTCGGCGTCGCCCCTTGCTCGCCTCGCTGGCGCTCGCCGGCTTCGCCGCCGCCGCCTTCCACGCGGTCCTGAGCGCCGTCGCGCAGGTGCCCTACGGGATGGAGCAGGTGACCACCAGCCGCTACCGGTACGTCGTGCTGGTCGCGCTGCTCGCCGGGCTCGCGCTCCTGCTCGACGCCGTCGTGACCGCGCTGCGTGACGCCCTGGGCCCGCCCCAACGACGCGTCGCGGTCCTGCTCGGCGCAGCCGCCGCCTCGTTGCTGCTCGTCCACGCTGCCCTGGGGCAGTTCACCGCAGCGAGGAGCCTGGCCGAGATCGGCGACAAGACCCGCCAGCACCTCGCCGGCACCCTGGTGGCGACCTCGACCGGCCAGGAGGTCATCAACGACGCCGTGAGGGGCTCGTACATCAGCGGCGAGGACCTGGGGCAGCTCGCTGACCCGGCGCTGCGGAGCGAGCTGCCCGCGTTCGAGGCCTCCGCCGAGGACCGCATCGAGGCCGAGAGCAACTACTTCGTCGCGGTCTCCGACGAGGACCTCGACCTCGGCGACCCCGGCGAGGTGGATTCGGACTCCTTCGACCGCGAGCTCCGCGCGGGGACCGGCTGCCTCGGCTACAACGCGACGAACGACACCCCCACGCTGACCGTGTCGAGCCTCGTGGGCGCGGACATCCGGGTGCGCAGCGAGGCGGGCAACATCACCACCCGGCTGCACCGGCCCGACGAGGACGTCGAGGGCGACCTGGTGGCGTGGAGGACCGAGCCGGGGGAGTGGACCTACATCGGGACGACGGCGCAGGTCGCCGAGCTCGACGTCACCTTCGACACGGGGGGCCGGTTCATCATCTGCTTCTCGTGAGGAGCGGACCGGGGAGCTCGGCGGGTCACGCCTTCCCGGAGGGCAGCGACAGGTCGTCGATGCGCAGGTCCTCCCGGCGCGGGTCGGCGCCCGGCGAGACCCCCTGCTGGGGACGCAGTCGTGCCCAGAACGGGTGGACGAGCAGGCGGGCGACGCGACGCTCGATGAGCAGGTGGGACGCGACACAGGCGACGGCCGTGATGGCGAGGGCCAGCAGGGTCCGAGGGGGCCACGCCCAGTCGCCGGTGTGCGTCTCGACCGCGGCGAAGACGGGGTAGTGCCAGACGTAGAGCGGCAGGGAGTGGCGGCCGAGGAACCTCAGGACGGGAGCCCGGAGGACACCCAGGCCCGAGCCGCCCAGCGCGACGGCCGCGACGAGCAGCGCGAGGTCGATCTCGAGCAGGGTGACGCCCCACCCGAGGAAGCGGTCGTCACGGGAGCAGAACCACAGGAGCGGTCCGAGCGCGACCGCGGCGCCGATGCCCGTCCAGGCGGTGGCCCGGGGCGAGACCGAGCCGGGTCGGACGAAGGTCAGCAGGACACCCAGCAGCACGCCCACCACGAAGGGGTCCATCCGGGCGGTGGTGCGCAGCAGCACGTTGAGGACGGGCTCGAGCTCGGTGACGTGCATCCGCCACCAGGTGAGCAGCAGCAGGAGGCCGACCAGGCTGGCGACCTGCGCCAGCGGCCGGCGGCGGGTGAAGTAGAGCAGGATCGACATCGCGACGAAGGCCTGCATGTCGACGGAGAGGTACCACAGGTGCCCGAGGTCCCAGCGCGCGTTGATGGCGTCGGTCTGGACGTGCCAGTTCCAGGTGTAGGTGGAGACGTGGACGAAGGTCTGCCAGTTGGCCTCGCGCGAGGTCGGGTCGTCGGAGAACAACGAGGCCAGGACGACCACGGGCAGCACGACGAGCGTGGCGGGCGCGACGCGCAGGACGCGGCGGACGATCCCGACGCCGACCCGCATGTTGACCAGGCCGTGGGCCGACAACGACCGGTAGGTGAGGTAGCCGGTGACGACGAAGAAGATCGTGACGGCGAAGTTGCCGCTCCGGAACGGCAGGCGGACCCACTCGTGCTCGTCGATCCACTCGATGGGCCAGAGCACCCAGCCGTGCGAGAGGACCACCAGCAGGATCGCGATCCCGCGGAGCCCGTCGAGCAGCTCCAGGCGCCGTCCCCGGACCGGCGTGGCCGTCGCGTCGCCGGCGGCGACGGGGCCGCTGGGGACCGACGAGGGAGGAGGCATGCCAGCGACTCTAACCCGGTGGGAACAGCCTCGTCCGACGCCCGCAGAAACAGGTTCGGAGAAGACCTACCGGCGAGTCACTTCGCTGCTAGAGTCTCCCCGACCTGAGGGGCAACTGGGAGGATTTGGCTATGCGCAAGGGCTTCGGCATCGGACTGTCGGTGCTGGGAGGGTTCCTGCTGATGTTGGCCGTGCTGGCCCAGTTCTGGGCCCCCGGGCAGCTGATGAAGACACCGTTGGACACCGACTCCACGACCCTCCTCGAGGGCACCGCCGAGCTCGGGGGGAGCGACGACGGGGAGCTCCCGGTGCGTGCCTTCAGCGTCACCCACGCCGACTCCGAGCGCTCCGACGACGAGGTCGTCGTCTTCCAGAACTCCAGCTGCCTCGTGAAGGACGAGGGCGGGATCGACTCGTGCGTCAGCGCTGACGACCCGGACGAGCGCCTGCTCTCCGCGTCGACCGACGACTTCGCCACCGACCGCCGTACGGCCGAGGCCGTCAACGACGCGACGTACCTCCCGCCCAGCGCGGAGGAGAAGGAGGGGCTCGTCAACAAGTGGCCCTTCGAGGCGGAGAAGAAGTCCTACGACTACTGGGACGGTCTGTCCGGCCAACCGGTCCAGGCGGTCTACGACCGCACCGAGACCGTCGACGGCGTCGACCTCTACGTCTACTCGGTCTCGATCTCCGAGGCTCCGATCGAGCTCACCGCGGGTGTGCCTGGTCTCTACAACGACGAGAAGGAGCTGTGGATCGAGCCGACCACCGGCTCCATCGTCAACCAGATCGACGCGCAGGAGCGGCTCGACGAGGACGGCAACCCGTTCCTCGCCCTGGACCTGCGGTTCACCGAGGAGCAGGTCGCCAAGAACGCCGAGGCCGCCAAGGACAACGCCGACAAGCTCAGGCTCGTCACCGAGACGGTCCCACTGATCGGGTACGCCGTCGGCATCCCCGCGCTGCTCATCGGGATCGCCCTGCTCCTGCTCTCGCGTCGCCGCGACCAGTCGTCGGACGTCGAGTCGGCCCACGCCGGCCGCCACACGGGCCTCAGCCTCAAGAAGTCCTGAGGGGCGGCGCGCCCACCGCATGATCGACACGGGGCTTCCCGCGCACGACGTGACCTGGTTCGCCGACGCGTTCGACCGGGTCACGCACAACGTCGAGACGGCGGTCCTCGGCAAGCGGCACGTCGTGCGCCTGGCGATGACGTGCCTGGTGTCGGGAGGCCACCTCCTCCTCGAGGACCTGCCCGGGACCGGCAAGACGATGCTGGCGCGAGCGCTGGCGCGGTCGCTCGACTGCTCCTTCGCCCGCATCCAGTTCACCCCGGACCTGCTGCCCTCCGACGTGACCGGTGTGACCGTCTACGAGCAGGCCCACGGCACGTTCACGTTCCACCCCGGGCCGATCTTCCACAGCGTGGTCCTCGCCGACGAGATCAACCGGGCCTCGCCCAAGACGCAGTCGGCGCTCCTCGAGGTGATGGAGGAGGGGCACGTCACCGTCGACGGCCACACCCACGACGTGGGCGCGCCGTTCATCGTGATCGCCACGCAGAACCCCATCGAGCAGGCCGGCACCTACCAGCTGCCCGAGGCCCAGCTCGACCGCTTCCTCATGAGGAGCAGCCTCGGCCACCCGGACGCCGCGTCGACCGAGGCGCTGCTGGCCCAGTCGAGGGTCCGGGACCGGGCCGCCTCCCTGGTGCCCGTCGCGACCGCCGCGGAGCTGGTGCGGATGGCCGAGCTCGCGGACGCGGTCCATGTGGACGCCGCGATCATCAGCTACGTCCGCCGCCTCGCCGAGGCCTCCCGCGACGCACCCGACGTACGCGTCGGGCTGTCGACGCGGGGCTGCCTCGCCTGGATCCGGGCGGCCAAGACGTGGGCGCTCGCCGAGGGCCGCGGGCACGTGGTGCCGGAGGACGTCGCCGTCCTCGCCGCGCCGGTGCTGGGCCACCGGCTCCTGCTCAGCTCGGGAGCGGCGTTCGGGGGCACGACCGCGGACGACGTCGTGGACGCACTGCTGACGCAGGTGCCGGTGCCGCGCGACCGGGCGTGACCACCCTGCTGACCGACGCCCCGCCGGGGCGTCGGGCCCTCCGGACGGTGCTGACCCCGTGGCGGCTGCTGACGCCGCTGGGGCGGGGCGTGCTGGGGGTGGGCGTGCTCGCGGTCGCCGTGGGGGTCGCCCTGAGGTGGCACGAGTTCATCCAGCTCGGGACCGCCGCGATCTGCATGATCGGGCTGGGGTACCTCTGGCAGGCGCTGCCGGGGACACCCGAGGTGGGGATGGAGCTGCGCCCGGACCGGTTGGTCGAGGGCGGCAGCCGCGCGCAGGTCCTGCTGTCCCTCCGGTCGGGTGCGGCACCGATGTTGTTCCCCCGGCTCGTCCTTCCCGTGGGCACCACGACCGTCTCCGCGCGCTTCCCGTTCCTCGGCCCCTTCGCGCGCCACGAGGAGCTCCTCGACCTGCCGCCCCTGCCCCGTGGCGTGTACGCCGTCGGGCCCGTCGAGCACGAGAAGAGCGACCCGGTCGGCCTGGTGTCGCGGCTCTTCGGGTCCGGCAGCCCGCGCGAGCTGCTGGTCGCACCACGGATCATCGACCTGCCGGTCTTCGCCGGGGGGCTCACCAACGACCTCGAGGGCGCGACGAGCCAGCAGCTGTCGATGAGCGACCTCGCGTTCCACGCCCTGCGTGAGTACGTCCCCGGCGACGACCTGCGTCACGTCCACTGGCGCTCCTCCGCCAAGGCGGGGGAGCTCCTCGTGCGCCAGTACCACGAGACACGGCGAGGGCACGTCACCCTCCTCGTCGACCACGCCGTGCCGGCCTACGGCACCAGGCGCGACTTCGAGCTCGCCGTGTCCGTCGCGGCGTCGATCGCGCTCCGTGCGGTGCGCGACGAGTTCGACACCTACCTGCGCTGCGGGAGCCACCTCGCCCGCGGACGGACCGCGGTCGCGGTGACCGATGCGGCGTGCCGGTTCACCCAGGGTGCCGACGACTACCTCGCCGTCGCCGCCGACGCGGCCACGGAGGTCCCCGGCACCGGACTGGTCATCCAGGTCACGGGCTCCGCGCGACCGCTGGCCGAGCTGCACGAGGCCGCCGGGAGGTTCGACCAGGGCGCCGACTGGCTGGTCGTGCGGGCGGACAGCAGGTCGTCGGCGAGCCGCGCGGACTCCGCCCGCCTGCGCGAGGTCTCGGTGCCGGCCCTGCCGGCGCTGCGGGACGTCCTCGGACGAGGACTCCGGTGATCGGGGTCGGCGGCGCCCGGGTGCTGCGCAGGAGCGGGGGACCGTCCTTCGGCGCCGTGCTCGTGGACTGTGCGGCCGTGCTGGGGGGCGTGGCACTGGCGCTGACGCTGCTCGACGAGAGCTTCTGGTCCCGGCAGTACCTCGTCGCCGGTCTGACGCCGGTCGTCTTCCTGCTCGGCCTGGCGCTGCTCCTGCGCAACGTCACCGACGGGGTCTGGTGGTACTGGCTGACGGTGCTGGCCGCCTACGCGCCCCTGGGTGCACTCGTCGCGCTGCGTCGGCCCGGTCCCTGGATCGTCCCCACGTTCGACACCATGACCCGCGTGCTCGGCGAGACTGCGGCGGCGCCCGGGTTGTTCGTCAGCACGCTGCCCCCGGTCGAGGCGTCCGGGACGGTCATGCTGCTGCCGTACGCCATCGGGTTCCTCAGCGCGGCGCCCGCGGCGTGGCTCGCGCTGGGGACGACGCGCCCGGTCGCGCCCGTCCTCCCCCTCCTCGTGGGCCTGGGCGCCGCCATCCCGATGGCCGTGCTGGTCCCCGACCACTACGTCCTGCGCGGCGTGGTGTTCGCAGCCCTCGTCGCGAGCTGGGCCGCGGGCCGGTCCCGGCGTGCGGAGGCGGCGGCCACCCTGTCCCGCGGACGCGGAGGCGTCACCGCTGCACTCGTCGCGGTGCTCGTGATCGCGGCGGTGTCGGGCGCCGTCGGCTACCTCGTCCCGGACGACGACCAGACGGAGCGGGTCGTGCTGCGTCCCCGAGGCGACGGGGCGGACCTCGTCGCTGCTGCCGCGGACAGCGTCGTACCTCCCCAGGCCGGCGGGGGCGAGCTGTTCCGCGCCTCCGGCCTCCCGCTCGGGCGCCGCATCCGCATCGGCGCACTGGACCTCTACGACGGCGAGGCCTGGGTGCCGGCCGGGGAGTCGCCCGGAGCGGGCGCGCTCGGGACGTTCCGGCGCGTGGACGGGGTCATCACCCCGGTGCACGAGGGCCGGGAGGTCCGCGTCCGGGTGCGCATCGGCGCGGGCTACACGGGCGACTGGCTGCCGACCGTCGGCGAGCTGACCAGCATCGAGCTCGACTACACCGACGGACGCAGCCAGCTGCGGGACCTGCGCTACAACCAGGCCACCTCCAGCGTGCTGGTGGTCGGCGGGGTGGACCCACGCGACGACTACACCTTCACCTCGGTCCTCACGCCCGAGTCGTTCCGGTCGAGCGACGACGCCGCGGTGGCGACGGAGGGCCAGCGGCAGCCGGAGGGTGAGTTCCTCGACCAGTACCTCCTGCCCTTCGACCGGACCGAGCTGTCCCCCCTTCGGCGCGTCCTGCTGCTGGCACGCTACCTCCGGCAGAACGGGGAGGTCAGGCTCAGCGGACCGTCGTCCCAGCGCCCGGTCGACCTCGGCCTGAGGTTCCTGGGGACGGACCGGATCGTCGGCTCTCCCTTCCAGTACACCGCTGTGATGGCGCTGGGAGCCTCCCGCCTCGGGGTGCCGGCCCGCATCGTGGTCGGCGCGGAGCCCGGCAGGGGTGGCGTGGTGCGCAGCACCGACGTCACCACCTGGGTCGAGCTCCAGCTCGTCGACGGCACGTGGCGCTCCCTGGACCCCGAGCGCTACACGGCCGTGCACCTCTACGACAAGTCCCAGGGCGACGACGTCGTGGCCGCGGGGAAGTGGGTGCGCGAGGAGCTCGACCTCGACGAGTCCGAGATCAAGATCCCCAAGGGGGCCGACATCGAGCTCGACGCCGACGCCGTCCTGGCGGAGCAGACGTCCCCCTGGGAGACGATCGGCCTCGTCGTGGCCGCTCTCGCGGCCGCGGTCCTGGTGGCCTGGGCGTGCGTGCCCGCGGCCAAGATCGTGCGCCGCGCTCGGCGACGGCGCCGCGTGGGGGACGAGCGAGGCTGGTCCTCGGCGTACGTCGGGGGGTGGCAGGAGGTCCTCGACGCCGCCCTGGACCGCGGCACGCCGGTCGGCGACACCTGGAGCCGGGTCGCGCAGGCCCGGCACCTCGAGGTGCCGCTGGACCTCGCCCGCTCCGCGGACGCGGCCGTCTTCGCGCCCGCTCCCTCGCCGCTCGCGGCTCGCCGGGCGTTCTGGGACGAGACCCAGCACGTGCGGCGCCAGCTGCTCGAGGACGTGTCCTGGAAGCGCCGCGCCTGGGCGTCGATGAACCCGGCGTCGTTCGCTGCGGGCTGGGAGCGGAACCGCCGGAGCCGTGCCGTCGTCGCCTCAGCCGGCGCCGGGCCGGTCGGGCACGAAGATCGCCGTGCCCGGCGTGAGCAGCCCGCGGGTGCGTGACCACCCGCCCCAGACGCG
>CADCUM010000022.1 GCA_902805885.1 uncultured Nocardioides sp. | reverse complement strand
GTCCGGCGGACCCGCCAGGCGCAACGGCGCCCCGCGACGCTGGACGCGGACGTCCTCGACCTCATGACGGCCTGGGTCGAGCGGCGCCGCCGCGAGGTCGAGGAGCGGTACCAGCGCCTCGACGGCGTGCTCGGCCAGCTGGCCCGGGAACACCCCGGCCAGGACGAGGAGCCGTCGTCACGGCGGCAGGAAGGAGCAGCGTCATGAGCACCGGGACCCCTGTGCAGCGCCACCCCGCGAGGAGTCGCGAGGCACGGATCACCGCACCGGACGGGCAGCCGGTCATCGAGATCGTCCGTGACTTCGACGCCCCCGTCGACCACGTCTTCCGCGCGCACGTCGATCCGGAGCTGGTCGTGCAGTGGCTCGGGCCGCGGCGGCTCCGGATGCGGGTCGAGGAGTGGGAGATGCGCCGCGGAGGGTCCTACCGCTACGTGCACGTCGAGGAGGACGGCACGGAGCACGGCTTCTGGGGAGCGGTCCACGACGTCCAGCCGGGCCGGAGCATCACCCAGACGTTCGGCTACGACCTCGAGCCGGACCACCCCACCTTCGACCGTGCGGAGTTCACCGACCTTGAGGACGGCCGGACCCGGCTCCGGGTGGTCTCGGTCACCCACGACGTCGCGACCCGCGATGCCATGTTGCGCAGCGGCATGCAGGACGGCCTGCGGCAGAGCTACGAGCGGCTCGACGAGCTGCTGGCGGGAGCGACGGCGTGAGCGCCGAGGCCCTCGCGCTGCCCGACCTGGCGCCGCCGGCTCGCCACGCAGAGGTGGCCGGCGGGTTCGGCCGCCGCGTCCACGGCGTGCCCGACGGCGGGTGGGACGCACCCGCGCCGGTCGAGGGCTGGACCGCGCGCGACGTCGTGCGCCACCTGGTCACCTGGTTCCCCGGGTTCCTCGAGGGCGGGACCGGCCTGCGGCTCCCCACCGGACCCTCGGTCGACGACGACCCCGTCGCGGCCTGGGTGGCGCAGCAGGACGCGGTCCAGGCGCTGCTCGACGACCCGGCGTCGGAGCAGCGGGTGCTCGTCAACCCCCACCTCGGAGAGGTGCCCCTGCCCACGGCCGTCGACCGGTTCTACACCTCCGACGTCTTCCTCCACACCTGGGACCTGGCTCGCGCGACCGGGCAGGACGAGACCCTCGACGCGGCGATGTGCCGGGTGATGCTCGAGGGGATGGAGCCGATGGACGAGCTGCTGCGCAGCAGCGGTCAGTACGGCCCTCGGGTCGACGTACCGGCTGAAGCCTCGGTGCAGCACCGGCTCCTGGGGTTCATCGGCCGCCGACCCTGACGCGGGAACGGGTGCCCCCCACGCCTGGCGTGAGGGACACCCGTCCGAGGGGTGCTGCGGTCAGTAGCGGGACGAGCCACCGTCCACGCGGCCCTGGGTCGGGCTGATGACCTCGGTCTGCTGCTCGTCGACGTACGTCGTGCCCGCGGTGCTGTACTCGCTCGACTGGCCACCGGACTGGGCCGACTGCGCCGTGTCCTGCGCCCGCTGCTTGCCGGCGGCGACGTCGGAGGCCACCTGGGCGCGCTGCTGCTGGCCCTTGGTGTAGGCGTCCTCGAGGAGCCGCTGGGCCACCGAGCGACCGCCGAGGCCGAAGGCCAGCGCGAGGCCGAGCGCGATGGCGAACATCGTCGCGCCGAACGCGATCCGGACGATCTCCGGGGCGATCTGGAGCTGCTCGAGGATCATGAAGAGCGCGATGACCATGACCAGCGACGGCACGACGGTCGCCACGATCTTGCCGGTCGGGGTGTCGCCCATGAGCTTGGTGACCGCACCCGCGACGGCACCGGCGACCAGGGCCGCGACGACGAAGATGCCGATCGCGACGATGATGTTCGGCAGGTAGGCCAGGACCTGGTTCATGAAGGTCGTGACGGCGGGGATCTTCAGCGCGCCGACGGCGGCGAACAGGAAGAAGACGAAGACGAGCCAGAAGACGACCCGGCTGACACCGTTGCTGACACTGGCGCCGGGCATGAACCGCTCGACGTAGTTGTGCTGACCTGCACCCTGCAGGTGCTTGTCGACGCCGACCTTCTCGAGGACCTTGCGGACGATGCCCGCGACGACCTTGGCGACGATGAAGCCGATGAGGAGCAGGACGAGGAAGCCGAGCAGGTTCGGCAAGAAGGCGAAGAACGCGTCGAACGCGTTCTGCAGGCTCTGTCTGATGGACATGTGTCTCCTGGATGAGAGGCTCGAGGCCCGGAGGCCGTGAGTGGTGGTGCTGGTGGTGCGTGCACCCCGGACCTTACCCCGTAAGCCGGATCACATGTCCTCGCGCCACTAGGCTCGCGCGGGTGCCCGGTCCCGCGTCGCCGCGATACAGCTACCTGGGACCCGAGGGGACCTTCACCGAGCAGGCCCTGCGGACGCTCCCCGGCGCGGCCGACGCGCACCTCCAGCCCTGCGCGACGGTGACGGTGGCCCTCGACGCGGTCCGCTCGGGTGCCGCCGACGGCGCGGTCGTCCCCATCGAGAACTCCGTCGAGGGGTCGGTCCCGGTCACCCTCGACGAGCTCGCCCAGGGCGCGCCGCTCATGATCACCCGGGAGATGACCGTGCCGGTCGCGTTCTCCCTGCTCGTGCGGCCGGGCACCGCGCTGTCCGACGTACGCCGGGTGGGGACCCACACGCACGCGGCGGCGCAGACGCGGGTC
>CADCUM010000021.1:437-2707 GCA_902805885.1 uncultured Nocardioides sp. | reverse complement strand
GCGGTCGGGGTTGTCGCGCACGGTCACCTCGGTCGTCATGCTCGGATCCTGGCACAGGCGAAGTCGCGCCACCGGTTCGGCATGACTCCGGCTCGAGCGGGGGAGCGTGCTCCCGACGACTTCCCAGGAGGAACCCGTGAAGCTGCGCAACCTGCCCCTCCGGCTCGCCACCGGCGCCTACATCGTGAACTCCGGCCTCGACAAGCGAGGTCTTCCCGAGGAGGCCGCCGCCGGCATGCAATGGATGGCCGCGACCGCCTTCCCCCAGCTCGGACAGATGAAGCCGCAGCAGTTCGGGACCCTGCTGTCGACCAGCGAGGTCGCGGTCGGCGCTGCGCTGCTGGCGCCGTTCGTGTCGCCGCTGGTCGCCGGGGCCGCTCTCACCGGGTTCTCCTCGGCCCTGCTGACGATGTACTGGAAGATGGAGGACTGGCACAAGCCGGGCAACCCCGCCCCCACCCCGGAGGGCATCAGCTACGCCAAGGACGTCTGGATGCTGGGCATCGGGCTCAGCCTCATCGTCGGCAGTGTCACCGACAAGACCACGGAGGTCGCGCGCAGCGTCTCGAGCGCCACCGGCGAGGCGGTCGGGTCGGTCACCGGCGCGGTCACGGGGCTCGTCGCCCGCTGACTCACCCCTGACGGTCGCGAGGTCGGTCGACCCGCGCACAACTGCGGTGCGGCCGGGCTCGCGACGTGCTTGCATGCCGCGGTGAGACTTCCCGAGGGACTGTCGGCACGTCCGCTGGCGATGGTCGACGCGCGCGCGGTCTTCGAGGTGATGGCGGCGCAGGAGGCGCACGACGTCGGCACGGTCGAGATCGAGGAGGCCGACATCGTCGGCTACTGGCAGCGACCCAGCTTCGACGTCGCCGCCAGCACGATCGGTGTCTTCGACGGCGACCGGCTCGTCGCCTACGGCGAGGTCGGAGGCGAGCAGCGGTCCGACGCCGCCGTGCACCCGGCGTACCGAGGTCGTGGTCTGGGGACGGCGATCGCTGCCTGGATCCGCGAGACCGCGCGCAGCCGCGGCGACCGCGTCGTCGGGATGCCGGTCCCGCAGGGCTCGGCGAGCGACCGGCTCCTCGCAGCGATGGGCTACCACGTGCGCTGGGAGTCCTGGCTCCTCGAGCTGCCGCCGGGTCAGGAGATCGAGCCGCAGCCGCTCCCGCCCGGCTACGCGCTGCGGACGGCCCTGACCGACGCCGAGCGCCGAGCGGTCCACGAGGTCGTCGAGGACGCCTTCCTCGAGTGGTCCGAGCGCGCGCGCAGCAGCTACGAGGACTTCGAGGCCCGGACGGTGCGGCGTCCGGGGTTCGAGCCCTGGCACCTGCGCACGGTCGTCGACCCCGACGGTGCCACGGTCGGGGTGTGCTGGACCTCGGTCAACGGGGCGACCGCCTACGTCGCCCAGCTCGCGGTTCGCCGTGACCATCGCGGGCGCGGGTTGGCGCGCGCGCTGCTCGTCGACGCGTTCGCCGGCGCTCGCGAGCACGGGGCCACCCGGTTCGAGCTCGCGACGGACTCCCGCACCGGCGCGCTGGGCCTCTACGAGAAGGTCGGGATGAGAGTCGTGAGCACCTGGGTGAACCGCGCGGCGGTCCTCCAGTGAGGCGTCGAGACGGGTCTCCCCAGGCGCCGGCCTGACCGGCGTCCTCGTCGGTGAGCCCCACTAGGCTCGCCGCCATGACGATCCTCGACGACGCCCGGGCCGGCATGGACGACTCGGTGCGCCCCCAGGACGACCTCTTCGGTCACGTGAACGGCCGCTGGCTGGCCGAGGAGGAGATCCCGTCCGACCGCGCGACCTGGGGTGCCTTCGCGGTCATCGCCGAGCGGGCCGAGCAGCAGGTCCGCGCGATCGTCGAGGAGTGCGCAGCCTCGGCCTCCCAGGCGCCGAAGGGTTCGCCGACCCAGCAGATCGGCGACCTGTGGACCTCGTTCATGGACGAGGAGCGGATCGACGCCCTCGGGGCGACGCCGATCGCCGACGACCTCGCCCGACTCGCCGAGGTGGCCGACCACGCGGAGCTCGCGGCGTACGTCGGCGGCTTCGAGCGGCGGGGCGGGAGCGGCTTCTTCGGCTCCTACGTCGACGCCGACGACCGTGACTCCGACCGCTACCTCGTCAACCTCGTGCAGGGCGGCCTCGGCCTGCCCGACGAGTCCTACTACCGCGAGGACAAGTTCGCCGAGGTCCGCGACGCCTACGTCGCCTACGTCGAGCGGCTGCTCGGCATGGCGGGCCTCCCAGAGTCGGGGCCGGCGGC
>CADCUM010000021.1:0-427 GCA_902805885.1 uncultured Nocardioides sp. | reverse complement strand
CGCTCGAGACGCGGCTGGCCGCGGGGCACTGGGAGCGGGCGGAGACCCGCGACGTCATCAAGGCCTACAACCTGATGACCTTCGCCGAGGTGCGCGAGCTCGCGCCCGCGTTCGCCTGGGACGCCTACGCCACGGCGATGGGCGCGACCGAGGCGACGCTCGCCGAGGTCGTCGTGCGGCAACCGACCTTCTTCAGCCACCTGTCCGGGACCGTGGCGGAGACCGACCTCGAGGACTGGAAGGCCTGGGCGGCGCTCAAGGTGGTCCGCGCCGCCGCGCCGTACCTCGCCTCGGAGTTCGTCGCGACGAACTTCGACTTCTACGGCCGCACCCTGTCGGGCACCCCGCAGCTGCGGGCGCGGTGGAAGCGCGGGGTCGCGTTCGTCGAGGGGTGCGTCGGAGAGGCCGTCTGCCGGCTGTACGTCGA
>CADCUM010000020.1 GCA_902805885.1 uncultured Nocardioides sp. | reverse complement strand
TGGGGACCGAGTCCAGCAAGTTCTGGTGGGGCGCGGAAGGTCAGCGGCTCGCGATCCGCGCCGACATCGACCTGACGACCCGGGGACTCTCCCCGGCCGGACTGGCCATCGCCCGGACGCTCCAGCGTCACGGCATGTACGTCGGGGACAACGCGGGCGGAGCATCGTCGCTGAAGGCCGAGCAGGACTCGGCCGCTCGCCCCGTGTGGGGGGACCTGCTGCACGCCGACAGCCTGGCCGGGATCACCTGGTCCGACTTCGTCGTCCTCAAGGGCAGTGACGCCATGCCGTTGCCGAACGCGACCCCACCCTGATCGACGGTACCCCCCCGGCACCACCGGCGTCGTCGCCACCGCGTCGGCCAGAATCCCCACCAGGGCGCGTGGGCCCGGCCACGCCGTCCTGCGGGAGCGTCGTCACTCGTTCCTGCCTCTCGACTTCAGTCCCCGAGCGCGGGCCGCTGGACGTCGCGCAGGGCGTACGGCCCGCCGACGTGGGCGCCCTCGTCCTCGTCCTCGGGACGGTCGGGGATGTCGTCGGCGAAGGCCTCGGCGTCGTCGAGCGGCTCGTAGCCCAGGGCGCGGCCGGGCTCGAGGTCCCACCACGCGCGGGTGTTGGCGCTGATGCCGTAGATGACGGCGTACCCGGGCGCCGGCGCGGTGAGTGCCGCCTCGACCATCCGGACGCAGTCGTCGGGGGAGAGCCAGGTCGAGAGCGCCCGCCGGGTGGTGGGCTCGTCGAGGAAGGAGCCGATCCGGCACGCGACGGCATCGATGCCGTGCTTGTCGACGTGGAGCGACAGCAGCGCCTCGGCGGCGACCTTGGCGACGCCGTAGAAGGTGTCGGGTCGTGGGCGCACGTCGGCGGTGAGCGGCGCGCCGTCGCGCAGCTCCCGGCGCGGGGTGAGGCCGACCGCGTGGTTGGACGACGCGTAGACGATCCGGGTGACCCGGTGGGCGACCATCGCGTCCAGCAGCGCGGCGGTGGTGACGACGTGCGACGTCAGGGACGTGGGCAGCGACGCCTCACCCGGGTGGCCGGCCAGGTGGACGACCGCGTCGAGGCGCTCGGCCTCGAAGACCGCGGTCACGGCGTCGGGGTCGGCGCAGTCGACCGTGTGCCAGTCGCCGGTGAACCCCTCCGGCTCCGGGACCAGGTCCAGCCCGACGACCTCGTGGCCGCGGGCGCACAGCCCGAGGGTGACGACCCGGCCGATCGATCCGGCCGCGCCGGTGACGAGGACGCGCACGCGCTCAGACCTTCGCGACGACCTGCGAGAGCAGGCCGCCCATCCGGCTGGCGGCAGCCTTGCCGGCCTCGAGGACCTCCTCGTGGTTGAGCGGCTCGCCGCTCAGCCCGGCGGCGAGGTTGGTGACCAGGCTGATGCCGAGCACCTCCATCCCCGCC
The DNA here is from genome assembly GCA_902805885.1 of uncultured Nocardioides sp. Taxonomy (GTDB): domain Bacteria; phylum Actinomycetota; class Actinomycetes; order Propionibacteriales; family Nocardioidaceae; genus Nocardioides. The sequence goes on along the minus strand of CADCUM010000020.1, from coordinate 46,934 downwards.
TCGCGGGCAGCGATCGCCTCCAGGGTCGTGCTCATGCCGACGAGCTGGCCGCCGAGCACGCCCGCCATCCGGACCTCGGCGGGCGTCTCGTAGTGGGGGCCGGGGAACTGGACGTAGACGCCCTCGTCGAGGTCGGGGTCGATCTCCCGGCACAGGCCGCGCAGGCGCGGGCTGTAGAGGTCGGTCAGGTCGACGAAGTTGGCGCCCACGATCGGGCTCGTGCCGGTGAGGTTGATGTGGTCGGAGATCAGGACCGCCTGACCGGGGTGCCAGCCCTCCTTGAGGCCGCCGCACCCGTTGGTCAGCACGATCGCCCGGCAGCCCGCCGCTGCCGCCGTCCGCACGGGATGCACGACCGCTGCGACGCCCTTGCCCTCGTAGTAGTGGGTGCGGGACAGGAAGACGAGCAGGTTGGCCTCCCCGCTCCTGATGGAGCGGATCCTCCCGCTGTGGCCCACGACCCCGGCGGCGTGGAAGCCCGGGAGGTCCGTCGTCGCGATCTCGGCGGTGGCCTCCCCGAGGGCGTCGACCGCAGGCAGCCAGCCGGAGCCCAGCACCAGGGCGATGTCGTGCTGGGCCACCCCGGTGAGCTCGGCGAGCCGCTCGGCGGCGGCGCGGGCGTCGTCGTACGGGGTGGAGGTCTGGTCAGGGCTCGTCACCGGCGGAGCGTATCGCCGCCCACGCTCGCGGACCCACTCCGGCCGTTCAGAGGCCCGTCGAGCGGCAGGCACGGCGGCGCAGCGCCGCGACGTAGTCGTCCGGCGCCCCCGCCGACTCCGCGGCGTCCGCCAGCACGCCGAGGTACGACGCGGAGGGCAGGCCGCCCTCGTAGGCGTCCAGGACGTAGGCCCACGCCACGACCTCACCGTTCATCGTGGAGACCCGCACCTTGGTCTTGCGGTAGAGGCCGGTGTCGGCCGACTCCCAGCTGTCCAGGGCCCGGACGTCCTCCGCCGTGATGTCGTAGATCGCGACGAAGACCTGCTCGAACGGGTCCTGCACGATCGTCGAGAGCGCGCCGTCCCAGCCGTGCTCCTCGCCGCCGAAGGTCAGCCGCCAGCCCGTCAGCCAGCCGGTCGACCGCAGCGGCGAGTGGGGGCACCGCTCGCTCATCCGGGCCGGGCTCATGTTGGTCCCGTAGGCGGCGTAGAGGGTCACGAGGAGCAGGGTAGCGAGCGCCGAGGTGGGCGCCGATAGGCTGACGTCGTGACCGATCACTTCGACACCCTCGTCCTCGGCGCCGGTCCCGGTGGGTACGTCGCCGCCATCCGCGCAGCACAGCTCGGCCAGAAGGTCGCCGTGGTGGAGGACAAGTACTGGGGAGGGGTCTGCCTCAACGTCGGCTGCATCCCCTCCAAGGCCCTGCTGAAGAACGCCGAGCTGGCCCACACGCTCCAGCACGAGAAGGCGAAGTTCGGGATCGAGGGCGACGTCACGATGGCCTTCGGCGCCACCCACCAGCGGAGCCGCGACGTGAGCGCCGGCATCGTCAAGGGCGTCCACTACCTGATGAAGAAGAACAAGATCACCGAGATCGACGGGTGGGGCACGATCACCGGTCCGACCGGGGTCGACGTCGCCGACCGCGACGGCGGCACGACGTCGTACACCTTCGACAACCTGATCATCGCCGCGGGTGCGTCGGTCCGCCTCGTCCCCGGGGTCGAGCTCAGCGAGAACGTCGTGACCTACGAGGAGCAGATCCTCACCGACGAGCTGCCCGGCTCGATCGTCATCGGCGGCTCCGGCGCGATCGGCGTCGAGTTCGCCTACGTGATGGCCAACTTCGGGGTCGAGGTCACCATCGTGGAGTTCCTCGACCGGATGGTCCCGACCGAGGACGCCGACATCTCCAAGGAGCTCGCGCGCCACTACAAGAAGCTCGGCGTCAAGGTGCTGACCTCCACCGCGGTGAAGAAGGTCGAGGACACCGGCTCCGGCGTCAAGGTGACGATCGCCCCGGCCGCCGGCGGTGACGAGACCGTGCTCGAGGCCGACAAGTTCCTCGCGGCGTTCGGCTTCGCCCCCCGGGTCGAGGGCTACGGCCTCGAGAAGATCGGCGTGAAGGTCTCCGAGCGCGGCGCGATCGAGGTCGACGACCACATGCGCACCAACGTCGAGAACGTCTACGCCATCGGCGACTGCACCGGCAAGCTGATGCTCGCCCACGTCGCCGAGGCGATGGGGATCGTCGCCGCCGAGACCATCAGCGGCGCGGAGACCATGCCGGTCGACTACGACTTCGTGCCGCGCGCGACCTACTGCCAGCCGCAGATCGGGTCGTTCGGGTTCAGCGAGGCGCAGGCCAAGGAGAAGGGGTACGACGTCAAGACGGCGACGTTCCCCTTCACCGCCAACGGCAAGGCGATGGGGCTCGGCGAGGCGGTGGGCTTCGTCAAGGTCGTGGCCGACGCCGAGCACAACGAGATCATCGGCGCCCACATGATCGGCCCCGACGTGACCGAGCTGCTGCCGGTGCTGACGCTGGCCCAGAAGTGGGACCTCACCGCCGACGAGGTGGCCCGCAACGTCTTCGCCCACCCGACGCTGGGCGAGGCCGTCAAGGAAGCCGTCCACGGCATCGCCGGCCACATGATCAACCTCTGAGGCCGGGCATGAGCGACCACGTCGTCATCATCGGCGGTGGCCCCGGCGGCTACGAGGCCGCCCACGTCGCCGCCCAGCTGGGCGCCCGGGTGACCGTCGTGGACACCGACGGCGTCGGGGGCTCGGCCGTCCTGACGGACTGCGTGCCCTCCAAGACCCTGATCGCCACGGCCGAGCTGATGACCGAGGTGTCGGAGTCCGCCGAGCTCGGCATCGACTTCTCCGACCACGAGGGCGACGCCGCCACGACGATCAAGGTCGACCTCGCCAAGGTCAACGCCCGCGTCAAGAACCTCGCGGCGGACCAGTCGAGCGACATCGCGGCCCGGCTCGACCGCGACGGCGTACGCGTGGTGCGGGGGCGGGGGCGCCTGGCGCCGGGCCTCTCGGTCGTGGTGTCGCTGGCCGACGGCGGGGAGGAGACCCTCGAGGCCGACACCATCCTCCTGGCGACCGGCGCGTCGCCTCGCACTCTCCCCTCGGCACAGCCGGACGGTGAGCGGATCCTCACCTGGGAGCAGGTCTACGACCTCGACGAGGTGCCCGAGAAGCTCGTCGTCGTCGGGTCCGGGGTCACGGGTGCGGAGTTCGCGAGCGCCTACCTCGCGCTCGGCATCCCCGTCACGCTGGTCAGCTCACGCGACCGGGTGCTCCCGGGCGAGGACGCCGACGCGGCCGCCGTGCTCGAGGAGGTCTCCAAGCGGCGCGGGATGGAGGTCCTCGGCGAGTCCCGGATGGAGTCGGTGACCCGCGACGGGGACACCGTCACGGTGACCCTCACCGACGGACGCACCGTGCAGGGCAGCCACTGCATCCTCGCCCTCGGCTCGGTCCCCAACACCGCCGACCTCGGGCTCGAGGAGGCGGGCGTCGCCACGGGCGACGGCGGCTTCGTCACCGTCGACCGCGTCTCCCGCACGTCGGCCCGCGGGATCTACGCCGCCGGCGACTGCACCGGCGTGCTGATGCTGGCCTCGGTCGCCGCGATGCAGGGGCGGATCGCCATGTGGCACTTCCTCGGCGACGCCGTGGCCCCGCTCGACCTCAAGCAGGTGTCGTCCAACGTCTTCACGGCGCCCGAGATCGCGACCGTCGGCTGGTCACAGAACGCGGTCGACGCCGGCGAGATCCAGGCCGAGGTCGTCACGCTGCCCCTCGCGGGCAACGCGCGCGCCAAGATGCAGGGCGTGCGCGACGGGTTCGTCAAGCTCTTCTGCCGGCCCGGCACCGGCATCGTGGTCGGGGGAGTGGTCGTGGGCCCGCGTGCCTCCGAGCTGATCCACCCGGTGTCGATCGCCGTCCACCAGTCGCTCACCGCCGACCAGCTGGCTCAGGCGTTCACCGTCTACCCGTCGATGAGCGGCTCGATCGCCGAGGCGGCGCGGCGGCTGCACAAGGTGTAGGTCGGTCGGTCAGTCGCCGCCACCGCCACCGCCCATGTCACCACCACCGATGTCGCCGAAGCTTCCACCCACGCTGCCGAGGTGGGCCTCCGCCATGGCCTTCTGGACCCGCCGGCCGTAGGTCGCCGTGGCGTGGTCGCGCGCGTCGACGACGGCGCTCGATCCGCCGCTCCGGTGCCAGGGCACCCACCGGTCCCCGACCCGGACGAGACGCTCGAGCGGTTGCTCCCCGGCGGCCAGCCGCCGCGCGTCGGCGGCACAGACCGCGACGGTGCGCTCGGTGCCCCCCGGCGGGATCCAGGCGACGTCCTGCATCGACGGGCCGTGCCGCGGGTCGAAGAAGCACGGCTCGCGGCGAGCGGGCAGCGCCTCGCCGTCGCGCACGGCGATGACGGCCGCGCGGTGCCAGCGCGCGTCGGCGACCACCTGCTCGATGGCGAGCACCTCCTCGGCGGTCGTGCTCGACGCCAGCAGCTGCTTGGCCTGGTCGTAGTGCTCCAGCGCACGGCCGTAGTGGTGCCGCGCCTCCTCGTCGAGGTCGTCCGCCAGGGTGTCGACGTCCAGCTCGGCCAGCTGCTCCCCCAGCGCGGTCACGTCCTCGTCCACGAGCCGGCGAGCGACCCGGAAACGGTCCAGCCCGGCCAGCTCCTCCTCGCGCCTGCGGCGCCGTCCCCCGAGCATGCGGGGAGTCTGCCACCTGCGATTCCTCTGTGCACTACGCCTGCGCCGCTCAGGATCCGCCTGTAACCTCGAGGGTCCTGAGTTCCCGTCTCGTGGGGAGGCCGCTCATGCCGCGACGCACGACCCGATCCAGCACCCTGCTCACCTTCCTGGTGGGCATGCTGCTGCTCCCGGTCCTGCCCGCGGACGCCGCCACCCGGGACACCGAGACCTGGGCGACGCCCGGCCGTGCGGTCATCACGCTCACCGGCAACGGCTACGGCCACGGTCACGGGCTCTCCCAGTACGGCGCCCTCGGCGCTGCGCGACAGGGCCTCACCTGGCAGCAGATCGTGGCGTTCTACTACCCCGGCACGACCCTCGACCGGGTCGGCGGCAAGATCCGCGTGCTGATCAGCGGCGACACCACCTCCGACGTCCAGGTGGTCGCCGACCGGGACCTGTCGGTGAGCAGCCTGCGGAGCAGCAGGACGTGGCGGCTGCCGAGCCGTGGCGAGCGCAGGTGGCGCCTCCTCGGCCGGGGTGAGCGGACGCTCGTGCAGTTCGTCCGTCGTGGCGGCTGGCGGACCTGGAAGCAGCTGCGCGGCGATGCCGAGCTCTCCTCCGGCTCCGGCGGCCTCACGCTCGTCACGCCGACGGGACGCACGACGTACCGCGGCCGCCTCCGGTCGGTGAGGCCACGCGGGTCCGGCGCGCGCGACACCGTCAACGTCCTCCCCCTGGAGGCCTACCTGCGCGGGGTCGTGCCCCAGGAGGTGCCGGCCCTGTGGGACGCCCACGCCGTGGCGGCCCAGTCGGTCGCGGCCCGCACGTACGCCGCCTTCGAGCGCAGCCACCCCAGCGCGTCCCACTACGACCTCTGCGACACCGCCCACTGCCAGGTCTACGGCGGTGTGGACGTCGAGCACCCCTCCGCGACCGCTGCCATCAAGATGACGGCCCGGCAGGGGCTGCTCCACGACGGCCGTCCGGCCTTCACCCAGTTCTCCGCCAGCAACGGCGGCTGGTCCTCGGCCGGGTCGGTGCCCTACCTCGTCGCGCAGGAGGACCCCTACGACGCCTCTGTCAGCCCCTACCGCGGCTGGACGGCGACCGTCACCGACGTGGACATCGAGCGCCACTGGCCGGCCATCGGCGACCTGACCAGCATCGAGGTGCTGAGCCGGGACGGCAACGGCGAGTGGGGCGGCCGGGTCCAGGACATCTCCTTCGTCGGCACCTCGGGGCGCGCCGACGTCGACGGGGACACCGTCCGCTCGGTGCTCGGGCTGCGGTCCGACTGGTTCACGGTCAGCGTCGCGCCGGCGGCGACCCCGCGGCTGTTCTCGTGACACCCGCCCACGGGCGGCCGCTGCGTGCAGGTCTCACCGCGCTGCTGCTCGCCGTGCTGGCGCTCGGGTGCTCCGCGGACTCCGAGATCGACCGGCCGCTGGGCGGCTCTGCCGAGCGGGTGGTCGACGTGCCGGGGCTGCCCGACTCGATCGACTACGTCGCCCTGGGGGACTCCTACACCGCGGGACCCTTCATCGGGACCATGCGCGTCGACCCCGAGGGCTGCGCGCGGTCGAAGCAGAACTATCCCGCGTTCCTCGCCGACTGGCTCGACGTCGCCACCTACACCGACGTGTCCTGCTCGGGCGCCACGACGGAGTCGCTGACCCAGGACCAGCCACTCCTCAACGGGGGCGCCACCCGGCCCCAGCTGGACGCCCTGACGGCCGAGACCGACCTCGTCACGCTCGGCCTCGGCGGCAACGACTTCGGCATCTACTCCGGCCTGATCGCCTGCCGCGACCCCGACCCCGCCACCTGCTCGGTGGCACGGCTGCGCCAGGACGCGCGCCGGGTCGAGGGTCGGGTGAGCGCGGCCGTCGCGGAGATCGGGCGACGCGCCCCCGACGCCGACGTCTACGTCGTGGGCTACCCGAGCTTCATGCCGCCGGAGGGGTCCTGCCCCCAGGTCGGCGCCCCGGCACCCGCGCTCCGGCCGTTGACCGTGATCGGCCGTGGGCTCAACCGGGCGATCCGGCTCGGCGCGGAGTCCGCCGGAGCGGCGTACGTCGACCTGGAGACCGCATCCCGGGGTCACGACGTCTGCGCCGGCGAGGACGCCTGGATCCAGGGCAAGGACTTCCACGCGGGCGTCGCCGCTCCCTTCCACCCACTGGCCGAGGGCATGCGGGGGGCGGCGGGCGAGGTCTACCGCACCATCGCCGGTGCCGACCCGCCGGAGACCGAGCGCGCCGAGCCCGACCCCGAGGCCGTCGTGCTCAACCCGGTGCCCTGACCTGGGCGAGGCACGACGCCTCGGTGGCACCGCCCCGGAGGGGCCCGGAGGGTCAGCCCAGGACCAGCACCAGGTCGCCGCCCTCGACGGCGGTGGTCGACGGCACCGCCACGCGCTTGACGTCCCCCGCCACCGGGGCGGTGATCGAGGCCTCCATCTTCATCGCCTCGATGGTCGCCACGGTCTGGCCGGCCGCGACCTGGTCGCCCTCGGCGACGACGACCGTCACGGCGCCGTCGTACGGCGCGGCGACGTGCCCGGGGTTGCCGGGATCGGCCTTCTCCGCCGACGCGACCTCGGACGCCACACTGCGGTCCCGCACCGGGACCGGCCGCAGCTGGCCGTTGATCGCCGCCATCACCGTGCGGATGCCGCGCTCGTCGGGATCGCTGATCGCCTCGAGGCCGAGGATGAGCGTCTTGCCCTCCTCGATCTCGACCTCGTGCTCCATCCCGGCTCGCAGGCCGTAGAGGTAGTCGGAGGTGGGGAGCACCGACAGGTCGCCGTACCGCTCGCGGGACTCGCGGAAGGCCGCGGTCGGGCCGGGGAAGAGCAGCTCGTTGAGGGTGCCGCGCCGGTCGCTGTCGAGAGCGGCGTCCTGCTCGGGGGTGAGGACCTCGGCGGGGCGCTTCCAGGTGCGGCCCTGCAGCGCCTTGGTGCGGAACGGCTCGGGCCAGCCGCCCGGGGGGTCGCCGAGCTCGCCGTTGAGGAACCCGACCACCGAGTCGGGGACGTCGAAGCGCGCCGGGTCCGCCTCGAACTCCACCGGATCGGCACCCGCCGCCACCAGGGCGAGCGCGAGGTCGCCGACGACCTTCGAGGACGGGGTGACCTTGACGACGTTGCCGAGGATGGCGTTCGCGGCGGCGTACATGTCCTCGACCTGCTCGAACCGCTCGCCGAGGCCGAGCGCGATCGCCTGCTGGCGGAGGTTGGAGAGCTGGCCGCCGGGGATCTCGTGCTGGTAGACCCGGCCGGTCGGCGCGGGGAGCCCGGACTCGAAGGGCGCGTAGACCCGCCGGGTGGCCTCCCAGTAGGGCTCCATCGCGTCCACGGCGGGGAGGCGGAGCCCGGTCTCCCGCGTGGAGTGGTCGGTCGCCGCGACGAGCGCCGACAGCGACGGCTGGGAGGTCGTCCCGGCCATCGCGGCGCAGGCCGCGTCGACGGCGTCCACGCCCGCGTCCACGGCGGCCAGCAGCGTCGCGAGCTGGCCACCCGGGGTGTCGTGGGTGTGCAGGTGGACCGGGAGGTCGAAGCGCTCGCGCAGCGCGGTGACCAGGGTCCGGGCAGCCGGCGCCCGGAGCAGCCCGGCCATGTCCTTGATCGCGAGCACGTGGGCGCCCGCGTCGACGATCTGCTCCGCCAGCCGCAGGTAGTAGTCGAGCGTGTAGAGCCGCTCGTCGGGGGAGGAGAGGTCGCCGGTGTAGCACAGGGCGACCTCGGCGACGGTCGTCCCGGTCGCGCGGACGGCGTCGATCGCGGGCCGCATCTGCGAGACGTCGTTGAGCGCGTCGAAGATGCGGAAGACGTCGATGCCGGTGGCGGCCGCCTCCTCGACGAAGGCCTCGGTGACCCGCGTCGGGTACGGCGTGTACCCCACCGTGTTGCGGCCGCGGAGCAGCATCTGCAGGCAGATGTTGGGGATCGCCTCGCGCAGGGCCGCCAGCCGCTCCCACGGGTCCTCGGCCAGGAAGCGGAGCGCCACGTCGTACGTCGCCCCGCCCCAGCACTCCACCGACCACAGCTCGGGGGTGGTGCGGGCGACGTGTCCCGCGACCGCCACGAGGTCGCGCGTGCGGACCCGGGTGGCCAGCAGCGACTGGTGGGCGTCGCGGAACGTGGTGTCCGTGACGGCGACCCGGTCCTGGGCGCGCAGGCGCCGGGCGAACTCCTCCGGACCGACGCCGAGCAGGACGTCACGGTTGCCGTCGGGGAGGGCCGCGCCGAGGTCGAGCTCCGGGAGCTTGCTGGCGGGGGAGACGGTGACCGGGGCCCGGCCGTGCGGCTGGTTGACGGTGACGTCCGCGAGGTAGCTCAGCAGCTTGGTCGCCCGGTCGCCGGACCCGCGGGCCTGGAGCAGCTGCGGGTGGCTCTCGATGAAGCCCGTGGTGACGCGTCCGCCGGCGAAGTCCGGGTCGGCCAGCAGGGCCTGGAGGAACGGGATGTTCGTCGCCACGCCGCGGATGCGGAACTCGGCCAGCGCCCGTCGCGACCGCTGCACCGCCTTCTCGAACGTCGAGCCGCGGCAGGTCAGCTTGGCGAGCATCGAGTCGAAGTGGGGGCTGATCTCGGCGCCGGTGTAGGCGGTGCCGCCGTCGAGCCGGACGCCCGCGCCGCCCGGGGAGCGGTACGTCGTGATCTTGCCCGTGTCGGGACGGAAGCCGTTGGCCGGGTCCTCGGTCGTGATGCGGCACTGGAGCGCCGACCCCCGCAGGCGCACGCTCTCCTGGGACAGGCCGAGGTCGGCCAGCGTCGCGCCCGACGCGATGAGCATCTGCGACTGGACCAGGTCGACGTCGGTCACCTCCTCGGTGACGGTGTGCTCGACCTGGATGCGCGGGTTCATCTCGATGAAGACGTAGCGGCCCTGCGGGTCGAGCAGGAACTCGACCGTGCCGGCGTTGCGGTAGCCGATCTCGCGGGCGAAGCGGACGGCGTCCGCGCACATGCGGTCCCGCAGCTCGGGGTCGAGGTTGGGCGCCGGCGCGATCTCGACGACCTTCTGGTGGCGCCGCTGCACCGAGCAGTCGCGCTCGAAGAGGTGGATGACGCCGTCGTCGGTGCCGGTCCCGTCGGACAGGACCTGGACCTCGATGTGTCGCGGGTCCACGACGGCCTGCTCGATGAAGACGGTCGGGTCGCCGAACGCGCCCTCGGCCTCGCGCATGCAGGTCTCGATCGCGGCGCGGAGCCCGGAGCGGTCCTCCACGCGGCGCATGCCACGGCCGCCGCCGCCCGCGACCGCCTTGACGAACAGGGGGATGTCGCCGATCTCGTCGAGCAGCGCCTCGGCCGCGGCGTACAGCTCCTCGACGTCCGTGCCGGGCTCCACCGAGGCCAGGGTGGGCACTCCGGCCGCCTTGGCGGCGGCGATCGCGCGCGCCTTGTTGCCGGTGAGCGTGAGCACCTCGGGCTCGGGGCCGATGAAGGTGATGCCGGCGGTGGCGCAGGCGCGCGCGAGGGCGGGGTTCTCGGAGAGGAAGCCGTAGCCGGGGTAGACCGCGTCGGCGCCGCACCGCACGGCCACCTCCACGATCGCCTCGGGGTCGAGGTAGGCCCGGACCGGGTGCCCCTCGACGCCGATCTCGTAGGCCTCGTCGGCCTTGAGCCGGTGCTCGGACCAGCGGTCCTCGTGGGGGAAGACGGCCACGGTCCGCGCACCGAGCTCGTGCGCGGCACGGAACGCCCGGACCGCGATCTCGCCGCGGTTGGCGACGAGCACCTTGGAGAACATGGACGGAAACCTATCCAGGGCACCGCATGAGGGTGGTTACCCGTCCGTACGGCGGGCGATCCCGTCGAGGCGCAGCACCGCTGACTCGTCGCGATGGGTGCCGGAGGTGCCGACGTGCAAGTCGTTGATGAGTGGCCCGTTCCTCACCACGTGGACCAGTGCCATCGCGTGGCCGCGGCCGAGACCGTGGCTGTCCGCGAGCCAGCCCACGATCTCGGCCGCCTTGGTGTCAGGCCCGTATCCGCGCTGGTGCGCCTCGTCGACGAGGTCCTGCGGGATCGTGCCGGTCTTCTCCTCGATCGCGTCGAGATAGGCCTGGAAGCTCATGGTGGTCAGACCGTCCTCAGCAGGTCGACTCATCGGCGGGCGTCACGTCAGGTGAACTCTCTCGGCAACCCTCTGTGACCGCCACCACCCGACGGTCTCCTCGATCCCCGTCCCGATGGGCGTCGGCGACAACCCCAACCGTTCCTGGCTGGCCGTGGAGTCCAGGACGAAGGGCCGGGTGAACATGTAGGTGGTCTCTGCCAGCTCGCGGGTGTCGTGCGAGACCACCCCGGCCGTCCGCAGCACCCAGGGCGGGATCGCCGACATGCGGGGCACCGCCACGTCCCCCGCGGCGGCGACCAGCTCGACGAGACGCCGCTGGGTGACGGCGGGAGCCGTCGGCGCGTGCAGCACGGTGTTCCACAGGTCCGGCCGGGACGCGGCGGCGATCATCGCAGCAGCCAGGTCCGGCACGTAGGTGAAGGAGTGCGGCTGGTCCAGGCTCCCCACCATGCGCATGGTGCGCCCGGCCAGCACCGTGGGGACCAGGCGTTCGCCGGCGTGGGCGTTCCGGACGAGCGGGCCGTAGAAGTCGGAGGCCGCGACGCTGACCGTCGGGGTGGACGACGCCGCCCGCTGGGCGAGCAGCTCGGTCCGCACGCCCAGCTTGCCGGTCGTCGCGGTCCGGGGGGTGTCCTCCGTCAGTGGGCCGTCGACCGGACCGTAGGAGTAGAGGCTCTCGGGGAAGACGACCACCGCCCCGACCCGGCCCGCGGCCGCCAGCACGTGACGCTCGGCGACCGGGAGCTCCGCGCGCCAGGTGCGGGCGTCGTACCGGGAGCCATGGATGCAGTGGTGCACCGCGGTCGCGCCGTCGAGGGCGCGCACCAGCTGCTCGGGCCGCGAGACGTCGACTCGGCGTCGCTCGACCAGCGGGTGCTCGGGACCGCTGCCGGATCGGGTCAGCAGGCGCACCTGCTCCCCCATCTCCGCGAGCTGCAGGGCGACGGTCGAACCCACGGGTCCGGCTCCGGTGACGACGTGGATGGTGCTCATGGCATGCTCCTGGGTTTGGGGAGAGCAGTGCTCTCGTTTGGATCAGGATGCCGGACGCGGCTCCCGAAAGCAAGAGCACTGCTCACTTTCGTCAGCGGTGCTCACAGACATGGCTACGATGACCGGCATGAGCGACGCCCTCACCCCCCGCGCCCGAGCACGCGAGCAGACGATGCGCGACATCGTGCGGATCGGCCGGACGCACCTCGCCACGGAGGGCGCCGCAGCGCTGTCGCTCCGGGCGGTGGCGCGCGACCTCGGGCTGGTCTCCTCGGCCGTCTACCGCTACGTCGCGAGCCGCGACGAGCTGCTGACCCTCTTGGTCGTCGACGGGTACGACGAGCTCGGCGACGCCGTGGACACCGCGCTCGCGGGCGTCGAGCGCTCCGACCACGCCGGCCGGCTGGTGGCGATCGGCCGTGCCGTGCGCGCCTGGGCGCTCGCCGAGCCGGCGACGTACGCGCTGCTCTTCGGCAGCCCGGTCCCGGGCTACGTCGCGCCGGCCGAGCGGACGACCGGGCCCGGCACGCGGGTCGTCACGCGGCTCGTGGAGGTCTGGGAGGACGCCTGGCTGGCGGGGGTCGTCGCGGTCGACGACCGGCCGACGCCCGCTCCAGGCCTTGCGGAGGACCTGGCCCGGATCCGCCGGGAGCTGGCGATCACGGCCCCCGACCACCTCATCGCGCGTGGCGTGCTGGTGTGGGCGGCGCTCTTCGGCTGCGTGAGCTTCGAGGTGTTCGGGCAGTACGGCGCCGGCACCCTGAGCCGTCCCGAGGACCTGTTCGAGCACCACCTCGCGGTGCTGGTGGGCACGGTCGGGCTCCGCTGAGCCCGCGCGCCGTCAGGACGTCGGCCCAGCGACTGCTGGAACGGGGCGGTTCCCGAGAGCCTCAGCCCTTGAGCTCGCAGATGACCTCGCCGTTGGTGACGGTGGCCCCGACCTCGGCCTGCAGGCCGGTGACGGTGCCGGCCTTGTGGGCCTTGAGCGGCTGCTCCATCTTCATCGCCTCCATGACCACGATGGTGTCGCCCTCGGCGACCTCCTGGCCCTCGGCGACGACGACCTTGACGATCGTGCCCTGCATGGGGGAGGTGACGGAGTCGCCCGACGCCGCGGCGCCGGCCTTCTTGCCGGAGCGCTTCGGCTTCTTGGCGCCACCGGACGCCGCGGCGCCGGACGCGGCGAGCCCGCCGAGCCCGGCCGGGAGGACGACCTCGAGCCGCCGTCCGCCGACCTCGACGGTGACCTTCTGGCGCTCCTCGGGCTCGTCGGCCTGGGCGACGTCGCCGCCGTACGGCTCGATCCGGTTGTCGAACTCGGTCTCGATCCACTGGGTGTAGACGGTGAACTCGCCCTCGCCGGAGGGGGTGGAGGCGCCGACGTACGCCGGGTCGGAGACGACGGCGCGGTGGAACGGGATGACCGTGGGCATGCCGTCGACGACGAACTCGTCGAGCGCGCGGCGGGAGCGCTCCAGCGCCTGCGTGCGGTCGCGGCCGGTGACGATGAGCTTGGCGATGAGGGAGTCGAACGAGCCCGGGATCGTCTCGCCGACCTCGTAGCCCCCGTCGAGGCGCACACCCGGGCCGCTGGGCGGGCTCCACGCGGACAGCGTGCCGGGGGCGGGCATGAAGTTGCGGCCGCCGTCCTCGGCGTTGATCCGGAACTCGATGGAGTGGCCGCGGACCTCCGGGTCGTCGTACCCCAGCTCCTCGCCGGCCGCGATGCGGAACATCTCGCGGACCAGGTCGATGCCGGTGACCTCCTCGGAGACGCAGTGCTCGACCTGGAGACGGGTGTTGACCTCGAGGAAGGAGATCGTGCCGTCCTGGGCGACGAGGAACTCGCACGTGCCGGCACCGTGGTAGCCGGCCTCGCGCAGGATGCGCTTGGAGGACTCGTAGAGCTCGCTGACCTGCTCCTCGCTGAGGAACGGCGCGGGCGCCTCCTCGACGAGCTTCTGGTTGCGGCGCTGCAGCGAGCAGTCGCGGGTGGAGACCACCACGACGTTGCCGTGCTGGTCGGCCAGGCACTGGGTCTCGACGTGGCGCGGCTTGTCGAGGAACTTCTCGACGAGGCACTCGCCGCGGCCGAAGGCGGTGACCGCCTCGCGCACGGCGGACTCGTAGGCGTCGGGGATCTCCTCGAGCGTCCGGGCGACCTTGAGGCCACGGCCACCGCCGCCGAAGACCGCCTTGATCGCGACCGGCAGGCCGTTGGCCTTCGCGAACTCGACCACCTCGTCGGCGTCCTCGACGGGGTCCTTGGTGCCGGGGGCGAGCGGGGCGTCCGCCTCGGCGGCGATGTGCTTGGCCTTGGCCTTGTCGCCCAGCGCCTCGATCGCAGCCGGCGGCGGGCCGATCCAGGTGAGCCCGGCGTCGATGACGGCCTGGGCGAAGTCGGCGTTCTCGGCGAGGAAGCCGTAGCCGGGGTGCACCGAGTCGGCACCGGCCTTCTCGGCGATCGCGATGATCTTCGCGATGTCGAGGTAGGACTCCGCCGGCGTGGCACCCCCGAGGGAGTGCGCCTCGTCCGCGAGCCGGACGAAGAGCGCGTCCCGGTCGGGGTCGGCATAGACGGCGACGCTGCCGATCCCGGCGTCCTTGCAGGCGCGGATGACGCGGACCGCGATCTCACCACGGTTGGCGACGAGCACCTTCTGCAACCCGGACAATGAACGACTCCTCACCTGCGGGGCGCCCTGGAACAGGCTCTGTCGGCGGGCAGCGTATCGCCCGGTCGACCCGGGACCGCCAGTGGTCCGAGGCTGGGTGTCAGTCGTGCACGGGTGCCGGGTAGGCGTGCACGGCGCCCGCGACGCCCACCTGCACCGTGTCGCCGACGGACGGCGCGCTGGGCCCTGTGACGCGCGCCACGAGGGCCGTCCCGTCGGCGGCCAGCGAGAGGCGTACGGCGGCGTCGTGGCCGTAGAAGCTGACGTCGTCCACCCGGGCCGGGACCCCGTCGGCGACCAGCACCACCTGGTCGGGCCGGACGACCAGGACGAGGTGGTCGGCCGAGGAGGGCTGGGAGAGGGTGACCCTGCCCAGCGCGCAGGTGGCGGCGGTCCCAGCGGCGTCGGACTCCCCGGGCAGCGAGGTGGCGCCGCCCACGAAGCGCGCGAGCTCCGGGTCGTGGGGGGCCATGTAGACGTCGGCGGGCGAGCCGGCCTGGATGAGCCGGCCGGCGCGCAGGACGGCCACCTGGTCGGAGAGCGACAGCGCCTCGGACTGGTCGTGGGTGACGAGCAGGCCGGTGGCGTGGGCCGCGCGCAGGGCCCGCGCGACAGCGCGCCCGGTGGACTCGCGCAGCGAGGCGTCGAGGGAGGAGAACGGCTCGTCGAGCAGCACGACGCTGGGGGAGGGAGCCAGCGCGCGGGCCAGGGCGACGCGCTGCTGCTGGCCGCCGGAGAGCTCGTGGGGACGGCGGCCGGCGAAGTCGCGCGGCAGCTCGACGAGGTCCAGCATCTCCTCGACGCGGTCAGCCCGCCCGCCGTCGCGCGGCAGGCCGAACGCGATGTTCGCAGCCACGTCGAGGTGCGGGAAGAGGGCGCCCTCCTGGGGGACGTAGCCCACCCGCCGGGTCTGCGGCGGCACGGGTCGTCCGGCGCCCGCGACGACGCGGTCGTCGAAGCGGATCTCCCCCGCGTCCGGGGCGAGGAAGCCTGCGACGAGTCGCAGGAGCGTGGTCTTGCCGCACCCCGACGGCCCGAGGACGGCGGTGAGCGAGCCGTGCGGCACGTGCAGCGTGACGTCGTCGACCGCGACCGTCCGGGAGCCGTCGCCGCGGGCGGGGAAGACCTTGGTGACCCCCGTGACCGTCAGGCTGCTCATGGGGCGAGTCTCTCCTGCCGCATCAGCAGCACCGTGGCCGGGACGGAGATCAGCACCAGGAGCAGGGCGTACGGCGCGGCGGCGCCGTACCGCAGCTCCGACGACGCCGACCAGAACTCCGTGGCGAGCGTGGAGGTGCCGATCGGGGAGAGCATCAGCGTCGCCGTGAGCTCGGTGGAGATGGCGAGGAAGACCAGCGCGGCCCCGGCCCCGAGGCTCGGTGCGATGAGCGGCAGGGTGACCCGCCGGGCCGTCTGCAGCGGGGTCAGGCCCAGGCTCTGCGCCACGTGGTCGAGCACCACGGGCGACTGCTCCAGGCCGGCGCGCACGGTCACCACGGCGCGCGGGAGGAAGAGGATGGCGTAGGCGACGACCAGGAGCAGCGCCGTCTGGTAGACCGCCGGCACCAGGCGCAGCGACGCCACCACCAGCGCGAGCCCGACGACGATCCCGGGCAGCGCGTTGGCGACGTACGTGCTCCGCTCGACCAGCGTGGAGAGCCGGCTCCGGTGCCGGACGGCCAGCCACACGACGGGTACGGCGGCAGCCGTGGTGGCCAGCGCGCCGATCGCCGCCAGCGTCACCGTGGTGCCGGCCGCGCCGGCGAGCTCGCCCAGCGGCAGCTCGGCGGACGTGCCGACCCGCAGCCAGTGGAGCAGCGACCAGGACGGCACGCCCAGGGCGAGGGCGGTGACCAGCACCGGGGCGAGCAGGGCCGGCCACCGCAGCGCGCCGAGCGCGATGGGGACCGTGCGCCGCGCCGCGCCCTGGCCGACGCGCGCGTAGTGCCGGTCGCCCCGGAGCCGCAGGTCGGCGAGGAGCAGCAGCAGGCACAGGAGCACCAGGACGCCGGCCATGGCCGTGGCGGCCCGGCCGTTGAAGGTGGAGCCGTACTGGTCGTAGATCGCCGTGGTGAAGGTCGGGTAGCGCAGCAGGGACAGCGCGCCGAACTCGGCCAGCAGGTGCAGTCCCACCAGGAGCGTGCCGCCCAGCAGCGCCGGCCTGAGCTGCGGAAGGACGACCGTGGCCAGCGAGCGCCGGCGCGAGTGGCCCAGCGACCACGCGGACTCCTCGAGCGCGGGGTCGAGTCCGCGCAGGGCGGCGACGACGGGGAGGTAGACCAGCGGGAAGTAGGAGAGCGTGATGACGAGGAACGCGCCGCGGAAGCCGTGGACCGACGGCGCGATCGAGACCCAGGCGTAGCCGTTGACGAACGCGGGCACGGCCAGCGGCGCGACGAGCAGGCCGTGCCAGAGGCGGCGGGCCGGGAGGTCGGTCCGCTCGACCAGCAGGGCGAGCCCCACCCCGAGCGCGGCGGTCGCGGCCATGCAGGACAGCGAGAGCGCGACGGTGTGGCCGAGCAGGTCGAGGATGCGCGGGCGGACGACCAGCTGCCACAGCTCGACGGGCCCGATGACCGTGGCGTACGTCGCGACGTAGGCCAGTGGGACGAGCGCCAGCAACGCCACGACCACCCCGGCCGCGAGCAGCAGGGGTGGCGTGGCGGAGCGGGTCCCGGAGGCCCGACGGAGTCGCGTCAGAGCAGGCCGGCCTCGGTCATGAGCTCGGTGACCTGGGGGCCGTTGAGGCTCGCGATGTCGACGCTGGGGGGCTCCAGCTCGTCGAAGGCCTTGACCTCCGGGTTGAGCTCGGCGTCGGGGTTGAGGGGGTACTCCAGGGCGTAGGAGTCGGCCATCGCCTGCTGGGCCTCGGTGCTCGTCAGCCAGGTGACGAACTCCTCGGCCGCGTCCTGGTGCTCCCCGGCGGCCAGGATCCCCGCCCCCGAGACGCTGAGGAACGCGCCCGGGTCCTCGTCGGCGAAGAAGTGCAGTGCGGAGGAGTCGGAGTCGCTGCCGTTCTCCTCGCGGTCGCGGTACCAGTAGTAGTGGTAGGCGATGCCGGCGTCGAGCTCCCCGGAGTCGACCGTCTGCATCACCACGAGGTTGTTCTGGAGCACCTCGCCGTTCTCCGCGAGCCCGGCGAGCCACTCGCGGGTGGCCTGCTCGCCCTCGAGCTCGAGCACGGCCGAGACGATCGCCTGGAAGTCGGCGCCGGTGGGGGAGAAGCCGACGCGGCCCTTCCACTCGGGGTCCGCGAAGTCGAGGATGGAGGCGGGCATGTCCTCGGCCGTCATCGACTCGGTGTTGTACATCGCCACCGTCGACCGGGCCAGGAAGCCGGTCCACGTGCGGGACTGCGGGACGTAGTCGGCCGGGATGTTGTCGAGCGCGGCGTCGGGGACCTCGGTGAAGAGCCCGGCGTTGTCGACGATCGTCATCGCGGGGGAGTTCTCCGTGAGGAACACGTCGGCCGGGGAGTCCTCGCCCTCCTCGACGATCTGGTTGGCCAGCTCGAGGTCCTTGCCGGGGCGCAGCTTGACCTCGAGGCCGCTCTCCTCCTCGAAGAGCGGCACGATCTCGTCGAGCAGCTCCTCGTGCTGGGCGTTGTAGACGACGAGGTCCGGTGGGTCGAGCAGGCTGCAGGAGGAGAAGGCGGGAAGGGCGACGACAGCCGCTGCGCCCAGGGCGAGGCGGCGTCGGGCCGCGTGCCGGGTGCTGGGCCGGACGCGGCGTCGTACGGAGGGGGTCACGTGCGGTCCTCTCGCGGTGCTTAGGGTCGCCTAACCTTACTCGGCGGCCGTCGCCCGCTCCATTCGGAGGGTGATGTGGGCTGCACCACCCGGTTGGTTAGCGATCGCTAACCTGCGGCGCTACGCTGGACCCATGACCTTCGAGCTGTCCCCCGAGCACGAGCAGTTCCGTCGCAGCGTCCGCGACTTCGCCGCCGCGGAGATCGCCCCGCACGCCGCGCAGTGGGACCGCGACCACCACTTCCCGACCGACGTCGTGCAGAAGATGGGCGCGCTCGGCCTGATGGGGCTGACCGCCCCGGAGGAGTACGGCGGCTCCGGGCTGGCCGGCGAGGACGGCGGGTTCACCTCGCTGTGCCTGGCGATCGAGGAGATCGGCCGGGTCGACCAGTCGATGGGGATCACCCTCGAGGCGGCCGTGGGCCTCGGCATCAACCCGATCCTCACCTTCGGCACCCAGGAGCAGAAGGACGCCTGGCTGCCCGACCTGGTCTCGGGCGAGCGGCTCGCGGGCTTCGGGCTCACCGAGCCCGGCGCGGGCTCCGACGCCGGTGCGACCCGCACCAAGGCGGTCCTCGACGGCGGCGAGTGGGTCGTCGACGGCGCGAAGCAGTTCATCACCAACTCCGGCTCCTCGATCACCTCCCTGGTGACGGTGACCGCCCGCACGGGCGAGCGCGAGGACGGCCGGCCCGAGATCTCCACGATCGTGGTCCCCGCCGGCACGCCCGGGTTCACCGCCGAGAAGGCCTACGACAAGCTCGGCTGGCACGCGTCCGACACCCACCCCCTGAGCTTCGAGGGCTGCCGCGTCCCGGAGGCCAACCTGCTGGGCCAGCGCGGCCGCGGCTACGCGCAGTTCCTCGCCACCCTCGACGACGGCCGGGTCGCCATCGCCGCGCTCGCGGTCGGCTGCATCCAGGCCTGCCTCGACATGTCGGTGGAGTACGCCGGGCAGCGGCAGACGTCTCAGGGGCCGATCGGGCGCAAGCAGGGCGTCGCCTTCCAGGTCTCCGACCTCCAGGTGATGCTCGACGCCTCCCGCCTGCTCACCTACAAGGCCGCGGCGATGAAGGACGCCATGGACGCGGGCTCGTCCTCGGTCTCGATGGCCGCCTTCAAGCAGGCCGCGGCCGTCGCGAAGCTCTACTCCACCGAGTCGGCGGTCACCGCCACCCGGATCGCCACCCAGGTCTTCGGCGGCTACGGCTTCATGGAGGAGTACCCCGTCACCCGCTTCTACCGCGACGCCAAGGTCCTCGAGATCGGCGAGGGGACCTCCGAGGTCCAGCGGATGCTGATCGCGCGAGGTCTCGGCCTGCCGGTGGAGTGACCGTCCCCGTCACAGGCTCAGCACCACCTTGCCGACGACCTCCGTCTCGGCATGCGCATGCGCCTCGGCGCCGCGATCCAGCGGCAGGACCCGGTCGACCGGCGACCTGAGGCGACCGTCCGCCAGCAGGTGGAGCAGGTGCGCCAGGTCGGCCGGCCGTGCCCGCGTGGTGACGGCGCCCCACGACGGCGGCCGCTTCCCCCGACCTGGAAGCAGGGCAGGCGCCGCTCGCCAGACGTCGCGGGAGATCGGCCGGGTGGTCACGAGCGTCCCGCCCGGGGCGAGCAGCCCGGCCAGCTCGGCGTGCGCTGCTGTGCCGGGGGTGTCGAGGACCAGGTCCCAGCTCCCGTCGAGCCTCGCGATGTCGCAGGTGCTCCGGTCCACCAGCTCGTGCGCGCCGTACTCCCGGACCCGTGGCAGCTTGCGACCGCTCGCGACGGCGGTGACGTGTGCGCCCGCCAGGGCGGCGAGCTGGACGGCGTGGCAGCCGATCCCGCCCGAGGCGCCGACCACCAGCACCCGGGCCCCGCGCCCGCGGGCACCCAGCCGGCCCACGTGGTGCAGCGCCTGCAGGGCGGTGAGACCCGCGAGCACCACGCCCGCGGCCGATTCCAGCGGCACCCGGTCGGGGACCCGCGCTGCCCGGTGCTGGCGGAGGACGGCGTACGACGCCTGGGCGCCGCCGTCGTGACCCAGCAGTGCGGCGACCCGGTCGCCCGGGCGGAAGGCGCTGACCCGCGGGCCGCAGTGCACGACCTCCCCGGCCAGGTCGAAGCCGAGCGTGAACGGCAGCCGCCCCCAGGTGGCCACGCGCACGTCGCCGCGACGCAGCCCGAGATCGGTGCCGTTGATGCTCGACGCGGCCACCCGGGCGGTGATCTCGTCGCCGACCGGCGGCCCGGGCGGCGGCACCTCGTCGACCGACAGCACGGTCGGGTCGCCGCACGCGTGCATCCGGAGGGCGCGCACTCAGCCGCCCACGGTGATGAACGGCGACTGGTGCTCCCAGCCTCCCTCGACGGCCAGCGAGAGCATCGCGGCGGCCACGTCGGAGCGCGGGACCGGCTTGGCGCTCAGCCCGGGCGCCTCCAGCGTCAGCTGCCAGCGGCCGGTCGGGTCGCCGTCGGAGAGCCGGGGCGGCCGCACCTCGGTCCACCCGAGGCTGCTCGCCAGGAGGGCGGCGTGCTCGGCCTCCTTGTCCGTCACCAGGTCGCGCGCCAGTCGCTTGGTCAGGCCCGAGACGAACCGGGCGCCCGCGCCCTTGCGGTCCGAGGGGAGCGTGACGCCGGCGCCCGACACCGTCACCACGCGGCCGACCTCGGCCCGGGTCGCGGCCCCGACCAGGTGGGCCATCCCCACGCGGCCGACGTCGGGGCCCGAGCTGCGCGTGACACCGATGCACCACAGCACCGCGTCCGCGTCGCGCACCGCCCGCTCGACGGCGTCGGCACTGCGGACGTCGACGGACATCGCCTCCGCGCCCTCGGCGGCGGCGGTCCCTGCCCGGCTGGCCGCCACGACGGTGTGGCCGCCGGCCACGGCCGCCTCGACCGCTCGCCGGCCGACGCCTCCTGCAGCACCCATGACGACGACTCTCATGATCCCTCCCAGATGTCAGGTTTCCTGACAGGCTAGCGCGGTAGTGGCTAGGGTCCAGAGGTGGTCGACGACGACGGCGCGCGCCCCGAGATCCCGCTGGCGCTGCTCCTGCTGCGGGCGAGCCGGTGGTTCGACCGACGGGTGATCGACGGCCTGGAGGAGCTGGGGCACCCTCGGCTCACCGCGGCCCAGACCCTCGCGTTCGCGCACCTCGACCCCGACGGCACCCCGCCGGCGGAGCTGGCGCGGCGTCTCGGCACGACGCGTCAGTCGACAGCCGACCTGGTCGCCGGGCTCACCCGTCTCGGGCTGCTGGCCTCCGAGCCGGACCCCGGGCGCACGCGGGGGAGGCTCGTCGTGCTCACGGCGGACGGCCGATCACTCGCCGGTGACGCGCGGGAGCTGCTGGCCGCGGAGGAGGAGCGCCTTCCCGCCGCGCGCGTCCGCCGGCTCCGTGAGGCGCTGGTCGCGCTGGACCTGGCCTAGCGCGCACCTCGTGCCGTCCCGGGTGGTCGGCCCCACCCGTCCGGTCGGCGCGCCGATCTCCCCCTGACGACGGACCCGGACGGCGTACGTCGTCCCCTAGAGTCGCGTGCCATGCCCACGCCCGCACCCGCCCTGCGACGGGTCGCGCACTGGTTCGGCGTCGACGACGACTGGGAGCGGCCGCGACCGGCCGTCGGGGCGCAGGACCTCGCGTGGGCGGTGGCCGTCGAGGCCATCGGGCTGCTCGGGCTCGAGCTGGTGCGCAGCGTCGACGGCTTCGACCACACCACGTCGCCGGTGTGGACCCAGTGGCTCGCGGTGTCCACCGGGGCGGTCCTGCTCCTCGGACGCCGGCGCTGGCCGCTGCTGGTCGCGAGCCTCGCAGCGGTGCACATGTTCGTGGTCGGGATCGAGATGCCCCAGGTGATGGGGCAGATGTCACTGCAGGTCGTCTACTTCGTCGCCCTGCTCTCGGGGGTCGCGTGGGCGCGCGACCGGCGCCTGATGCTGGTCGTGGTGGGGACGATCGTGCTGTTCATGTTCGCGTGGCTGGGGTGGCAGTTCGCGCTCGGCTCCGCGGTGCAGGAGTTCCTCGACGACGAGGAGCTCTCCGAGCGCGTCGGGCTCTTCCCGCCGGTGCTCGCGGCGGTGGGGATCACGCTGCTCATCAACGCGCTCTACTTCGGCGGCGCCATCGTCGGCGGGGGAGTCTCGTGGCGCGCGGCGCGACAGCGGGCGCGTCTGGAGGAGCAGGCGCTGACCATCGCCGCGCAGGCCGGCCGGTTGCGCGACCAGGCGGTCGTGGACGAGCGGCTGCGCATCGCCCGGGAGCTCCACGACGTCGTGGCCCACCACGTCTCCGCGATGGGGGTCCAGGCCGGGGCGGCGCGTCGTGTGCTCGACCGTGACGCCGACGCCGCGCGTACCGCCCTGGCGAACGTCGAGGAGGCCTCCCGTCAGGCGGTGAGCCAGATGCGGGGGCTGCTCGGCACGCTGCGCGCCGGGGAGCAGGCCGACGCGGAGCCGCGGACGACCGACCCCGGGCTCGCCGACCTCGAGGGCCTCGTCGAGCACCAGGCCGAGCACGGCCTGCAGGTCCGCCTCGAGGTCGTCGAGGACCCCGACGGAGCCGCGGGCGACGTGCCGCGGGCGGTGGCGCTCACCCTCTACCGCACGGTCCAGGAGGCGCTGACCAACGTCCGGCGGCACTCCACCGCGACCAGTGCGTCGGTCGTCGTCCGGGTCGACGCCACCGGCCCGGCGCCGTACGCCGAGGCCGAGGTCGTCGACTCGGGCCGCCCGCGTCGAGGGACCTCCGGGAGCGGGCTGGGGCTGCTCGGCATCAGGGAGCGGGTGGCGACGCACCGGGGAGAGGTGGAGGTGGGCCCGCGGGTGACCGGGGGCTACCGCGTGCGCGTGCGGCTCCCGCTGGTGGCCGACCCGGGGGGCGCGACGTGAGCGGCTCGGCCGACGCGCCGCTGCGGGTCCTCCTCGTCGACGACCACGCGATGGTGCGCTCCGGCTTCGCCATGGTCCTCTCGGTCGAGGACGACGTCGTCGTCGTGGGAGAGGCCGCCGACGGCGAGCAGGCCCTCGTCGTGGCTCGTGGGACCCGGCCCGACGTCATCCTCATGGATGTCCAGATGCCTCGCGTCGACGGCATCGCGGCCACCCGGCAGGTCGTCGCCGAGGGCCTGGGCCACGTCGTCATCGTGACCACCTTCGACCGCGACGACTACCTCTTCGCGGCGCTGGAGGCGGGCGCCAGCGGCTTCCTGCTCAAGAACGCCGGGCCGGAGCAGCTGCTGGAGGCGGTCCGGGCGGCCGGCCACGGTCATGCCCTGCTCGCCCCCGAGGTGACCCGTCGCGTGATCGGCCGGATGGTCGGCTCGGAGGACGGCCGGGTCCGGCCCGAGCCGCCCGCGCTCCAGCACCTCACGTCCCGCGAGCGGGAGGTGCTGGTGATGCTCGGCCGTGGGCTGTCCAACGCCGAGATCGCCGCCGCGCTGGTGCTGGGGGAGGCGACGGTCAAGACGCACGTGTCGAACGTGCTGGCCAAGCTCCACCTCCGCGACCGGGTCCAGGCGGTGGTCTACGCCTACGAGGCGGGCCTCATCCTCCCGGCGGAGGACTGAGCGAGCCGGGTCGCGGCTCCCCCTGCGGGTTCATCCGTGCGACGGATCCGCGCGCCGTACGGCTGCTCCTAGCCTTCGAGGCATGCTGGAGATCAGGGAGCTGACGAGACGGTTCGGCACGACGACCGCCGTGGACCGGGTGACGTTCGACGTGCCGGCCGGGCAGATGACGGGCTTCGTCGGGGGCAACGGCGCGGGCAAGACCACGACCATGCGGATGGTCATGGGGGTGCTCGGCATCGACGCGGGCGAGGTCCGCTGGGACGGGCGGCCGATCACGCGGCTGGACCGGCGCACCTTCGGCTACATGCCGGAGGAGCGCGGGCTCTACCCGAAGCAGCCGATCCTCGACCAGCTGGTCTACCTCGCCCAGCTCAAGGGGATGCCGGGCCGTGCCGCTCGCCGGGAGGCGACGCTGCTCCTCGAGGGCTTCGGCCTCGGCGACCGCACCCGCGACCACCTCGAGAAGCTGTCACTGGGCAACCAGCAGCGGGTGCAGATCGTGGCCGCCGTCCTGCCGCGACCCGCCGCGCTGGTCCTGGACGAGCCGTTCTCGGGCCTCGACCCGGCGGCGGTCGACTCGATGGCCGACCTCCTCCGCGACTACACGCGCGACGGCGTCCCGGTCCTGTTCTCCAGCCACCAGCTCGACCTCGTCGAGCGGCTCTGCGACCGCCTCGTGGTGCTGTCGTCCGGCCGGGTCGTCGCCGCCGGCTCGGTGGGCGAGCTGCGTGAGTCGGGCACGCCGCGCTTCCGCCTCGTCGGAGGGGCGGACGCCGGCTGGGTGCGCGACCTCCGTGGCGTCGACGTCCTCGACGTCGAGGGCGGCGACGTCCTGTTCGAGGTGAACGAGCCGGGCGCCGAGCAGGGCGTCATCGCCGAGGCGGCCCGCCGCGGCACCGTGCACGAGTTCGGCCGGGTGCGCCCGGCCCTCAGCGACATCTACCGGGAGGTCACGGCATGACGATCGACACCGACAACGGGGCGCGGCAGCGCGTCGACCAGCACGGCGACCGCAGCCGGACGGACTCCGGCACCGGTGAGGGCCGGGGCGCGCCCGCCTGGCTGCTCGTCACCCGCCGCGAGGTGCTCGCCAAGCTCACCGACCGGACCTTCCTCCTCGGCACCGCCGTGATGGTCGCGCTCATCGTGGGCTTCATGGGTGTGCAGGCCTGGCAGTCGGAGTCGACGTCGACCTACACCGTCGTCGCCACCGCCGACGCCGTCCCCATGGCCGAGGCCGTCGCCGAGCAGGCCCCCTCGATCGACGACACCGTCGAGGTGGAGGTGGACGAGGTCGCCGACGAGGGTGCCGCGCGCGCTGCCCTGAGGGCCGACGCCGACGCCTGGCTGCACCCCGGCGACGACGGCTGGGTGCTCACCACCGAGTCGGGGGAGGAGGCCGGCCTGACCCGGGTCGTGGAGACGGTGGTGCGGCAGGAGGTGCTCGACGACAACGCGTCCGAGGCCGGCGTCAGCCTGGCCCAGCTGGAGCGCGGCACGCAGGTGAGCCCGGCGTTCCTGGAGGGCGACGCCGAGAAGGCGGGGTTCGCCCACGCCGTGGGCTTCGCGTTCGTCTTCCTCTTCTACATCGCCGCGCTGCTGTTCGGCATGCAGCTGGCCAGCTCGGTGATCGAGGAGAAGCAGAGCCGGATCGTGGAGATCATCGCGGCCGCGATCCCGCTCCGGCAGCTCCTCGCCGGGAAGATCCTCGGCAACACCGTGCTGGCCCTGCTGCAGGTGCTGGTCTACGTCGCGGTGGGGCTGGTCGGCATGGCGTTCACGCCGTACAAGACCTACGTCGCCGGGATCACCGGGCCGGTCGCGTGGTTCGTGCTCTTCTTCGTGGCGGGATTCATCGCGCTGGCGTGCCTGTGGGCGGTCGCGGGGTCGCTGGCCTCGCGCACCGAGGACCTCCAGGCGACCACGACGCCGCTGACCGTCGCGATCATGGGCGTCTTCTTCGCCGGCCTGTTCCTCGACGGCCGGGGACAGGTGGTCGCGTCGTTCGTGCCGCCCCTCTCCGCGGTCGTGATGCCGCAGCGCATCCTCGCCGGCACGGCCGAGTGGTGGGAGCCGCTGGTGGCGCTGGCCCTGCTGGCCGCGTTCGCCCTGGTCACCGTGCGGATCGGGGAGCGGGTCTACCGACGGGCTCTCATGCGCACCGGCGGGCGGGTCTCGCTGCGGCAGGCGTGGTCGACGGCGGAGTGAGCGCGACCCTCACCAGAGGTGCAGCAGGTCGAGCAGCCAGCCGGTGCTGGTCACGATCGCCCAGAAGCGCAGCCCTCGTCCGACGAGGCCGGTGAGCAGGAAGACCGCCAGCGGCACGCGCAGCACGCCGGCGAGCACGGCCGTGACGGCGTACGGCGGGAGCCCGACCGCGGCGGAGAACAGCAGGAGGCCCGCGGTGAACCAGGGCCGACCCTCGGCGCGGGCGTGCCACTTGTCCATCGCGGCCTCGGCACGCGGCTTCTGCAGGTGCTTGGAGACCCAGGGCGCGCGGTCGACGTTGCGGCCACCCCAGTACCACAGCAGCTTGCCGGCCATCTGGCCGACGGTGGCGACCACGACGAGGCTGACGGCCAGCTCCGGGCGACGCTCCGCGGCACCGACGAGGATGATCTCCACGTTGATCAGCGGCACCAGCGCCGAGGCGATCGACGCGCCGAGGACGCTCCAGACGAGCATCAGGAGGTTCTCGCGGGGACCGGGAGGCCGATCCGGGCGAGCCGCACGAGGGAGACGAGCTTGAGGACGAGCAGCGCGCTCGCGATCACGAGTCCCAGCCACATCCAGCCCGTCACCAGCAGCAGGACCGCGAAGAGGGCGCTGTTGAGCGCCTTGGCGGGCTTGGACCAGTTCCACAGCCACAGGGGCCGGTCGACCACGAAGAAGTAGTTGGGGCTGCGCACCGGCCACGCGAGGAACGCGATCGAGAGGAAGCAGTCGACGACCATGAACTCGGCGAGGTAGACGAAGATCGCCGGCGAGAGCTCCGGCTCCAGCCAGGCCAGGCCGACGTAGAACGCTGCGGCGTTGAGGCGGTCGCAGAAGATGTCGAGGACCGCGCCGATGCGGGTCTCGCAGCCGCGGACCCGGGCGTAGAACCCGTCCAGCATGTCGCCGACCCAGTAGACGCCGAGCGCCGCGACCAGCAGCGTCAGGTCCTGCTCGTACGCCGCCCACGCGGCCAGCACGACCGACGCGACCGTGCGCACGGCGGTGATGACCGTCGCGCCCGTGAGCAGGCGCTCCTCGCCGACGCCGTACCGGTCATCCGGATCGGCGACCGGCTGCGCATACGTGCCCACCGCGGTTCTCCCCCCCACGGGTTGGGAGCCTAGCCGCTCAGGTCCACAGGTCCGGCCACGTGCGTCCGAGCGTCTGGACCAGCTCGCGCAGCAGCGGCAGGCTCACCCCGACGACGTTGTGGTGGTCGCCCTCGATGCCGGTGACGAACGCGCCGCCGAGGCCGTCGACGGTGAAGGCGCCTGCGACGTGGAGGGGCTCGCCCGTGGCGACGTACGCCGCGACCTCGGCGTCGCTGACGTCGGCGAAGTGCACGGTGGTCGACGCGGTCGCCGCGGCCACCCGTCCGTCGGGGTCGCGCAGGCAGTGCCCCGTGTGCAGGACGGCGCTGCGCCCCCGCATCGCCCGCCACCGCCGGGTCGCCTCGTCCGGCGTGCCGGGCTTGCCCAGCGCCTCGCCGTCGAGCTCGAGCACCGAGTCGCAGCCCAGCACCAGCGCGCCCGCCGGGAGGTCGTCGCGCGCGGCGACCGCGGCGCACTTCAGCTCGGCCAGCCCGAGCGCCAGCCCGGCCGGCGGCAGCCCCGCGAGCTGCGACTCGTCGACCCCGCTGACGACGACGAGCGGCTCGATCCCGGCGCTGCGCAGCGTGGCGAGCCGGGCGGGTGAGGCCGAGGCGAGCACGAGGGGGGTCACGGACGGTGAGCCTACGACCCCCGGAACGCCCCGCCGCGAGCGACGCCGGAGGATCCGGCCGCTAGGTCCGGCCGGATGCTCCGCAGTCGGCGGCTGCGGGATCGAACGGGCAGCGCGGGCCGCAACGCCTGCCACCGCCCGACCACCCGCGCGCGCGGAGCACGCGGCCGACCACGATCGCCAGCTCGCACGGCTCCAGCACCTGGGCTCAGCCGGGACGGAGGGTGAGGATGCCCGCGACGGCCGCGTCGACGTCTCGACGAAGGTCGGTCCACCGGTCCACCGCATCCCGGTGCCCGAACGCACCGTCGAGCTCGACGCAGGTCTCCTGCGCGGGGTAGCCGACGTCACGGCGGATCACCCCCGTGGCGCCGACATGTCGCTCCTGGCGCACCCCGACCGGTAGGCCATGGGCACGCTCGACCACCTGCAGGTAGCGACGTTCGAGCACCGACCTCGTACCGGCAGACACGTCGTCGAGGATCTCGAGGAGGATGGCTCGCCTCCTCAGACGGACGAGACGTCGCAGCGTCGCGGCCAGCCTCGGCGCGGTGGTGAGGCCTTGCTGGACGCCGTCCGAGAGAAGGGCGACCGCTCCCGCCTCATCACGGTCAGCCGCCGCCACGAGGAGCGCCAGCTCGACGGTGGCCCGCGGTGGCCGCCGGTTCGGCACCACCCAGCTCTCGGCACTCCTGATGCGGTGGACGGTGACCCCCTCTGCGGGCGTGATCCGGCGGGAGGAGTCGACCAGCACGTGCACCACGGTGGGCGGCGGCTCCCGGTCCCGGGTCATCCCCGCGGCGTCGAGAGCGGACTCGCGGTGCAGCGCTGCCGGCCAGTGGCACAGGACCGCTGCCCACTCCCGTTGCCGCCGCGTCGGCGGACCGGTGTGGTCGACGTACACGCCCGCGTGCAACGGGGACCACTCACGCCGAGCCAGGCGCCGCCTGATGTCGTTCCGGGTTCCGCCGAGGGCGAGCACCTGCCATCGTGCGACCACGCCGGACTGCTCGCGCTGGAGCGCGCGGAGAGCAGGGAGATCGAGGTCGGTGCCCGCTCGACGAGGCATGCCTCCAGGCTGGCCGGTTGCTCCGCTCGCCGGGAGGGTCTCCAGCTGATCTGTGGAGGCCGGGGACGATGGAGGATCGGGCCGCTAGGTACGGCCAGATCCTCCGGGGTCCCGCGGGTCAGGCCACGGACGGCGTCAGCGGGGCAGGGCGCTGCCGCGCCAGGCGCCGGGACCGGGCGGGAGGGTACGACGCACGAGCCGGCGCGGCGCGTTCCACTCGGGCGCCTGCCGAGCGGGCGCCGGGCCACCGGACCCGCCGAGAGCGGCGAACACCGCGACGAGCGCCGCCACCTCCTCGGGCGTCGCGTCGGGGTTCACCACTCGGAGCAGCGGACGCTCCGGAGCGGCATCCCCGGGGGAGCGGTCGCCGGTCACAGCGGGATGTTCCCGTGCTTCTTGGCCGGCAGCACCTCGCGCTTGGAGCGGAGCAGGCGCAGCGACCGGATGATCTCGACCCGCGTCTCGTGCGGGGCGATGACGGCGTCGACGTACCCCCGCTCGGCCGCGATGTAGGGGTTGGCGAGGGTGTCCTCGTACTCCGCGATCAGCTCGGCGCGCTTGGCCTCGACGTCGCCGCCGTCGGCCTCGATCGCCTGGAGCGTCTTGCGGTGCAGGATGTTCGCCGCCCCCTGCGCACCCATCACCGCGATCTGGGCCGTGGGCCACGCGAGGTTCATGTCGGCGCCGAGGTGCTTGGAGCCCATGACGTCGTAGGCCCCGCCGTACGCCTTGCGGGTGATGGTGGTGATCAGCGGGACGGTGGCCTCGGCGTAGGCGTAGATGAGCTTGGCGCCGCGACGGATGATGCCGTCCCACTCCTGGTCGGTGCCGGGGAGGAAGCCGGGGACGTCGACGAAGGTCAGCACCGGGAGGTTGAAGGCGTCGCAGAACCGCACGAAGCGCGCGGCCTTCTCGGAGGCGTCGATGTCGAGGGTGCCGGCGAACTGCATGGGCTGGTTGGCGACCACGCCCACGGGCTGTCCCTCGACCCGGCCGAAGCCGACCAGGATGTTGGGGGCGAACAGCTCCTGGACCTCGAGGAACTCCTCGTCGTCGAGCACGGCCGTGATGACGTCGTGCATGTCGTAGGGCTGGTTCGGGCTGTCCGGGATGATGGTGTCCAGCGCGCGGTCGCCGTCGGTGACCGACATGTCCGGGTCCTCGTCGTACACCGGCGCCGGGTCGAGGTTGTTCTGCGGGAGGTAGGACAGCATCGCCTTGACGTACTCGATCGCGTCCTCCTCGTCGGTGGCGAGGTAGTGGGCGTTGCCGGACTTCGTGTTGTGGGTCCGCGCGCCGCCGAGGTCCTCCATCGTGACGTCCTCGCCGGTGACCGTCTTGATCACGTCGGGGCCGGTGATGAACATCGCCGAGGTCTGGTCGACCATCACGGTGAAGTCGGTGACGGCGGGGGAGTAGACGTGGCCACCGGCGCAGTTGCCCATGATCAGGCTGATCTGCGGGATCACGCCCGACGCGTGCACGTTGCGCTTGAAGATCTCGCCGTAGAGGCCGAGGGAGACCACGCCCTCCTGGATGCGCGCTCCCGCGCCCTCGTTGATCCCGACGATCGGGCAGCCGGTGCGGATGGCGAGGTCCATGACCTTGGTGATCTTCTCGCCGTAGACCTCGCCCAGCGAGCCGCCGAAGACCGTGAAGTCCTGGGAGAACACGCAGACCTGGCGGCCGTTGACCGTGCCGTAGCCGGTGACGACGCCGTCGCCGTAGGGACGGGTCGCCTCCAGCCCGAAGGCGGTGGAGCGGTGGCGCGCGAGCTCGTCGAGCTCGACGAAGGAGCCCTCGTCGAAGAGCATCTCGATCCGCTCGCGGGCGGTGCGGCGGCCCTTGGCGTGCTGCTTCTCGACCGCCTTCGCCGAGCCGGCGTGCACCGCCTCGTCGAGGCGGCGCTCGAGGTCGGCGAGCTTGCCCGCGGTGGTGTGGATGTCGATGCCTGAGTCCTGGGGCGGGACCTCGGTGCCCTCGCCCGGCTGTGCGCTCACGCCTGTGGCCTCCTCGTCGGCTGCCCCTCGGGGCAGGTCCGTCTGGGTCGTCTGGGGCAATGTAGTGCCCATGAGTCCCGCACCGGCACCTCGCCCACCCCTGGACGCCGACCGCCTCGCCACCCCCGCGGGATGGCGCGTGGAGGTCGTCGGTGCGACCGGGTCCACGAACGCCGACGTCGCCGCCCGGGCCCGTGACGGCGAGGAGCCCGGCCTGGTGCTGGTCACCGAGCACCAGACCGCCGGCCGGGGCCGGCTGGACCGGGCGTGGGAGACGCCGGCCCGCAGCTCGCTGACGTTCTCGGTGCTGCTGCGCCCGCACGTGCCGCCCTCGGCCTGGACGTGGCTGCCGCTGCTCACCGGGTACGCCGTCCAGGCGGCCCTCGCCGACCGGCTCCCCGACATCGCGCTGAAGTGGCCCAACGACGTGCTCGTCGACGACCGCAAGGTCGCCGGCATCCTCGTCGAGCGGGTGGAGACGCCCTCCGGGCCGGTGGCGGTGGTCGGCACGGGGATCAACGTCGACCAGACGCTCGACGAGCTGCCCGTCGCCTCCGCCACGTCCGTGGTGCTGGAGAGCGGGGAGTCCGTGGACCGCACCGAGCTCCTCGGCATGGTCCTGGGGTCCCTGCACGGGCTGCAGGGGCTCCTCGACGACGTCGACGCGCTGCGCACGGCGTACGCCGACGTCTGCTCGACCCTCGGCCGGACCGTCGACGTGCACCTCCCGTCCGGGGAGGTACGACGCGGCGAGGCGCTGCACCTCGACGCCGTCGGAGCGCTCGTGGTGAGCACCGAGGAGGGGACGTTCACCGTCGCGGCGGGTGACGTCGTCCACGTACGCCCGGCCGGATGACTGCATCGGTGACATGATCGGGGCGTGGCGTTCCCGACCCGGTCCTCCGACAGCACCGGGGACGACTCGGCAGCCGAGCGCCTGGACCGGGCCATCCTCGGCGAGGTGCCCCGCTACGACGCGCTGGAGGTCTCGGCCGAGACCGGCGTGACGGTGGACGAGGCGCGCCGGCTGTGGCGGGCGCTGGGGTTCCCGGAGTTCGCGGGGGAGAAGGCCTACACGAGCGCGGACGTCGACGCCGTGGCGACCCTGATGTCCTTCGTCGACGCGGGGGCGGTCGACTTCGACATGGCGGTCAACCTCACCCGCGGCGTCGGCCAGACCATGGCCCGCCTCGCGGACTGGGAGGTCTCCACGCTGGTGAGCCGGGTCGAGGAGCTGGAGTCCGGCGAGGAGGCCACCGGGTCGCGCGTGGGCTCGGCGCTGCGGCTCATCGAGCAGGTCAACCCGTCCTTCGAGCAGCTGCTCGTCTACGCCTGGCGCCGTCACCTGGCCGCCGCGGTGGGCAGGATGGAGGCCACCGGCGCCAACGACGAGGACCTCCACACCATCGAGGTGACCGTCGGCTTCGCCGACCTGGTGTCCTTCACGGCGCTGTCCAACCAGCTCGACCGCGACGAGATCGGCGACCTCGTCGAGGTCTTCGAGAGCCGGTGCCACGACGTGGTCTCGCGGGCCGGGGGGCGGATCATCAAGAGCCTCGGCGACTCCGTGCTCTTCGTGGTCGCCGACGCCGAGGCGGCCCTGACGGTCGCCGAGGGCATCATCAACGTGATCGGGCGGGACTCGAAGATGCCCGACGTCCGCATCGGCCTCGCCAGCGGACCGGTGGTGCAGCGGCTCGGGGACGTCTTCGGCCCGCCCGTCAACATGGCGGCCCGGCTGACCCAGGTCGCCCGCCGCAACCGGATCATCCTCGACCAGGCGACCGCCGACCTGCTGCCTCCCGACGAGTGGGAGCACCGCCGGCTCCCGGCCCGGCCCGTCCGCGGCTTCGGGCTGGTGGAGCCCGTCGCCGCACGTCGCCGCTGACCGCCCGCTGGACCAGACCAGCCGGCCAGTTCAGCGGGTTCGGCCCCCGCGGAGGCCTCGGTGTCCCTATGTTTCGGAGGTGCTTGCCGTACAGGACGTGCGCCTGGACCCCGCGACCCGCCAGGTGTGGCGCGACGGGGTCGAGGTGTCCCTGTCCCGCAAGGAGTTCGACCTCCTCCACGCGCTCATGCGACGAGCCGGCCACGTGGTGTCCCGCGAGGACCTGATGGCCCAGGTCTGGCAGACGACGTTCTTCACCAGCTCCAAGACCATCGACGTGCACCTCGGGTGGCTGCGCCGCAAGCTCGGCGACAACGCCCAGCGGCCGGTCCTCATCACCACCCACCGCGGCCGCGGGCTCCGCTTCGAGGCCCCCGCGGTGGAGCAGCTCGCGGAGCGGGCGAGCGAGCAGGCGGCGGAGCAGCTCGGCCAGCTGGTCGACTGACGCCGGGCCCGGCGAGCGCCTTCTATAGGCTCGCCGCGTGCACGCGGACCCCGCCCCCGCCCTCGTCCCCGCCCCCCGGGCCTCCCGGTCGGCGCCGACCCTGGCCGTGATCGGGGGCGGTCAGCTGGCCCGGATGATGGCCCAGCCGGCCATCGCGCTCGGCCTGCCGCTGCGCCTGCTCGCCGAGGCCGAGGGTGTGTCCGCGGCCCAGGTCGTCCCCGACCACGTCGTCGGCGACTACCGCGACCTCGACACGCTGCGCACGGTCACCGCCGGCGCGACCGCGGTCACCTTCGACCACGAGCACGTCCCCACCGAGCACCTCCGGGCCCTGGCGGCCGACGGCATCGCCGTACGACCCGGTCCGGACGCCCTCGTCCACGCCCAGGACAAGGCGGTGATGCGGGCCCGGCTCGCCGAGCTGGGCGTCCCGTGCCCGCGCAACGCCGTGGTCGACAGCGTCGCCGACGTGGAGGCGTTCGGGCTGCCGTGCGTCCTGAAGACCACGCGCGGCGGGTACGACGGCAAGGGGGTCTGGGTCGTCCGCGAGCCCGCCGGTGCCGGCGCCGCCTTCGAGGCCGCCCGGGCGGCCGGGGTGCAGGTCCTGGCGGAGGAGCTCGTGGACTTCCGGCGCGAGCTGTCCGCCATCGTGGCCCGCTCGCCCAGCGGCCAGGCGGCGTCGTACCCCGTGGTGGCGACCACCCAGCTGGACGGGATCTGCCACGAGGTCGTCGCCCCGGCGCCCGACCTCGACCCCGACCTCGCCGGGCAGGCCCAGTCCATCGCGTTGCGGATCGCCGGCGAGCTCGACGTCACCGGCATCCTCGCCGTGGAGCTCTTCGAGACCACCGACGGCCGGGTCCTGGTCAACGAGCTCGCGATGCGACCCCACAACACCGGGCACTGGACCCAGGACGGCGCGGTCACCTCGCAGTTCGAGAACCACCTCCGCGCGGTCCTGGACCTGCCGCTCGGCTCCCCGTCGGCCCGCGAGCGGTGGACCGTGATGGTCAACATCCTCGGCGGCCCCGACGACACCGGCCGCCTCTGGGACGGCTACCCCCACGCCTTCGCGCGCGACCCGCACCTGCGCGTGCACCTCTACGGCAAGGACCTGCGGCCGGGCCGCAAGGTCGGCCACGTCAACGCCTACGGCGACGACCTCGACGACTGCCTCGAGCGCGCGCGGCACGCCGCCGCGTGGTTCCGGGGCGACCTGGGAGACCACAGTGAATGAGGCAGCAGTGGACGAGGCAGCGGTGGACGACGAGCAGCAAGGGACGAGGCAGCAGTGAACGAGGCAGCAGTGGACGACGGGCAGCGTCCCCTGGTCGGGATCGTGATGGGGTCGGACTCCGACTGGCCGGTCATGCAGGCCGCCGGCGAGGTCCTCACCGAGCTGGGCGTGGCCTGGGAGGCCGACGTCGTCTCGGCCCACCGGATGCCGACGGAGATGGTCGAGTGGGGCCGGCAGGCGCACACCCGCGGGCTGAAGGTGGTCGTGGCCGGGGCGGGCGGGGCCGCGCACCTGCCCGGGATGCTGGCGTCCCTGACGCCGCTGCCGGTGATCGGCGTGCCGGTACCGCTCGCCTACCTCGACGGGATGGACTCGCTGCTCTCCATCGTGCAGATGCCCGGCGGGATCCCCGTGGCGACCGTCGCCATCGGCAACGCCAAGAACGCCGGCATCCTCGCCGCGCGCATCCTCGGGACCGCCGACGGCGAGCTCCAGCAGCGGCTCCTCGACTACCAGCAGGGCCTCGCCGAGACCGCCCACGCCAAGGGGGCCGCCGTGCGGGAGGCGTCGGAGCGCCCGCGACGGACCGGCTTCTGAGCGAGCGGCCCACCTCCGCCCGCCTCGTCGCCGTCGACGTGGCGCGGTGCCTGGCGCTGCTGGGCATGGTCGCCACCCACGTCCTCGACGAGCGCACCTCCGACGGCTCCCTCACGGTGGCGCAGTGGCTGGCCGGCGGGCGGGCGTCCGCGCTCTTCGCGGTCCTGGCCGGCGTCAGCATCGCCCTGGTGACGGGCCGTCAGGACCCGGTCCGTGGCCGGGACCGAGGGCGCGCCTCGCTCGGGCTCCTGGTCCGGGCCCTGCTCGTCGCGGCCCTGGGCCTCGGCCTCGGCACGCTCGACTCCGGGATCGCGGTGATCCTCACCTACTACGGGCTGCTGTTCGTGCTCGCCACCCCGTTCATCGGGCTGCGGGCCCGCCCCCTGGCCCTGCTGGCGGCGGTCTGGGTCGTCTGCGCGCCCGTCCTGTCCCACGTCGTGCGCCCCGGGCTCCCCGAGCGCGGCTTCGACAGCCCGACGCCGGGGCGGCTGGTCGAGGACCCCGGAGGCCTGCTCGCCGAGCTCACGTTCACCGGCTACTACCCGGCTGTCCCGTGGCTGGCCTACCTCCTCGTCGGCCTCGCCGTCGGGCGCCTCGACCTGACGTCGCGCCGTACGGCGTCCGCGCTGGCAGCCGGAGGGGCGCTGCTCGCCGTCGTGGCGACGGGGGCCTCGCGCCTGCTCACCGCTGTCCCGTCCGTCCGGGCGGGGCTGGTGGCCGACCCGCCCGCCAGTGACCCGGACGGCGCCGCCCTGCTGGACCGGATCTCCTCAGGGCTCCCGGGCAGCACGCCGACCGGCGGTGGCTGGGAGTGGCTGCTCGTGGTGGCCCCCCACACCGCCACGCCGTTCGACCTCGCGGCGACGACCGGCTCGGCGATGCTCGTGCTCGGCGCCGTCCTGCTCCTGCTGGGCGCGGCGGGGCCGACGAGCCGACGGGCGGTGGCGCTCCTCTTCGGCGCCGGCACGATGACGCTGAGCCTCTACTCCCTGCACCTGGTCGTCCTCGGGACCGACGTCGTCCCGGCCGACCTGCGGGAGAGCTACCTGTTCCACGTGCTGCTGCTGCTGGGCACGGGACTGGTGCTGAGGGCCGCCGGCGTCCGCGGCCCTCTCGAGCTGGTCGTCCGCACTGTGGTGCGCACGATCGCGGGTCGTCCCGCCGCCCCTAGGCTCGCGGGATGACGACTCGCTGGGGCATCGCAGGGACCGGCAAGATGGCAGAGGCGTTCCTCAGCGACTTCCCGCACGTCCCGGACGCCGAGGCGGTGGCGGTCGGGAGCCGTACGGCGGAGCGCGCGGCCGTCTTCGCCGAGCAGCAGGGCATCGCCGGCGCCTTCACCTACGGCGACCTGCTCTCCGCCGACATCGACGTGCTCTACGTCGCGACGCCGCACCCCCAGCACCACGACCTCGCCCTCGCCGCGATCGAGGCGGGCGTGCCCGTGCTCGTCGAGAAGTCCTTCACCGCGACCGTCGCCGGCGCGCAGCGGGTCGCCGACGCCGCGCGCGAGGCGGGTGTCTTCTGCATGGAGGCGATGTGGACCCGCGTCCAGCCGGCCGTGCTGCGGGCCAAGGAGCTCGTCGAGGCGGGCGAGATCGGTGACCTGCTGACGGTCCAGGCCGACTTCGGCGCCTACCGCGAGTACGACCCCGCCAGCCGCCTGTTCGACCCCGCCCTGGGTGGCGGCGCCGTCCTCGACCTCGGCGTCTACGTCGTCTCGCTCGCGCAGCACTTCCTCGGCACCCCCGACCGCGTCGCCGCGACCGGCACGCTGTTCCCGAACGGCACCGACTCCTCCGCGGTGCTGCTGCTGTCGCACGACGACGGACGCGCCGCGTCCGTCATGTGCTCCCTCAGCTCCGCGACACCGCAGCGGGCGATCATCGCCGGCACCGGCGGCTCCATCGAGATCGAGCCGCCGTTCTACCACCCCACGCGCCTCGTCGTACGCCGCAACGGCCGCGCCGACCACGAGACGATCGACCTGCCCGCCACCGGGCGCGGCTACGCCCACCAGGTCGTGCACGTCGGCGAGTGCCTCGCTGCTGGGCTCACCGAGAGCCCGGTCGTGCCGCTGCAGGACACCCTCGACGTCCAGCGCGTGATGGAGGAGGCGCTGTCGCAGCTCGGGGGCGTCCTGCCGGCCGAGGGGTCCGTCGCGCTGTAGCCGCCGCTAGTCCCGCACCCGGCCGCGGAGCGACTTCGTGCGGCTGCGCTGCTTCTTCTCCTCCAGCCGACGCTCCTTGGACCCGCGCGTGGGCCGGGTCGGACGCCGCGGCGGGGGCGGCGGCGCCAGCGCCTCGCCGAGCAGGGCGGCCAGCCGCTCGCGGGCGGCCACCCGGTTGCGGTGCTGCGAGCGGTGCTCGGAGGCGGCGATGGCGACGACCTCGCCCGGCTGGCGGCGCAGGGCGCGCGCCCGCTGGCCGGCGCTGAGGCTGCTGGCCGAGCGGACGTCGTACTCGAGCTCGACCCGGCTGTCGGAGGTGTTCACGGACTGCCCGCCCGGGCCGGGCGATCGGGAGAACCGCTCGACCAGGTCGGCCGCGGGGACCACCAGGCCGTCCGGCAGCCCCGGTCCGGGCGGGACGACCAGGTCCTTCATGCGGTGTCCTTCATCCGGTGTCCTTCATCCGGTGTCCTTCATGAGGTGTCCCTCACCGGCCGCGCTTGCGCCACTCGATCGCGGGGCAGGTGTCCATCACCATGGCGACGCCCGCGGCCGTGGTGCGCTCGAAGGCGTCCTGGTCGACCACCCCGAGCTGGAACCACACCGCCCTGGCGCCGACCGCCACCGCCTGGTCGGCGAACTCGCCGGCCGCCTCGGAGCGCCGGAAGACGTCGACCACGTCGACGGGGAACGGCACGTCGGCGAGCGTGGCGTACCCCTGCTCGCCCAGCACCGTGGGCGCGTCCGGGTGCACGGGCACGATGCGCTTGCCGCGGCGCTGGAGCAGCTCGGCGATGGAGTACGCCGTGCGGCTGCGGTCGCCGGACAGCCCGACCACCGCCCACGTCTCCAGCTCGTCGAGCATCAGCTCGACGGCGGCGGGGTCCTGCCAGGACGTCTGGGACTCGGGAGACGTGGCCATGCCCACACGATAGTCCGCGCGGGGTCGAAGGCTGGACGTCCTAGAATCCGACCATGAGCGACTTCCCCCTCTACGGCCTGTCCGAGGAGCACCTGGCGATCCGCGAGGCCGTGCGCGACCTGTGCGACGCGAAGGTGGCGCCGTACGCCGCCTCCGTGGACGAGGAGTCGCGCTACCCGCACGAGGCGGCCGCCGCGCTGCTGGCCGCGGACTTCCACGCCCCGCACGTGCCCGAGGAGTACGGCGGCGCCGGCGCCGACGCGCTGGCCACCGTCATCGTCATCGAGGAGGTGGCACGGGCCTGCGCGGCGTCCTCGCTGATCCCCGCGGTCAACAAGCTCGGCTCGTTGCCGGTGCAGATCGCCGGGTCGGAGGAGCAGAAGCTGCGCTACCTCGGCGCGCTCGCCCGGGGCGAGGGCGGGTTCTCCTACGCGCTGTCCGAGCCTGAGGCGGGCTCGGACGCGGGAGGCATGAGGACCCGCGCCGTCCGCGACGGCGACGCGTGGGTGCTCGACGGGGTCAAGCGCTGGATCACCAACGCCGGCGAGTCGGAGTACTACACCGTCCTGGCGGTCACGGACGCGGAGAGGAAGACCCGTGGCGGCATCTCGGCGTTCGTCGTCGAGAAGTCGGACCCGGGCGTCTCCTTCGGTGCGCCCGAGAAGAAGCTCGGCATCAAGGGCAGCCCGACGCGCGAGGTCTACCTCGACCAGGTGCGCATCCCCCTCGACCGCATGATCGGCGACGAGGGCACCGGGTTCGCCACCGCCATGAAGACCCTCGACCACACCCGCGTCACCATCGCTGCCCAGGCCGTCGGCATCGCCCAGGGCGCGCTGGACCACGCGCTGGAGTACGCCAAGGAGCGGCGCCAGTTCGGCAAGCCGATCGCCGACTTCCAGGGACTGCAGTTCATGCTGGCCGACATGGGCATGAAGGTGGAGGCGGCCCGGCAGATGACGTACGCCGCCGCCGGCCGCTCCGAGCGCGGCGACGCCGACCTCACCTTCTTCGGGGCCGCCGCGAAGTGCTTCGCCTCCGACGTCGCGATGCAGGTCACCGTCGACGCGGTCCAGGTGCTCGGCGGCTACGGCTACACCCGCGACTACCCGGTCGAGCGGATGCTGCGCGACGCCAAGATCACCCAGATCTACGAGGGCACCAACCAGGTCCAGCGGATCGTGATGGCCCGCCAGCTGCTGGCGGGGGTGCAGTCGCAGCTCTGACGCGCGCTGCTCCGCACGCGCTCAGCGGCGGTAGGCGTCGCGCAGGTGCGGGGGACAGCCGTGCGCCGCGAACCCGTGGTGCCCGGCCCGTCGCCCGTTGAGCACCGGCAGCAGGAAGATCGCCAGCCACAGCGGCG
Organism: uncultured Nocardioides sp.; assembly: GCA_902805885.1. Classification (GTDB taxonomy): domain Bacteria; phylum Actinomycetota; class Actinomycetes; order Propionibacteriales; family Nocardioidaceae; genus Nocardioides. Next base: position 7,569 of record CADCUM010000020.1, on the reverse strand, counting down.
CCTCGAGCAGGATCGACAGGCCGATCAGGATCGCCAGGACCGGGAGCAGCGGGATCGGCCGGCGACCACGTCGTACGACGGGCGGCGTCGGTGCCGCGGGCCGGACGGGGCCCAGCTGTCGCGGCAGGTCGTTGAAGACGACGTCGAGGTCGTGCCGGGTGCGGGCCGTCCAGATCGCGTCCAGCCGCTCGTCGTACTCCTCGTGCTCGAGCCGGCCGTCGGTGTAGTGCTGCGCGAGCAGGCTCGTCGCCCGCTCGCGCTCGGCGTCCCCGATGCGTTGCCGCGGGTCCACCGGTGTCACCGGGCCTGGCCGTCGCGGCCGTCGGCGAGGATGCCGTACAGCTTGCGGCGGGTCTCGACCAGCACGCCGAGCGCGGCGCGCTTCTGCTGCTCCGACCCCTGGGTGGCCAGCTGCCAGACGGCGCTCATGACCTGGCCGATCTCGCCCTTGATGTCCGCGCCCTGGGCGGGGGCCGACGCGTCGGCCACGGCCCGCTCGAACGGCGCCCAGACGGCGGCGAGCTCGTCGGCGTGCTCGGTCGCCCAGGTCGTGCCCTCGGCGCTCAGCCGGATGGTGCGGCGCCCGCGCTCGTCGTCACTCTCGACGAGCCCCTCGTCCTGCAGCTGCTGGATCGTGGGGTAGACCGAGCCGGGGGAGGGGCGCCACTCGCCGCCGCTGAGGTCGGAGATCTGCTGGATCACCTGGTAGCCGTTGATCGACTCACCGGCCTGGCCGGCGCGGTGCAGCACGTCGATGATCGCGGAGCGCACGTCTCCGCGCTTGACGCGAGGACCTCGGTTGGCGGGGCGCTGCGGTGCTCCCAGCCCGATCAGGTCCTGCAGCCACGGCGGCGCGCCCGCCGGCCCGCGGCGGCGAGCGCGGCGGTCGTCGTGCACGCCCCAGCTGCCCCAGCCGGCGCCCCAGGCGGGGGCGCGGTCGTGGACCCCCGCGGGGGCCTCGTCCGTCTCGTCCGTGTCGTCGTGGTGGTCGTCGCGGGGCGAGTCGATGCCCGGCCAGTGGTGTCCCATGCCGATCCTCCGTTGCTACGTGATCTATCGCTGGACTATCGCGATATATCGTCGAGCGTACGGCGGTCCCTCGGGCGACACAAGGGCTGTCCCGGCCCTCCCGACCGGAAGTGTCCGGAAGGCGCGCACATCGTCCGGCGGGCCGCGCTCACCCGCCTCGGCGGCGTCGGTCGGACCTGCGACATCGCGCGGCTGTCCTCCCGCCGACGGCTCCGCACGGCCGTGGCGCGGGGCGCCGTCGTACGCCTCTCGCGAGGACGGTACGGCCTCCCCGGGGCGGAGGCGGCCGCTCGCGAGGCGGGCAGGCTGCACGGAGTCGTGTGCCATCTCTCTGCTGCGCAGCACTGGGGCTGGGAGGTGGCACACGTGCCGGAGCGGCCGCACGTCGGCATCCGCCCGGACCGCAGCGTCACCGCCGACACCCGGGGTGAGGCGGTCCTGCACTGGACGACGTACGCGCCCGCGGAGGTCCTCGACGGCGTGACCTCACCGGTGCGCACGGTCCTCGACTGCTCGCGTGACCTGCCCTTCCCGGAGGCCCTCGCCGTGGCGGACTCGGCACTGCGTCACGACGACGTGACCCGCGACGCGCTGCTGCACGGGGCGCAGGTGCTGCGGGGACCGGGCGCGGCCCGCGCGCGCCGGGTCGCGTCGTACGCCGATGGCCGGGCCGCCAACCCGTTCGAGTCGGTGCTCCGGGGGATCGTGACCGAGGAGGGCCTCGACGTGGTGCCCCAGCACGCCGTGGAGATCGCCGGCCAGGTCATCCATCCCGACCTCGCCGAGCCCTTGCGCGGCATCGCCATCGAGGCCGACTCGTGGGGGAGTCACGCCGGCCGCCGCCAGCACGACCGCGACCGTGCGCGCTACAACGCCCTCGTCGTGAGCGGGTGGCTGGTGCTGCGCTTCACGTGGGAGCAGGTGATGCTCTCGCCGTCGTACGTGCGGTGGGTGGTCCGCCAGCTCTCCGGGCCGGACGGGCCGCTCGGACCGGAGCACCGCGCCGACACGCCGAGGGCCGCGGCGTGACTCCGCGTTGTTCCGCCTCGAGGGGCCGGAAGGACCCGTTCGACTACTGGCGGGCTCGGCCGGTGGGGGTGCAGGAGGCCTTCGGGACCTGCTCGTCGGCGATGATCGCCTCGAAGACGGCCGGGGCGCGGTCGGGGTCCGGGACGAGGCGGTTGGGGTCGCTCGGCGCCGGCAGGTTGGGCATGGTGCAGGTCCGGTTGTCCCCGGTCATCGCGAGGGCGAACCGGCCCAGGTCGATCGGGTTCATCTCCTCGTCGATGCGGATGGCGTCGGCGGCGGCCTGGTTGACCCGCCAGTAGCGCAGCGGGTTCACGAACGTCCAGGGGGACTTCGCCTTCGAGCCCAGCGCCGAGATCACCTCGCGCTGCCGGGCCACCCGGTCGAGGTCGCTCAGCGCGCTGACGTAGCGGGAGCGCGAGTACGCCAGCGCCGTCTCGCCGTCGACCTCCTGGCAGCCCTTCTCGACGTCGAGCCGGGCCTTGGGGTCCTTCATCGCCGTCTTGGGGCAGACCTCCACCCCGCCGAGGGCGTCGACGGTGTTGATGACGCTGCCGAACCCGAGCTCGACGTAGTGGTCGATGTGGATCCCCGTCAGCTGCTCCACCGTGGCGACCAGCCGCGGCGGCCCGCCGACGGAGAACGCGGAGTTGATCATCCGGGTGCCCTCACCGGGCACCTCCGCCAAGGTGTCGCGGGGGATGGACATCATCGTGTCCGGGCCCGAGCCGGTGTGCAGCACGATGATCGTGTCGGTGTTGGTCCCGCCGCGGGGCCCCGTCTGGAGCGCCTCGCGCTGCTCGTTCGTCAGGTCGTCGGCCTTGTCGGAGCCGACGATGAGGTAGTTGGTGCCGGGCTGGTCCTTCGGGCGCTTGCCCTCCGGCTCCGCGTCGACCTTCTCGATCTGGGAGTAGGCGTAGATCGGGACGCCCACCAGGAACGCCAGGACCAGCAGCAGGAGCAGCTTGAGGAAACCGAAGCGGAAGCGGAACCGCGGGAAGCGTCGCGCGCGCTGGACCTTGGCCGGGCGCTCGGGCGCGGGCCGGGGAGCCGGCTGAGGAGCGCCCGCGGCGGGCCGGCCGCCGGTCGGAGCGGGCGCCGGGCGGGTCGCCGGCATCACCCGGGTCTCGTCCGGCCGCGCGGCCTGGGTGGGTACCACCCGGGTGGCGTCGTCGGACGGTGCCTGCCCCTTCTTCCCGTAGAGCCACTCGTACTCAGGGGTCCCCTCTTCGGGGGTGCCGGAGCCGCGGGGACGATCTGCCATGGGAGGTGACGCTACCGTGCGGCCCATGATCGAGCGGGACGAGCACCGACGCGGCGAGCAGGCCGCGCGGCCGCCGTCGTACAGCCGGGTGGGCCTCGGGATCATGGCCCACTCCAGCGAGGCCAACCTCCTCGGCAACGTGCACGGCGGCGACATCATGAAGCTGGCCGACTCCACGGCCGGCGCGGTCGCCCACCGGCACAGCGGCGGTCCGGCCGTCACCGCCGCCATGGACGAGATGACGTTCCTCGCGCCGGTGCACGTCGGCGACATCATCAAGACCTACGCCCAGGTCAACTGGGCCGGCACCTCCTCGATGGAGATCGGGGTGCGGGTCGAGGCGCAGCCATGGGGTGACGCCGCCGACAGCCCGGTGCACGTCGCCAGCGCCTACTTCGTCTTCGTGGCGATCGACGGTGACGGGAGGCCGCGGCCCGTCCCGCCGCTGGCGACCGAGTCGCCCGACGACGTACGGCGCCAGCGCGAGGCCGAGATCCGGCGGTCCCACCGGCTGGCCCGCAAGGCGGAGATCGACCAGGGACGCGAGGTCTGACCCACGCCCGGGCCCGACGAGTGCGTGTCGTGTCGGCGCGTCGCACCCCCGTGTGACGCCTGGGGCTGGTGATACTGGAGGCGCTGACTTCCCCCAGCAGAGAGGCACCCCCATGCCGCCCGCATCGTCCTCCGGGTCGCACGTCGCACGGTTCTCGGCCGACGACCGAGCCCAGCGCGTGCGGTTCCGCCGCGCCGTGATGCTGATGGTGATGACGCTCGTCGTCCCGGGATCGGCGCAGCTCTCGACGGGCAACCGCCGGGTGGGCCGGATCGCGCTGTGGACCTGGCTGGCGCTGCTGTCCCTGGGCCTGGTCGCCGTGGCGGCCTCCGTCCTCTGGAACGGCGTCGCGTTCTGGGCCGGCACCAACACCACGCTGCTGCAGCTCGTGCGCCTGGCGCTGATGGCCCTGGCCGTCGGCTGGGCCTACCTCTTCATGGACGCCTGGCGCCTCGGCCAGCCGCTCACCCTCCAGCGCCAGCACCGGCTCGCGGTCGTGGGCGTGAACGGGTTCCTGAGCCTGTCGGTCGCCGGCTCCCTGCTCTTCGGCGCGCACGTCGTGGGCGTGCAGCGCGAGTTCATGATCTCGATGTTCGGCACCGGCGACGCGGTGGGCGCCCACCAGGGCCGCTACAACGTGCTGCTGATGGGTGGTGACTCCGGCGCCGGGCGCTGGGGCCTGCGCCCGGACGCGATGACCGTCGCGAGCATCGACGCCGAGACCGGCAGGACGGTGCTCATCTCCCTCCCGCGCAACATGCAGGACTTCCCCTTCGCCGAGGGCTCCGTCCTCGACGAGCGGTTCCCGAAGGGCTTCGACGTCGAGGGGCAGTACCTCAACAGCCTGTCGACGTGGGCGCTGGACCACGCCGAGCTCTTCAAGGGGTCGAAGAATCCCGGCGTCGACGCGACCGTCATGGGCGTCGAGGGCATCACCGGCCTCGAGGTCAACTACTGGGCCATGGTCAACCTCGAGGGGTTCAAGGAGCTCGTGGACGCGGTGGGCGGCGTGGAGCTCAACGTCCGCCAGCCCATCCCGGTCGGGCTGCCGCACGAGAAGGGCTTCCACCACATCGAGCCCGGGACCCGCACGCTGGACGGCCACGACACGCTCTGGTTCGCCCGCGCCCGGGAGGGCTCGGACGACTACTCGCGGATGGCCCGGCAGAAGTGCGTCATGGCCGCGATGCTGCAGCAGATCAGCCCCCAGGACGCGCTGCGCAACTTCGAGAGCATCGCCGCCGCCGGCACCAACATGGTCTCCACCGACCTGCCCCGTCACGAGGTGGACCGCTTCGTCGAGCTCGCCCTCAAGGCCCGCTCCCAGAAGATCGCCACGCTGTCGCTGGTGCCGCCGATGATCAACACGGCCGACCCCGACATCGCCCTCGTCCAGCGCAAGGTGGCCGAGGCGATCGCGCGCGCCGAGGGCGAGCCGGCGCCCCGGCCCACGGAGCAGCCCGCCGAGGAGCCCGCCGAGGAATCCGGCGAGCCCGCCGAGCAGCCGGCCGATACGGCCGAGGTGGCCGAGGCACCCGCCACCTCCGGCGCCCCGTCCGAGGCCCAGGCGCCGCCCACGTCCGAGGCTCCGGCGGCCACGCCGGCTCCGCCCGCCGAGGCGCCCCCGCTCACGGGAGGCTCGGTCGGCTCGCTGGCCCAGGGGTACGCCGCGAACGAGGCCGAGGACCTCGGCGCCGTGTGCTGAACCACCCCCGGTGACCCGTAGGGTGTCGCCGTGACTTCCGGACCCAGGCCGCGCACCGTCGCGGTCGTGGTCACCTTCAACCGCCTCGAGCTGCTCCAGCGCCTGGTCGCCCGGCTCGGTGAGACCGACGGTGTCGCGGCGGTCCTGGTGGTCGACAACGCCTCCACGGACGGCACGGGGGCGTGGCTGGCGGGCCGCACCACGACCGGCGAGGTCCCGCTGCTGTCCCGCTCGCTCACCACCAACCGTGGGGGCGCCGGCGGGTTCCACGACGGTCTCGCCTGGGCCATCGACGAGGACGCCGACCTCGTCTGGCTGATGGACGACGACGGCCTGCCGGACCCCGACTGCCTGACCACCCTGCTGGCCCACCAGGACGACCTCGACTTCTGGGGCCCGGTCGTGGTGGACGAGGCCGACCCCGAGCGCCTGGTCTTCCCGATCCGCCTGCCGGGCAGCACCCGGGTCGTCCACGACGTCGCCGGCGTACGACGCGCCGCGCGGGCCGACCGCATCGACGGGATCGTCATCCCCTTCAACGGCGTGCTCGTGACCAAGGAGCTGGTCGACCGGGTCGGCCTGCCGCGCGAGGAGTTCTTCATCTGGGGCGATGACCACGAGTACCGGCTCCGCGCCGAGGAGGCCGGCGCCCGGGTGGCCACCGTCGTGACGGCCACGGTCCGCCACCCCAGCGTCGGCAACCTGGGGACGCCGATGATGTTCGGCGCCACCACCTACAACGACTCGCCCAGCGACCTCAAGCACTACTGCATGGCCCGCAACAACCTCGTCAACCAGCGCGACTACCGCGGCCCCCTCCACGCCTTCGCGTTCGTGGTCAAGACGCTGTGGTTCTACTCCTTCACCCGGCCCAGCCTGGCCCGGCTGAGGCTGAGCGCCCGCGCCATGCGCGCCGGCATCGCCGGCGACTTCGACGGCCACGTCCGGTACCTCGCGTGAGCGCCTCCCTCCCCACCGACGAGACCGGCCCAGGGCCCGCCCCGGTGCCCGCCCCGGAGACCGTCGCCGAGACCGTGGCGGTGGTGGTCGTCACCTACAACCGGGCCGAGCTGCTGGTCGGCATGCTCGACGGCCTCGCCGCGCAGACCAGGCGTCCCGACGCGGTCGTGGTCGTCGACAACGCGAGCACCGACCACACCGCGCAGGTCCTGGCGGCACGCGACGACCTGCCGCTCCGGGTGACCACCATGGACGCCAACCTCGGCGGCGCCGGCGGGTTCCACCACGGCGTGCGTGCGGCGTACGACGCGGGCTTCGACCGCGTGTGGCTGATGGACGACGACGTGGTGCCCGCGCCCGACTGCCTCGAGGTCCTGATGGCGCAGGACGAGGACTGCCTGATCGCCGTCCGCGAGGACCGGTCGGGCCGGCTCGTGGAGAAGGCGGCGGTCCACTTCGACCTCGCCAACCCGCTCGCGATCCGCCCCAAGCGCTCGGCGGTGGACACCGTCTACCCCGACCGAGCCAGCATGCCCGAGCGCGTGGAGGTGCAGAACGTCGCGTTCGAGGGGTTCATGGCGCGGCGGAGCGTGGTGGCGGAGATCGGCCTCCCCGACCCCGAGTTCTTCATCTTCTACGACGACGCGGAGTACGCCATCCGGGCCCGACGCGCCGGTCGGCGGATCTGGGCGATCCGCGACGCCCGTCTCGTGCGCCAGCTCGACTTCGACCAGCAGCACGACCTCGGGGGCTGGAAGGGCTTCTACATGTACCGCAACCTCTTCGTGGTGCACCTGCGCCACGGGGAGAACGTCCTGTGTGTGAGAGGCGCGAGGAAGTCTAGCGAGCGGGTCGGGCGGATCCGGTGAGGCGGCGCATCCCCCGCGCCGAGCGCATGGCGCGGATCACGTTGCGGGCCTCGGCCCGGCCACCCCGGACGGGGCTGAGGAGGACGACGACCAGGGTGATGAGCCACGGCTTGAGCCGGACCAGGACGTTCTCCCCGTGGCGCAGGTGCACCACGAAGAGGTT
>CADCUM010000019.1 GCA_902805885.1 uncultured Nocardioides sp. | reverse complement strand
TCGTCCGGCCGGACGTCCAGGTGACGCTCGTGGAACCCCTCCTGCGTCGTACGACGTTCCTGGAGGAGGTCGTGGCCGAGCTGGGGCTCACCCACGTCGAGGTCGTCCGGGGCCGCGCCGAGACGCTTCACGGCGGGCGGACCTTCGGTGTCGTCACCTCTCGCGCCGTCGCCCCCCTCGAGCGGCTGCTGCAGTGGTCCATGCCGCTCGTGGCACCCGATGGCGCGCTCGTCGCGATGAAGGGGAGCTCGGTCCAGGACGAGATCGAGGCCGCCCGCGGGACCCTGACGTCGCTGGCGTGCGCGGAGCCGGAAGTGACGGCGCTGGGGGCCCCGTGGCTGGATCCACCGACCACGGTCGTCCGGGTGGCCTGGGCCGATCCGGCGCGGGTAGGTTGGACTCCCGTGCCCGCTCCCATGGCACGTCGACGCGGCCGCCGAGCCCGTCCCTCGTGATCGTCGATGCGAAAGGTGCTGCGTGGTGACCCAGGACCGTCCTGAGGAGCTGTCCGCGGAGTCGCCCCGCGCGCCCGCTAGAGAGTTATCCACCGGTCCCGCAGGCGTCTCTGAGCGGGGCTATCCACAGGCTGGCCTGGGTCATCCACAGGGGGGCAACACACCGAACCATGGCGATTCCGGCGATGTTTCACGTGAAACAGACCAGGAAGCGCCGGTTTCACGTGAAACGCGGCTCAGCCCCTTCCCGGTTCGCACGGCGGCTGACCTCGCGGACGGTCCTGAGATGGTTGATGACAACGCCACCCCGCTGGCGCGTGCTGCGCAGCACTCGGTCCTGGCTCGCTCCGGCGGCCTCCGTCGGCAGGGCGCCCCGCGCCCGGACCGGACGCGGGTCTTCGTCGTCGCGAACCAGAAGGGTGGGGTCGGCAAGACCACGTCGACCGTCAACGTCGCAGCCGGGCTCGCCCAGCTCGGGCAACGCGTCCTGGTCATCGACCTGGACCCGCAGGGCAACGCCTCGACCGCGCTGAGCGTCGCCCACCAGCGCGGCGTGCCCAGCACCTACGACATGCTCGTGGACGGACGGCCCCTCGCCGACGTGATGTCCGAGTGCCCGGACCTCCCCGGGTTGTGGGTCGTGCCCGCCACCATCGACCTCGCCGGTGCCGAGATCGAGCTCGTCAGCGTCGTGGCCCGGGAGCAGCGTCTGACCCGCGCCATCAACGCGCACCCGTGGGTGGGCTCGGCCGACGAGGTCGGCGAGGAGCGGTTCGACTACGTCTTCGTGGACTGCCCGCCCTCCCTGGGGCTCCTGACGCTGAACGCGCTGGTGGCGGGCCGCGAGATGTTCATCCCCATCCAGGCGGAGTACTACGCCCTCGAGGGTCTCGGCCAGCTGCTCGAGACCGTCGACATGGTGCGCCAGCACCTGAACCCCGCGCTGGTGGTCTCGACGATCCTCCTCACGATGTACGACGCCCGCACCCGCCTCGCCGCCGGCGTGGCCCAGGAGGTGCGCAGCCACTTCGGGGACCAGGTCCTCAAGACCGCTGTGCCGCGCTCGGTACGGGTGTCGGAGGCTCCGTCGTACGGTCAGACCGTGATGACGTACGACCCCGCCTCGGCAGGCGCCCTGTCGTACCTCGAGGCCGCCCGGGAGATCGCGAGCAAGGGAGCGCCCGCATGAACGCCGCCACGCCGCCACGCCGGGGGCTCGGCCGAGGGCTCGGCTCCCTGATCCCCACCGGTCCTGCCCCGACCGGCGCAGGCAGCGACTCGTCACCTGCGGTCCACGACTCCACCTCCACGCGCGAGCTCGGCACGACCGCACCGGCCGCCCGCACCGGGGGCCCGGCCGCCGGCGCGCCCTCCGCTGGGGCAGTCCCCGGTGGCACGGTCTCGGGAGCATGGTTCGCCGAGCTCCCCATCGAGCAGGTCCGCCCCAACGCACGACAGCCGCGACAGGTCTTCGAGGAGGAGGCGCTCGCCGAGCTGGTGCACTCCATCCGCGAGGTGGGCCTCCTGCAGCCGGTGGTCGTGCGCCAGGTCGGGAAGGACTCCTACGAGCTCATCATGGGCGAGCGCCGCTGGCGCGCGTCCCAGGAGGCAGGGCGGGACACCATCCCTGCCATCGTCCGGGAGACCGACGACGAGGACATGCTGCGCGACGCGCTGCTGGAGAACCTGCACCGCTCCCAGCTCAACCCCCTCGAGGAGGCGGCGGCCTACGGTCAGCTGCTCGAGGACTTCGGTTGCACCCACGAGGAGCTCGCGCAGCGAATCGGACGGTCGCGCCCCCAGATCTCCAACACGCTGCGCCTCCTCAAGCTGTCCCCCGCGGTGCAGCGCCGCGTCGCCGCCGGTGTGCTGTCGGCCGGGCACGCGCGCGCGCTGCTCAGCGTCGAGGACCCCGAGCTCCAGGACCGCCTGGCGTCGCGGGTGACGGCGGAGGGGATCTCGGTCCGCAACCTGGAGGAGATCGTCTCGCTGGGGGTCTCGGACTCGCCGGCCACGCGCACCGCCCGCCCGAAGCCGTTCGCCCCGGGCCTGGCGGATCTCGCCGAGCGCCTCTCCGACCGCCTCGAGACCCGGGTCAAGGTCGATCTCGGCAAGTCCAAGGGCAAGATCACCGTCGAGTTCGCCAGCCTGGACGACCTGCGCCGGATCGTCGACGTCATGGACCCTCGCAACCGGGACGACCGTCCGATCTGACGAGGCCCGGGTACGCCATGGCGACCAGTCCATGGTCGGCCCCCGCCGTGCGCGATGGGGCTCCAGCGATCTGCCGTGTCCGTGACCGACCCATGACCCAGGTAGTGCTCGAGTCCGTGGTGGTCCCCGCAGACCGGTGGCGCTCCCGAGGTGGCTGCCGCATGAGTCGCTGAGCGACTCAGGCTGGAGGGAGGCCGCGCTGCTGGGCCTGCAGGGGCGCGCCGGACGCGCGGCTACACGCCTGCAGCACCAGGAAGCGACCAAACGACAAGTCGACAAAGCGACAGATCGCTATGTCGGCAAGTCGATCAAGTAATGATCAGGAACGGGCACGCTTGGCGGCTCGCCGCCGGGCCCGCTCCCGCCGCTCGGCGGCGTCGAGCTCCGCAGCGCGTTCCGGCGTGGGGGCAGACCCCCCGAGACGAGCGGGCACCCACCACGCGCCAGGGGGCTGCTCGTCGGCGGGATAGGCGGCGATCGTGTCGTCCAGCATCCGCGTCATCCGCGCCTTGAGGTCGCGGGTCTGGCCGATCGCGTCGTCCTTGGTGGGGTGCAGAGGCTCACCGACGGTGATCGCGATGGTCTTCCCCCGGCTGAAGTCGCGCGGGTGGTCCTTGGTCATCATCCGCTGGGTGCCCCACAGGATGACGGGGACCAGCGGCACACCGGCCTCCGCGGCGATGCGCACGGCGCCGGTCTTGAACTCCTTGAGCTCCATCGACCGCGAGATGGTGGCCTCCGGGAAGATCCCCACCGCCTCCCCCTGCTGGAGGTGGCTCAGCGCCGTCGCCAGGGACGTCTCGCCGGCCGAGCGGTCGACCGGGATGTGGTGGAACGAGCGCATCGCCGGGCCCGCGAGCCTGTGGTCGAAGATCTCCCGCTTCGCCATGAACCGGACGAGACGCCGCGACGGACGCGCGGCGAGCCCGCCGTAGACGAAGTCGACGTACCCGACGTGGTTGTAGGCCAGCAGCACCCCGCCGGTGCGGGGGACGTGCTCGGTGCCGGTCATCTGGAAGGTCTGGCCCAGCGCCTTGAAGCCGGCCAGCGCGGTCCAGATGACAGGGGGGTAGGTGACGTCGCGCATGGCGAGAGCCTACGGACCCCCGTACGGCGTCAGCGACGGGTGGCGAGGAAGTCGGCGATCCGTCCGATCGCCTCCTCGAGCACCGCCGCCTCCGGCAGCGTCACCAGCCGGAAGTGGTCGGGCTCGGGCCAGTTGAAGCCGGTGCCGTGGGTGACCAGGATCTTCTTGGCCCGCAACAGGTCGAGGACGAGCTGCTGGTCGTCCTCGACGTGGTAGACCTCCGGGTCCAGCCGCGGGAAGCAGTAGAGCGCACCGCGCGGGGTCACGTTGCTGACGCCGGGGATCGCGTCGAGCAGCCGGTCGGCGAGCATCGACTGCTCGTAGAAGCGTCCTCCGGGGCCGATGAGCTCCTCGACCGACTGGTAGCCGCCGAGCGCCGTCTGGATCGCGTGCTGCGCGGGCACGTTGGCGCACATGCGCATGTTGGCGATGAGGGTCAGCCCCTCGAGGAAGTCGGTGGCGATCTCCCTGGGGCCCGAGATCATCACCCAGCCCGCGCGGTAGCCGCACACGCGGTAGGCCTTGGACAGGCCGGAGAAGGTCAGGCACAGCACGTCGTTGCCGGCGTACGTCGCCGCGTGGTGGTGCCGGGCGTCCTCGAAGAGGATCTTCTCGTAGATCTCGTCCGCCATCACCACGAGCTGGTGGCGGCGGGCGATGTCGACCAGCGCCTTGACCGTGTCCTCGCCGTAGACCGCCCCGGTCGGGTTGTTGGGGTTGATGATCACCAGGGCGTGGGTGTTCTCGGTGATCTTGGACTCGACGTCCGCCAGGTCGGGGTTCCAGCCGTCGGCCTCGTCGCACCGGTAGTGCACCGGCGTGCCGCCCGCCAGGGTGACCGCCCCCGTCCACAGGGGGTAGTCGGGGGCGGGGACGAGGATCTCGTTGCCGTCGTCCACGAAGGCCTGCAGCACCATCGAGATCAGCTCGGAGACACCGTTGCCGATGAAGACGTCCTCGACGCCGACGTCGCGCAGGCCGTGGGACTGGTAGTAGTGCATCACCGCCGTCCTCGCCGACCAGATCCCCTGGGAGTCGCTGTAGCCCTGGGAGTCCGGCAGGTGGTGCATCATGTCGGCGAGGATCTGCTCGGGTGCGTCGAAGCCGAACGGCGCGGTGTTGCCGATGTTGAGCTTGAGCACGCGGTGGCCCTCGGCCTCGAGCCGCTGGGCCTCGACGAGGATCGGCCCCCGCACGTCGTACCGGACACCTCGGAGCTTCTGGCTCTGGCGGATTCGACGCATGAGAGCCATCCTCTCAGGCACCCGACGGGCATAGCATCGATGCTGTCCGCGGGGTGGCACGGGCCACGAAGGGACACGAGCGACGACCAGGAGGCTCTCGACATGTCGCGCAGGACCACGTCGCTGCGGGTCGACGACCTCGCCCGGCTGCCACCGTCGGAGCGCTCGTGCCTGTTCTGGCAGCTCGGGGCTGTCGACCGCCACCGTCTCGACCCGGACGAGCAGGCGCGCGAGAAGCAGACGTGGACGTCGACCGTGCTGCGCGAGTGGGGCGCGTGTGGCCGGGTGGCCACGGTGGGGGACGAGCTGGTCGGGTACGCGCTCTACGCGCCGGCGGCGTGGCTCCCCGGCGCCCAGGCCATGCCCAGCTCGCCGCCCTCGCCCGACGCGGTCGTGCTGGCGACCGTGTGGGTGGAGCCGAGCTGCCGGCGGGGCGGCATCGGCCGGCTCCTGGTCCAAGGCGTCGCGCGCGACCTCGTCGAGCGCGGCCACGAGGCGTTGGAGGCGTACGGCGACACCCGCGGGCGGACCGTCGGGTGCGTCCTGCCCGCAGAGTTCCTCGGCGGCGTCGGGTTCGGCACCCAGCGTCCCCACCCGACCACGCCCCGGCTGCGGATGGAGCTGCGCACGGCGATCTCCTGGAAGGACGAGGTCGAGCAGGCCCTGGACCGGCTGTGGGGCGTCGTACGTCCCGTGCGCACGAAGGCGGCCCGACCGATCGGCTCGGTCCGGGCCGCCTCGGGCGATCCAGTCATCGGCACGGGTCCGGACACGTGCGTGCCGGCCCGATCCGTCAGATGAAGCTCTCGAGCTCCTTGAGCAGCGCGGCCTTGGGCTTCGCGCCGACGATGGACTTCACGACCTCGCCGCCCTGGTAGACGTTGATGGTCGGGATGCCGGTCACCCGGTAGGACGACGGCGTCACGGGGTTCTCGTCGACGTTCATCTTGAGGAACGTGATCTTGTCGCCGTGCTCGTTGCTCAGCTCGTCGAGGATCGGGGCGACCTGGCGGCACGGGCCGCACCACTCCGCCCAGAAGTCCACGAGGACGGGCTTGTCGGACTTGAGGACCTGAGCGTCGAACTCGGCGTCGGTCACGGCGGCGATGTCGGCCACGGGCGCTGCCTTTCAGAGAGGGTTGGGGGGACGCTCCAGTCAACACCACCTCTCCGACACTTGTTCCCGTGGCCGATTGGTGCACCGACAACACAGTGAAGTACATTCAGCACATGACGCACGCCGCCACGGTGCTCGACCGGGTCCTGCACCTCTCCGCCCTCGTCTCCGCCGACATGGCGAGGTTCGAGAAGGAGCAGGGCCTCACCGGTCCCCGTGTCCACCTCCTGTGGGTCCTCGGCCGGTCCGGCCCGTGCACGCAGCAGTCCCTGGCGCAGGCGTTGGACGTGACGCCGCGGAACATCACCGGTCTCGTGGACGGCCTCGTCGCCAGCGGGCACGTGACACGCCAGGCACATCCCGACGACCGCCGGGCGACCCTCGTCACGCCCACGGCGACGGGCCGCCGCACCATCGAGGGCCTCGTCGCCGGGCACGCGGACCTGGCCTCCCGGTTGTTCGGGGACGTCCCGGACGACCGCCTCGAGGTCTTCGCTGCCGTGCTCGACGAGACCGCGGCCCGGTTCGCCACGCTGATGGAGGAGGACCGATGAACGTCGTACGACGCGTCTGCGGCCTGGCTTGGGCAGCCCTGCGGACCGAGCTCTCCCTCTACCGGGCGCTGGGCCGCTGGGCCACCCGGCGCCCGGACGTGCCCCCCGGCAGCACCCCCATCGGCTACGCCCGGCTGGTGACGCCGATGCTCTGGCTGTGGATCTTCGGGTCCGCGGTGGAGGTCGTGGTGCTCGACGTGGTGCTGAGGCGCTGGCTGCCGTCGCTGCAGCTCCCGCTGCTGGTGATCGGGGTGTGGGGGCTGCTGTGGATGCTCGGCCTGCTGGCCGCCTACCGGGTCCGCCCGCACCTCCTCGACGACCAGGTGCTCGCCCTGCGCGACGGCGTCCACACCGCCAGGACCGACGTGCCGCTGTCCGCGGTCGCCGTGATCCGCCAGGCCGACCACGAGCTGCCCGGCCTGCTCCGCTCGATCCACGTCGAGCCCGCGGAGGACGGCGACCTGCTGCTCGTGGGCGTGAGCAGCCGTACCAACCTCGAGCTCGTGCTGACAGGGCCGACGGAGCTGGCGACCCCGAACGGCCCGGTCACCGTGTCCCGGGTCGGGTTCTGGGTGGACGAGCCGCGTGAGGTGGCCGAGCTGATCAGGCGCCGGCGGTCTGCACCTGCTCGCTGATCTCCTCCACGACGGCGACGGCCTCGGCGGCCGTCGAGGCCTCGTGGTCGAGCGCGGCGATGAAGCGCTCGGCGTCGAGAGCGGCGGCGCAGCCCGTGCCGGCGGCGGTGATCGCCTGGCGGTAGTGGTGGTCCACGAGGTCGCCGGCGGCGAACACACCGGGGAGGTTCGTCGCGGTCGAGGGGTGGTCGACCAGGACGTAGCCGTCGTCGTCGAGGTCCACCTGCCCCGTCAGCAGCTCCGACCGCGGGTCGTGGCCGATGGCGATGAACAGCCCCGTCACGTCGAGGCCGCGCTCCTCGCCGGTCACGGTGTCGCGGAGGGTGACGGACTCCAGCCGGTCGGCGCCGTTGATCGCGGCGATCTCGGAGTTCCAGACCATCTCGAGCTTGGGGTCGGCGAACGCGCGCTCCTGCATGATCTTGGAGGCACGCAGCTCGTCGCGCCGGTGGACGAGGTAGACCCGCGACGCGAAGCGGGTGAGGAACGTCGCCTCCTCGATGGCGGAGTCGCCGCCGCCGACGACGGCGATCGCCTGCTCGCGGAAGAAGAAGCCGTCGCAGGTCGCGCACCAGGAGACGCCGCGGCCGGAGAGCTCCTCCTCGCGCGGCAGGCCGAGCTTGCGGTAGCCGGACCCGGTCGCCAGGATCACGGCGCGCGCGGTGTAGGTGTCGGTCGCGGTCCTCACGACCTTGAGGTCGCCCGTCAGGTCGACCTCCACGACGTCGTCGGTGACGAGCTCGGCGCCGAACCGCTCCGCCTGGGCGCGCATCTCGTCCATCAGCGCCGGGCCCATGATGCCGTCGCGGAAGCCGGGGAAGTTCTCCACCTCGGTGGTGTTCATCAGCGCACCCCCGGCGGTCACCGACCCCTCGAAGACCAGCGGCTCGAGTGCCGCGCGGGCGGCGTACACCGCTGCGGTGTAGCCGGAGGGCCCCGAGCCGATGATGATCACGTTGCGGGCGGCGGTGGTCTCGCTCATGCGGGTCAGTGGCTCCTGGCTCGGGTGCGGTGGCTGGATCTGGTCGTACATGGTCCTCAACCGATCGTAGGCCAGCGTTCTTCCCGCTCAGCGCGTGCGGAGGTCGACGCTCGCGGCGGGCACCCCGGTCCCGCACAGGTAGACGTCGACCTGGCGTCGGGTGCCGTCCGGGGCTCGGTAGAGCGCCAGTGCCGGTCGTCCGTCCAGGGTGACCGGGACCTGCCGGCCGGACCCGACCAGCGAGGTGTCCGCCGGGCCGCAGGCGGGGCCGGGAGCGGGGAGGGTGCCGGCGGTCGGGTCGGGTACCGTCCGGCGGCTGGTGCCCAGGACCGCCCGCAGGTCGCGGCGCAGGGAGCTGCTGGAGACCTCCGGCACGGCGGCCGACGCAGCGCCCTCCTCGGGCGCGTCCAGGGTGGAGAGGTCGTCGTCCGGCGCGGACTCGGGGCCGCTCTCGCCCGCGCCGTCCTTGAAGGCACCCGTTCCACCCTCGGCGTCGCCGCCCGCCTCGCTGCCGCTGCCGGCGTCGGCACCGAACTCGGAGCCGCCCTGACCCAGCACCTGCCCGATCCCCACCCCGGCGACGACCACCGCGGCCGCCGCGGCCAGGGCCGTGCCGATCCCGCGACGTCGCCGCGCCGCCAGGTCGACCACGGGTGCGGTGCGGGTCCGCTCCTCAGGAGCGCGCTTCGTGGAGCTGCTCGCCCCGGGCGCCCCCTCGCCGGCAGCCTGCGGACGCCCTCGGCGGTCCGCGGAGAGCTCCGCCAGGGCGGCGTCGAGACGCGCGGCGACCGCCGGCGGCACCGGCTCGTCGTGGCGCGCGTCCGCGAGGAGGCGTCGTACGGAGTCCTGCTCGGGCGGCAGGTCGGGCCGGTCGTCGGACGAGGTCATCGCTCACCTCCTCGGGGCGTGGCGGACGGGGGACGGGACAGGGGAACGGTCGGGGGGTCGGACCCTCAGGTGCGCGGTGGACCTCGGGGCGGGGCCGTGGTTGGGACGTCGCCGGTCGGCGGCGGGTTCCCGGGCGGCTCGTCGCCGGTCGCGGGGCGGAGATCGGCGAGCACGGCGGCGAGGCGCGTGCGCCCGCGGGAGCAGCGCGACTTCACCGTCCCCTCCGCGCAGTCCAGCATCAGGGCCACCTCGGAGACGGGGTAGCCCTCCATGTCGACGAGCACGAGCGCCGCCCGCTGCTCGGGGGGGAGGGAGGCGAGCGCGGCCAGCACCCGTCGCCGGCGCTCCGAGACGACGGCGACCGCGCTCGGGTCGTCCTCCTCGGTGGCCGCCGCGACGAGGGTCCCGCGGTCCTCGACGTCCTCGGGCATCGTCTCCGTACGGCGCACCTTGGCAGCGCGCAGGCGGTCCAGGCACGCGTTGACCACGACCCGGTGCAGCCAGGTGGTCACGGCGGCGTCACCGCGGAACGAGCCGGCGCGGCGGTAGGCCGCGATCATGCCGTCCTGCAGCCCGTCGGAGGCGTCCTCGGGGTTGCCGGTGGTGCGCAGCGCGACGGCCCACAGGCGGTCGCGGTGGCGGCCGAAGAGCACCCCGAAGGCGTCCGGGTCGCCGTCGACGTGGGCGCGCAGCAGCTCCGCGTCCGTCGGCCGGTCGGCGGTCCGCTCGTCCTCTGCGTCGCTCACCCCCGTCTCACCCCAGCACCTGCACCTCGGCGATGGTGCCGCGGAAGCCGCCCTCCACCGCGGGGAGGGAGGTGAGCCAGACCGTGACGTACCTGCCCGTCGTGGCCTCCTCCAGGCTGATCGTGAGCTCACCGGTGCCGGAGGCGTCGCCGACCGGGGTCCGGTCGGCGACGCCGGTGAGGCGCTCGCTGGTGACGTACGCCGACAGCGAGGTGTCGCCGCCGACGGTCGTCACGACGACCTCGCGCACGCCGCGCGTGCCGCCGAGGTCGAGGACCAGGCCGACCCCGGTCTTGAGCCCGCCGGGGCCCAGGTCCTGCTCGTAGTCGACCGTGCGCCAGGACGTCGCCGGGTCGCCGTCGACCGCGGCCGGGACCAGCTCGGCGTTCTCGTCCCGCGGCGGGGACCCCTGCGGGTCGAAGTCGTCCGCGACGAGGTCGGGATAGGGGGTGGGCGCCGCCGTGGTGGGCGACTCCCGATCGGTGCCGCGCGACGGCGTGGGGTCGTCGCCGGGACGTCCCAGCCCGAGCTGGTAGGCGGCGACGCCGGCGACCAGCACCAGCGCGACCACCGCGACGGTCATCGCGAGGCGGAACCAGCTCCGTCCCGGCACGTGGTCGTCGTCGTCGGTGCCGTCCGGCCCGTCGGGACCGGTCGGAGAGGCGGCACTCCAGCCAGGAGGCCAGGCTGCGGAGCCCGTACCGGCGCCGGTGTCGCTCCCCGCACCGGTGTGGCCGGCCGAGCTGGAGTCCCAGGGCCAGTACTGCGACGGGTCGGCAGCCTTGGAGCCCGGCCGGGGGCGGCGGACCGGCTGCCCCTCGGGCGGGTCCGGGGCGAACAGCGGCTTGGCGGGCACGTCCTCCAGCGGCGGCGGCGGGGCCGCCTTCTCCGAGCGGGCGCGCAGCCACTCCACGTCCGTCTCGTCGTCCCGGAAGACCGGTATCCCCGCCTGCGTCGGCACGTCCGGGGGACGGTCCGCCGGCACCTCGGTCGGCACGTCCGCGGGTGCGGACGTGGGTGCGGACGCGGGTGCGGACGCGGGTGCGGACGTGGGGGCGGACGTGGGGGCGGGGACCGGGGCGGGCGTCGGC
>CADCUM010000018.1 GCA_902805885.1 uncultured Nocardioides sp. | reverse complement strand
GGTGTGTCGGTGACGGGTTCCCTGGGGGGTGGGGTGCGGGGGGGGTGGGGGGTGGGGGGGGGTGGGGGGGGGACAGGGACCAGCGGGGGAGCGGGTCAGGTCTGGTGGACGTAGCTGTCGAGCTGGTCGCGCTCGAACTCCAGCTCGCCGATCCGGTTCTTCACGACGTCGCCGATGCTGATGATGCCGGTCAGCCGCCCCTCGGCGACCACCGGGACGTGGCGGATGCGGTGCTCGGTCATGGCCTGCATGAGGTCGGTCAGCGCGTCCGTGGCGGCACACGTGTGCACCTCGGTGGTCATGATGTCGCTGACCCGGGCGTCCAGCACCGAGTCGTCCGCGTGCAGGCGGCGGACGACGTCGCGCTCGCTGACGATGCCCGCCACGCTCTCGCCGTCCTCGCTCACCACCAGCGCGCCGACGTTGTGCTCGGCCAGCAGACCGACCAGCTCGCGCACGGAGGCATCGGGACGGATCGTGATCACGTCCTGGCTGGACTTGCTGTGCACCACGTCGCTGATCTTCATCGCGCCACCTCTCGCCGGGCTGGTCTTACGGGGGCTGGTCGTACGAGGCTGTCCGCACGGGGGTCGTCGTACCGGATCACCGTAGCCAGTGCCGGGCGCGGAGCAACAGGCTCCCCTCCCGTTCAGTCCGCCACAGGTGGCTGCGTCCTGGCCCGCAGCGTGCTCACCGAGCCGGGGCCGCGACGCGGGCTGTCCGGGTCGTCGTCGTCGGGGGCCGAGCCGAGGAAGCCGAGCGCCGCCTCGTGCAGGTGGCCGTTGGTCGCCAGCGCGTTGCCGCCCCACGGTCCCTCCGTGCCGTCGAGCGAGGTGAAGCGCCCGCCCGCCTCGCGCACGATGACGTCGAGCGCGGCCATGTCGTAGAGCTCCAGCTCGGGCTCGGCGGCGATGTCGACGGCGCCCTCGGCGACCAGCATGTACGACCAGAAGTCGCCGTAGGCGCGCGTGCGCCAGCACCGCCGGGTGAGCGAGACGAAGTCGTCGAGGCGACCGCGCTCGTCCCACCCCGACAGCGAGGAGTAGCTCATCGACGCGTCCTCGAGGCGTCGTACGTCGGAGACCCGGCACTGCGTCGCCTTGAGCAGGGACCGGCCGGTCCACGCGCCACCCCCGGCCGACGCCCACCAGCGGCGCTGCAGCTGGGGCGCCGAGACCACACCGAGGACCACCGTCTCGTCGACCACGAGGGCGATGAGCGTGGCCCAGACGGGCACGCCGCGGACGAAGTTCTTCGTGCCGTCGATCGGGTCGACGATCCAGCGTCGCTGGCTGTGGCCGGTCGAGCCCTGCTCCTCGCCCAGGACGGCGTCGCGGGAACGGACGCGCGACAGCGTCCGCCGGATGCTCTCCTCGACCGAGCGGTCCGCGTCGGTGACGGGGGTGAGGTCGGGCTTGCTCATCACGTGGAGGTCCAGGGCCTTGAAGCGCGCCTCGGTCAGGGAGTCGGCGTCGTCGGCCAGGACGTGGGCGAGTCGGAGGTCGTCGGTGTGGTCGCGGGAGCCGTTCTTGGAGGCCGGACCGGAGATGGGCATGTCCACAGGCTATTGCCAGGGCACGCTCGACCGGGAAGTCGTCCTATCGTGCACCCATGGAGGTCAACGGGCTGCCCCTGCACCCGCTGGTGGTGCACGCGGTCGTGGTCCTCGGGCCGCTGGTGGCGCTGACGGCGCTGGTGTACGCCGCGGTGCCGAGGTGGCGCTGGCTGCTCCGGTGGCCCCTGGTGGCGCTGGCGCTCGTGGTCGCCGCGGCCACGCTGGTCGCCGTCGACGCAGGCAACGACATGGTCCACGACAACCCCGCCCTCCAGGGGCTCGTCGAGAAGCACTCGGAGTGGGGCGACCTCCTCGAGACCTGGGCGCTGGCGTTCGTGGCGGTCGCGGGGCTCGGGGCGTGGGCGCTGGGTGGGCCGTCCCCGCTGGTGTCGGGTGCGGGCGCCCGGACGACGCGAGGCGCCCTCGGCCGGGTCGCCGCCGCCCTCCTCGCGGTCGGGGCCGTGGGTCTGCTGGTCCTGGTGTTCCTGGCGGGCGAGAGCGGTGCCGAGGCGGTCTGGGGAGGAGGCTGATCTCCGGCTCCCCAGGGTGCCGAGGATGCGGGAAGCGGCTGACCGCTACCAGTCGGTGGCGCCCTCCCGCGCCGCGAGGAGCCGCCGGAAGGACTCGACCCGGTCCTGGTCGGCGTCCCCGGCGGCGACGGCGACGTCGAGCCCGCACTCCGGCTCGTCGGTGCCGTGCGTGCAGCCCCGTGGGCAGTCCTCGGTCATCTCCTCGAGGTCCGGGAACGCGCCGATGAGGTCCTCCGGCCGGACGTGGGCCAGGCCGAACGAGCGGATCCCCGGGGTGTCGATGATCCATCCCGCCCGGTCGGGGAGCTCCAGGGCGTACGCGCTGGTCGAGGTGTGCCGGCCGCGCCCCGTCACGGCGTTGACGACACCGACCTCACGGTGGGCGTCAGGGACCAGCGCGTTGACGAGCGTGGACTTCCCGACCCCGCTGTGGCCGACGAGCACGCTGGTGCGTCCGTGGAGGCGCTCCCGCAGCTCGGTGAGGTCTCCGGCGTGGGGCCCCTTGAGCTGGGTCACGACCCACGGCACCCCCAGGGAGCGGTAGGTCGACAGCAGCGTCTCCGGGTCCGCGAGGTCGGCCTTGGTCAGGCAGAGCAGCGGCGCCATCCCGGCGTCGTACGCCGCCACGAGGGCGCGGTCGATCAGCCGGGGTCGCGGCTCGGGGTCGGCCAGGGCCGTCACCACCACCAGCTGGTCGGCGTTGGAGACGAGGACGCGTTCCACCGGGTCGTCGTCGTCGGCGGTACGGCGCAGGGTGGTGGTCCGCTCGATCACCTCGACGATGCGCACCAGGCGGTCCTCGCCGCCCCCCGTGTCACCCACGACCCGGACCCGGTCGCCCACCACCACGCCCTTGCGCCCGAGGGGTCGCGACTTCATGGCCATGACCTTGCGCCCGTCGACCAGCAGGGTGAAGCGTCCCCGGTCGACCGTGACGACGCGCCCCTCGACGGCGTCGTCGTAGGTGGGTCGGTCCTTCGTGCGCGGACGGGTCCGGCGGCGCGGCCGCTCGTAGTGCTCGTGGTCGTGCTCGGAGTAGCGCCCGGTCACGCCCGGTGCTCCCCGCCCGCGTCGCCGGTGACGAGCGCCGACCAGGCCCCGGCGAAGTCGGGGAACGTCTTCGAGGTCGTCGCCACGTCCTCGACCAGCACCCCGTCGACCGCGGAGCCCAGGATCACCGCGGCGTGCGCCATCCGGTGGTCGGCGTAGGTGTGGAAGACACCGCCGTGCAGGGCCGACGGGCGGATCGTCAGCCCGTCGTCGTGCTCCTCGACGTCGGCCCCGAGGGCGCCCAGCTCGGTGGCGAGTGCGGCGAGCCGGTCCGTCTCGTGGCCGCGGATGTGGGCGATGCCGCGCAGGTGGGAGGGGGAGTCGGCCAGCGCGCAGAGCGCCGCGACGGCGGGGGTCAGCTCACCCACGTCGTGCAGGTCGAGGTCGACGCCCGCCAGTCGGTCGGGACCGGTGACGGTGAGGCCGGCGTCGGTGCGCTCCACCGCGCAGCCCATGAGCGAGAGGATCCCGCGCAGCTCGTCGCCGGGCTGGGTCGTGCGCGCCGGCCAGTCGCGGACGGTGACCCGGCCGCCGGTGGTGGCGGCGAGGGCGAGGAACGGCGCGGCGTTGGACAGGTCGGGCTCGATCGCGGCGTCGACGGCTCGCACCGGGCCGGGCGCGACGGCCCACCGGTCGGCGTCGGAGTCGTCCACCTCGACACCGTGGGCGCGCAGCGCCGCGACGGTCATCTCGATGTGGGGGAGGGAGGGCACGGGCTTCCCGACGTGGCGCACGTCGACGCCGTCGTCGTAGCGGGCCCCGGCGAGGAGGAGCGCGGAGACGAACTGGGAGGACGCGCTGGCGTCGATCGTCACGGTGCCGCCCGGCACGCTGCCCTGGCCCCGCACCACGAACGGCAGCGCCCCTCGGCCCTCGTCGTCGATCCGCACCCCGAGCGCCGTCAGCGCGGCGAGCATCGCCCCGACCGGGCGCAGGCGCATGTGCGGGTCGCCGTCGAAGCCGACGGCGCCTCGGGCCAGGCCGGCGACGGGCGGGACGAACCTCATCACCGTGCCGGCGAGCCCGCAGTCGACCTCGGTGCCCCGCTCCCACGGGCCCGGCGTGACGTGCCAGTCACCGTCCTCGTCGACGACCGAGGTCCCGAGCCCCTCGAGCGCGCGGGCCATCAGCATCGTGTCCCGCGACCGCAGCGGACGGCGTACGACGCTCGGACCGTCGGACAGCGCCGCGAGCAGCAGCGCGCGGTTGGTCAGCGACTTGCTGCCGGGCAGCGAGACCGACCGGTCCACCGGCCCGTCCGGCCGGGGCGCCGGCCACAGGGCGGGGGTCGACGCACTCTCGGCCGGCTCGGGTGCGCTCACCGGAGCAGGGTAGCGAGGCGGCGTCCCGGGGTCCTGGCTCAGGTGAGCTGGGCCCGGGCGAGCTTGGCCTCGCGCCGCGTGGCCTTGGCGAGCTGGCGCGCCTCCCGACGGACGTCCTTGGCGGCCCGTCGCGCACGCCAGGCGACCCCGGGCTGGCCCTCGGTGTCCACGCCCGCGATGAGCACCCCGCCGAGCACGGCGGCGTTCTTGGCGAAGTGGGTCCTGTGCTCGGCCCGGGCGGCCGGCTCGGTCTCCTCCCAGAACCGGTGCCGGGCCAGCGTGGTGGGCACGAGGGTCGCGGCCAGCACGAGGGACCCGATGCGCGGAGCCCTGCCCGTGGCGAGGGCAGCGGCCCCGGCGAGCTGGGCGGCGGCGTTGAGGCGCACCAGCGTCACCGGGTCGGTGGGCACGGGCGCGTTGGGTGCGGAGCGCTGGGCGAGCGAGACGATCCTGTCGGTGACCGGCTTGGCCCGGACGGCCGAGGCCTCCGCGTTCTTGAGGGCGTTGACGGCTCCGACGACGAAGGTCGAGGCGAGCAGGGGCCGGGCGATCAGGCGCGTGATGGTCATGGCGACTGTCTAGCACGCGCCGCGTGGCGCGGGCAGCCCCCAACGGGGGCGGCTGAGCGAGACTCAGGGAGCGACGGGGTCGACGTCCCGGTCCAGCTCGACGTCGTCCCGGTTGTCGAGCGGGTCGGGGTCCGGGGGATCGGTGACCAGTGTCGCGGTCACGGTGCCGCCCTGCGGGGCCGTGGCGGTCAGCTGCACCGGTGCGGACGTGGTGCTGGTGAGCGTGCACGTGACGGTGCCGGCCTGCTGCTCGCACCGTGGGTCCTGCGTACGGATGGTCGCGACGTCGTCGGCGCTGACGGTGAGCGTGCCGGTCGCCCCGGTGGGGAGTCCGGCCACGGTGACCGTGACCGTGTAGTTGGGCCGGCTCCCGGACACTGCGGCGCCGACGGACGCGTCGGGTGCCGGCGCGGGCGGGTCCGGGCTGGGGTCCGGCGTCGGGTCCGGCGTGGGGTTCGGCGTCGGGTCCGGGGTGGGCGTGGAAGCGGGCGGCCCCGTGGGGACGGGAACGGTGGGCACCGTGGTGGGGACCGGGTCGGGGACGCGCGTCGGCACCTCGGTCGGGAGGTCGATCGGGTCGGTCGTGGGCTCCGCGGACGGACCGTCCGCCGGGGCCTCGGTCGGGGCCTGGGTCGGGCCCTGGGTCGGGCCCGCGGGCGCCGGGGTCGGCGCCTCCGACGGCGTGGGGCTCGGCACCGGGAGGGGCTCGCCGGGCTCGGGCGCGGTCGTGGGGATCGGCTCGGGGAGCGTGATCACCAGCGGGGTCCGCCCCGCCGGGGACGTACGACTCCGGTCGCCCGGAGCCGGCTCGGGGCTCGTCGGCACGGTGGGGAGCGGCGCCCCGGCCTCGGGCGCTGCGGCCGCCGGTGGGTCGCTCAGGGCGACGGGCCGGTCGGGCGCGCCGGCCCCGATCGTCATCGCGCCACCGACGACGGCGACCGTCGCTGCGACGCCGGCGACCGACGAGGCTGCCGTGTGGGCGACGACGGCGTCACGCACCCGGCCGACGACGGCGCTGACGCCGGTCGACACGGCGATGCCCCCCGCGGCCGCCTGACCGACGTACGCCGCCGCCAGGCCCCCGAGGAGGAGCGGCGCGATGATGCCCGCGAGGTTGGAGTTGATGTCGCTGAGCTCGAGGTAGACGGCCATGCACGACCGGCACTCGCCCAGGTGCTGCTCGACCCGGGTCGCGTCGCGCCGTGCGGTGCCGTTGCGGATGTAGGCGCCGAGGTGCTCGTGGGTCCAGCGGCACTCGTCCTCCTCGAGCTCCCCGGCGTGCTGGGTGAGGAACGCCTGCCGCAGGCCCTCGCGCGCCCGGTAGGCGAGGGCGGAGACGGAGTTGGCCGACATGCCGAGCAGGGGCGCGATGTCCGCGGGCTTGCTGCCCTCCACCTCGGTGTGCCACAGGACCAGCTGCCACCGCTCGGGCAGCGAGGCGAAAGCGCGGGCGGCGGCGGCGTTCTCGAAGCCCTCGACGGCGGTGTCGCGGAACGGCACGCCAGGGTCGAACGCGTCCATGTCGTCGGTCGTGTGCAGGCGGGAGGTCGCGCGCAGCCGGTCGACCCGGAGGCGTCGTACGGCCGTCAGGAGGTAGGCCCGGAACGCCACGTCCGGACCCCCGCCGCGCTGCAGCACGTGGAGCACCTTGATGAACGCCTCGGAGACCAGGTCCTCCACGTCACCTGCGGAGACGAGCTGGCGCGCCAGGCGCCGGGCGGCCTCCACGTGCCGCTCGAAGAGAGCGCCGTACGCCTGCACGTCACCCCCGCGCACGGCGGAGATCAGCTCGGCGTCGCCGAGGGTCTCCAGGTCCGCGCTGGAGCTCGTGCTGGAGCTCGTGCTGGTGCTCATGGGGCTGGGCTTCCGCTGGCCGGAGGGTGGTGGTCCCCTCGACTGTAGACCCGACCACGCCTCCGGCTGTGGCCCTCGCAGAAATCTTGTCCGAGGAGATCTCGTCCCAGCAATCGGTCTGGTCCGCGTCATGGATGGGCCGGAGCCGCGTTCCATCTCCGAGCACGACACATCAGGGAGCAGCCGTGGGAATCTTCGCCGTGCGAGGGCGACGTCTCGAGGCTGTCGACCCCGGAGCGAGCAGGGTGCTGTCTCCCGGTGAGCGGCTGGGGTTGCCGCACCGGTTCGAGGCGGTGGGAGAGGCGCTCGCCTCGGGGTCGGATCCCCTGGGTGCGTGCGCCGTCGCAGGCGAGGAGCTCGCTCGCGACGGGGCGTCGCTGCCCGAGTCGCTCGAGTCGCTGCGCAGCACGTGGCTGACCGTGACCGGGGGCGACCCGTCGTACGACGCCGTGTCGGCGCTGCTGACCGCCTGGAGCGAGACGACTCTCGGCTACCTCCACCGGCTCTCCTGCGAGGACCCGTTGACGGGGCTCGCCAGCCAGGCCCACCTGCGCAGCCGGATCTCCGAGCTCTACCGGGCACAGAAGGGCGCGGACCTCAACGCCCGGCACGCGCTGGTCGTCTGCGAGCTGCCCGGGACGGGAGACCCGTCCGACGCCCCCGGCGACCACTTCACGCGCGCCATGCGGCTGGCGCGGGCGGGGGAGTCGGCTCGCACCGTGTTCGCCCGCGGCGAGACGATCGCGCGCCTCGGTACGTCGCGGGTGGCGGTGCTGGTGGAGCGCGACGAGCGGCTCGGCCGCCGGGTGCGGGTGCTGCGCACGCTGCTGAGCTCGATCGACCCGGCGCACGCGCCCCGGGCCTGGATCGAGGGACTGCCGGGCTCGGACGACGTCGCCGCCATCCTGCTCGACGAGCTCGCGCGCCGCTGACCCGGCCGCTCCCACGACCTAGGGTGGGGGCATGTGCGGACGCTACGCCTCGTCACGCGCGGCCGACGACCTCGTGGAGGAGTTCGAGGTCGTGGAGAACCGCGTCGCGACGCCCCTGCCGCCCGACTACAACGTCGCTCCGACCAAGGAGGTCCACGCGGTCGTGCAGCGGCCGCCGTCGGGCCGCGCCGACGAGCCCCCGCAGCGCCAGCTGCGCGCGCTCACGTGGGGACTGGTGCCCTCGTGGGCCAAGGACCCCTCGATCGGCAGCAGGATGATCAACGCCCGCATGGAGACGGTCGCCGAGAAGCCGTCCTTCCGCCGGGCCTTCGCAGCGCGACGAGCGCTCCTGCCCGCTGACGGCTACTTCGAGTGGTACGCCACCTCCCGCACCGGCCCGAAGGGCAAGCCGGTCAAGCAGCCCTACTTCATCCGGCCCCGCGACGGCCGGCCACTGGCCATGGCGGGGCTCTACGAGATCTGGCGCGACCCGTCGAAGGCGGAGGACGACCCCACCCGCTTCCGCTGGACGTGCACGATCCTGACCACCGCGGCGGAGGACCAGCTCGGCCACATCCACGACCGGATGCCGCTGATGGTCGCACCGGAGCGGTGGGACGAGTGGCTGGACCCGACGCGACCCGGCGACACGGGGCTGCTGGTGCCGGCCGCGCCGGGCGCCCTGGAGGCCTACCCCGTCTCCACGCTGGTGAGCAACGTCCGCAACAACGGTCCGGAGCTGGTCGAGCCGCTCCCGCTGGAGGACGCGCTCCCGGTCGAGCCGGACCTCCGGCCGACCCTCGAGGAGACGTCGTGATGAAGGCAGTGGTCCGCGCCGTCGGCACCCCCCACGGCGAGGGACGTCTGCACACCCGGCGGGCCCGCAGGCCCCTGGCGACCCTGCTGCTCAGCCACGGAGCCGGCGGAGGGGTGGACGCCCCCGACCTGCTGGCGCTGGCGGGCGCCCTGCCCGCACAGGGGTTCACGGTGGTCCTCTTCGAGCAGCCGTGGCGGGTCGCGGGCCGCAGGATCGCCACCCCGCCCGCCACCCTGGACGCGGCCCTGCGGTCCGCCGCCGACGTCATGCGGGTGCGGACTCCCCTCGTCGTCGGGGGCCGGTCGGCGGGCGCCCGCTCCGCAGCCCGGACGGCGCGTGCTCTCGGCGCCCGGGGGTGCCTGGCGCTGTCCTTCCCGCTGCACCCGCCCGGCCGTCCGGAGCGCAGCCGTGCCCAGGAGCTGGCCGGCGTCCGCCTGCCCACGCTGGTGGTGCAGGGCAGCCGGGACGCGATGGGACGCCCCGAGGAGTTCCCCGAGGGACTGCCCGGCGTGGACCTCGCGATCGTGCCCGGGGCCGACCACGGGATGTCGGTGCCGGCGCGGGGGGACGTGACGCAGGAGGAGGCACTCGGGATCGTGGTCGAGTCGGTGCTGGAGTGGCTGGTGCGCGAGGTGGTCGGCAACCCGGTCGGGAATCCGACGGCGCCCTGAGGTGTTGGGCCTGTCGTGCTGGCGACCACCCTGGATCCGCGGACACCGGTGCCCGACGAGGCGCCGGTAGTCTGGGACGCGATGACTGACTTCCTCGAGGACGAGACGTCCGCGCCCCCGGTCGACCCCGACGCCCTGCTCCGTGACGAGACGGACGAGGAGCGGTCTGCTCGCTTCGAGCGCGACGCCCTGCCGTTCCTCGACCAGCTCTACGGCGCCGCGATGCGGATGACCCGCAACCCGGCCGACGCCGAGGACCTGGTCCAGGAGACGTTCGCCAAGGCCTACTCCGCCTTCCACCAGTTCCGCCCCGGCACCAACCTGAAGGCCTGGCTCTACCGCATCCTCACCAACACCTACATCAACAACTACCGCAAGAAGCAGCGCCAGCCCCTGCAGTCGATGTCCGAGGACGTCGAGGACTGGCAGCTCGCCCGGGCCGAGTCGCACTCCTCGACCGGCCTGCGGTCGGCCGAGATGGAGGCGCTCGAGCACCTGCCCGACTCGGAGGTGAAGGAGGCGCTCCAGCGGCTCCCCGAGGAGTTCCGGCTCGCGGTCTACCTCGCCGACGTCGAGGGGTTCCCCTACAAGGAGATCGCCGAGATCATGGACACCCCGATCGGCACCGTGATGTCGCGTCTCCACCGCGGTCGTCGCCAGCTCCGCGACATGCTGGCCGACTACGTCCGTGCCAACGACCTGCTCCGTCCGGCGACCACCGGGAGGGACTCCTGATGAGCGGCCACGTCCCCCACGACCACGTCCCCCACGACCACGCCGCCCACGACCATGCGGGGGACGGTGACGACTGCGTCGAGTTCCTCGACCGCATCGTCTACTTCATCGACAACGAGCTCGACGAGGCGGACTGCGCGGTCGTGCAGGTCCACCTCCGCGAGTGCGGACCGTGTCTCGAGCGCTACGACCTCCAGAGGACCGTCAAGGCCCTCGTCGCCCGGTCGTGCTCGGAGGCTGCGCCCGACGGTCTCCGTGAGCGGGTGCAGGTGCAGCTGCGCGCCGTCCGCGTCCAGATCACCGAGGGCGGCAACGCCTGAGGACGCTCCGGCGGCCCGATTCGCCTCCGGCGGCGCGGGTTTGAGAGAATCGTCCGATCAGGCCCGTCCGGGCCGCAAGGACTGGAGGACACCATGGGCAAGACCGGCCGCAAGCGCCGCGCTCGCAAGAAGAAGGGCGCGAACCACGGCAAGCGCCCCAACGCCTGAGCGCAACGACACCGAACCCCCGAGCCGAGCCGGCCGGGGGTTCGCTGCTTCCGGGCCGCTGCAGGCCATGAGCGCCTCAGCGCAGGCGGGCGAGGAACCTCTCGGCGTCGACCACGACGCGGGTGATCTCCCCGGCGGCCACCACCTTGCCGTCCCCGGTGTGCCGCGCGGACACCGTGAAGCGGTGGAGCCGGCCGTCGACGTACGACGACGAGGCGCTCACCTCGACCTCGGCCCCCACGGGGGAGGCGACCAGGTGGTCGACCTGCACGCGGGTCCCGACGCTGGTCGACCCCGCGGGGAGGGTCGGCTCGACCGCCGCGCAGGTCGCCGCCTCGAGCCAGGCCAGCAGCCGCGGGGTGCCGAGGACCGGCAGGGTGCCGCTGCCGACGGCCGCCGCCGTGTCCTCCTCACCGACGACGTACGACAGCGTGGTGGTGGTCGGGGTCTGCGCCATGGCGGAGCCTCTCGAAGGAGATCGTTGTCGGTGC
This sequence comes from uncultured Nocardioides sp., assembly GCA_902805885.1. GTDB lineage: Bacteria > Actinomycetota > Actinomycetes > Propionibacteriales > Nocardioidaceae > Nocardioides. The sequence continues at coordinate 37,829 of CADCUM010000018.1, read as the reverse complement.
GGCGACCTGAGTGCCGGTCACACGTCTACCAGACCTGAGCACGAGGACTGTCGCGATGGAGCCACCGGCGGGACATCGGTGAGCTCTGCGCGCGGCTGACTCAGAGCGGCTTGCCGAAGGCGATGAGGTGCACCCCGGGGACCGGGTCCCAGTCGCGCTCCGGCTGCCGGGTGTAGCCCAGCCTCGTGTAGATCGAGTGGGCTGCGGCCATCTCGGAGAGGGACGACAGGACCATGCCGGTCGCCCCGTCCTCGCGCGCCAGGTCCTCGCACAGCCTGGTGAGGGCGGTCCCGACGCCCCGGCCGCGGGCGTCCGGGTGCACGGCGAGCATCCGGAACTCGCCCTCGCCGTCCCGCGCGACCTCCCGCCACGCGGACCCGCGTGGGCAGTGGGTCACGCAGCCGAGGACCGTCCCGCCGTCGACCGCGACCCACACCTGAGCCTCGATGTCGCGCCGCCCGACGTCGGCCAGCCGCTGGCGGTAGAAGTCCTCGGCCGTGGTGAGGAACGGCTCGTACGCCGCCACGCACACCGCGCCGGCGTCGGCGTGCTCGGCCCGGCTGATGCGGCGCAGCTCCACGGCCCGCTCAGATCCCGAACGTCGAGCGCGGGTAGGCCGCCTCCACGTCGGTGATGACGTTGACGAGGTAGGGCACGCCCGCGTCGTACGCGCGGTCCAGCGCCGGACCGATCTGGCGCGGGTCCGTGACGGTCTCGCCGGCGCCGCCCAGGGCCTTCACCACGTCGTCGTACGGCGTGCGCTGGCCGAGGTCGGCGATCACGTCGTAGCCGTAGAGCATCTGCATGGGGCCCTTCTCCAGGCCCCAGGCCGAGTTGTTGCCCATCACCATGACGACCGGCAGGTCGTGGCGGACGAGCGTGTCGACGTCCATGAGCGAGAAGCCCGCCGCCCCGTCCCCGAGGAGGAGGGTGACCTGGGCCGACGGTCGCGCGAGGCGCGCCGCGATCGCGGCACCGAGCCCGGCGCCGAGGCAGCCGTAGGGGCCGGGGTCGAGCCAGCCGCCGGGACGCTTCGGCTCGACGTACTTGCCGGCGAAGGACACGAAGTCGCCGCCGTCGCCGATCACCACGGAGTCCTCGGCGAGCCGGGGCACCAGCTCGCCGTAGATGCGGGCCGGGTGGATCGGGTCCGCCTCCGCGCGCAGCAGCTCGGCGTCGCGGGCGGCCGCCGCGCGCACGTGGTCGGAGAGGCCGTCGGCCCAGGTCGACCAGTCCGGCCGCGGCCCGCGCTCCACCGCCGCCTGGATGGCCTCCAGCACCAGGGTCAGGTCCCCGGAGACCGACGCGGCGAGCTCCGCGTGGCCGGCGACCTGGCCGGGGGAGTCGGCGACGTGCACCACCTTGGCGAAGGCACCCTCGGGGTTCTTGTCGGGCCCGCCGAAGACGCCGTACCCGAGGCGGAAGTCCAGGGGCGTCCCGACGACGACGACGAGGTCCGCGCCCGAGAGCGCGGCGCCGCGTGCCTTGGTGACCAGGCGGGGGTGCCCTCCGGGGACCACGCCGCGACCCATGCCGTTGGTGAGGGTCGGGAGGCCGAGGTCCTCGACGAGCCGCAGGGCGGCCTCCTCCGCGTGGTCCGCCCACACGTCGGTGCCGAGGACCAGGACGGGTCGGCGGGCCTCCGCGAGCAGCCGGGCGACCGCGGCCACCGCCTCGGGATCCGGCTCCAGCCGGTCGGTCGCGACCTCCGGGACGACCCCGCCGGCCGATCCGAAGAACTCGTCCATCGGGACGTCGACGAACACCGGGCCGCGGTGGGAGGACCGGGCCAGCGTGAACGCCTCGTGCATCCCGCCGAGGACGTCGCCGGCGGTCGGAAGCGTGCGGGCGGACTTCGCGACCGGCGCGATCATCGGCGGCTGGTCGAGCTCCTGCAGCGAGCCGCTGCCCCAGCGGTTCTGGGGCGCGCGGCCACCCACCACGACCATCGGGGACCCGGCGAACTGGGCCTGGGCGATCGCGCTGATGCCGTTGGTGACTCCCGGCCCCGCGGTGAGGACCGCGAGCCCGGGCACCCGGGTCAGCTTGCCGGTCGCCTCCGCGGCGAAGGCGGCGGTCTGCTCGTGCCGCACGTCGAGGAGGCGCATCGGCGGGTCCGCCTTCACCGCGCCGTCGTACATCGGGAACACGTGGGCGCCGGAGAGGGTGAAGATCGTCTCGACTCCGTGGGCCCGGGCCACCTGCACGGCGAGCTCGCCGCTGTGGCCGGCGATCTCCCGGCTGCCCGTCGCGTCGCCCGTCGCGCCGCCCGTCTCAGGGCCGGTCCCGGGGCCCGTGTCAGTCGTCATGTCGCGAGGCTAGTCGGCCGCGAGGAACGGCGCGTTCGTGGCGCGCAGCGCGTCGATGAGGACGAGCAGCAGGTCGGGGCGCACCGCCGGGGCCCCCGGGGCGAGGGAGAGCTGGACGAAGAGCGCTCGCAGGAAGGACTGGGGGAGGGCGGTGGAGGTGAACGGGTCGGCGGCCCCGGCGTGGCCGTAGGCGTTGGCGGCGGCCCCGATGCGGTGGGCCCACGGCTCCAGGTCGCCGATGGGGACCAGGTCGCGGCGCAGGATGCGCATGGTGGCTGCGGCCATCCGGTCCGGCTCGCCGGCGCGGAGCGGCTCGGACGTCGCGACGACGAGCCGCTCGGCGAGCACGTCGAGCAGCACGGTCAGCTCCGGAGCGCCCAGGTGAGGGGACCGGCCGAGCACCCCGACGGCGTCCGCGCCGTGTGCGACGGCGTGCGCCCAGCCCTTGCCCGGGACGAAGCCACGCGTGTCCTGCTCCCGGAGGAACCACGTCGCCAGCCGGTCGCCCCACTCCAGCACCTGGGTGTCCGGGAGCAGGTGGCGCTCGTTGTCGCGGGCCAGGCACTCGGCCAGGACCAGGGCGCTGAAGCTGCGCCGGAACACCGTGTCCGTGCCCGTCTCGCCGAGGCCTGCCTCGAGCCCGGCGACCATCCCGTCGCCGAGGCCGCGGAGCAGGTCGTCGTACACCCCGCGGTCGATCCAGGTGGCCAGTGCGGGGTACGCCGTGCCGTCGCGCACCTCCGGCTCCACCGAGCCCAGCATGGTCGTGAGCTCGGCGGTGAGGTCGCCGAGCGGCCGGTCGGAGGGGACCTCGTAGTCGGTGCTCTGCACCTCCTGCCAGTACGCCCGAGACATGCCGGTCATCCTGCCAGCAACCGGGGGTCGACCCCAGGCTGGGCTGCCGGCGGCTCCGGCGGCCCTAGGCTGGGCCGGGTGCCGTCCCTCCAGGAGCTCGTGCGAGCGCACACCGACCTCGACGGCGAGGACGTGGCGTGGCTGCAGCTGCTGATGGCCGACTGGCAGGTCCTCGCCGACCTGTCCTTCGCCGACCTCGTGCTGTGGCTGCCCGACGCCGAGGGCAAGGGGTGGTGGGCGGGCGGGCAGATGCGTCCCACCACGGGCCCCACGGCCCTCGTGGACGACGTGCACGGGACGTTCGTGCCGGTGGGCCGGCGCCGGATGCTGGACGAGGCGTTCGAGCTGGGCCGGCTGGTGCGGGAGGGGGACCCGGAGTGGCGTGACGACGTCCCGGTGCGGGTCGAGGTGATCCCCGTACGGCGTGGCGCCCGGGTCATCGCCGCGATCGCCCGGAGCACCAACCTCCTCGGGATCCGCACGCCGAGCCGGCTGGAGCTGAGCTACCTGCAGACCGCAGGCGACCTCACCCGGATGATCGCCTCCGGGTACTTCCCCCAGCCGGGTCCGCGCAGCGACCACGCCGACTCGCCCCGGGTGGGTGACGGCTTCGTCCGGCTCGACCCGGCCGGCAAGGTGGCGTACGCGAGCCCCAACGCACTGTCGGCCTACCGACGCCTCGGGCTGCACGGTGACCTGACCGGGCTCGTGCTGGCCGACCTGACCCGGGAGCTGGTGCCGGTACGGCGCCGCCCCGACGAGGAGACCCTCAGCGCGGTCCTGGGTGGACGGGCGAGCCGCGACGCGGAGGTGGGGTCGGACGAGGTCACCCTGATCGTGCGCAGCATCCCGCTACGCCCCCAGGGGGACCGCAGCGGAGCGCTCCTGCTGGTGCGGGACGTCTCCGACCTGCGGCGCCGCGACCGCGAGCTGGTCACCAAGGACGTGACGATCCGCGAGATCCACCACCGGGTGAAGAACAACCTCCAGACCGTGGCCGCGCTGCTCCGCCTCCAGGCGCGTCGCACGCAGGCGGAGGACGCGCGCGCCGCGCTGGAGGAGGCGGTGCGTCGGGTCGGGACCATCGCGATCGTCCACGAGACCCTGAGCCACGCGGTCGAGGAGACCGTCGACTTCGACGCGGTGGCGGACCGGCTCGGCGCCATGGTGGTCGACGTGAGCGGTGTCGAGGCGCCGGTGCGGGTCGTCCGGGAGGGGGTGTTCGGGCCCCTCGCCTCCGAGCACGCGACCGCCCTCGCCATGGTCCTGACGGAGGTGCTGCAGAACGCGGTCGAGCACGGCTTCGCCGACCGCGGGCCCGAGGAGCCCGGTCGCGTGGTCGTGACCGCGCGACACATCGTCGGTCGGCTCCACCTCGTGGTCGAGGACGACGGCCGGGGACTGCCCGTCGGCTTCGACGTCACCTCGTCCCACCAGCTCGGGCTCTCGATCGTCCAGACGCTGGTCGAGTCCGAGCTCGGCGGGACCTTCGAGATCGGTGCCGGACGAGCGGGAGTCGGCGCCCGGGTGCAGGTGGACGTACCGCTGGCCTGAGCCGTGATGCTCGGGCAGCGACGCGGGGAGGGGCCGGTCAGGCGGTGCGGATGCGCGCCCGGGCGGAGCGCCGCTTCAGCGCGCGCCGCTCGTCCTCGCTGAGGCCACCCCAGACGCCGTGGTCCTGACCAGCCTCGAGAGCCCAGGCCAGGCACTGCTCGCGCACGTCACAGCGCCGGCACACCTGCTTCGCCTCCTCGATCTGGAGGATCGCTGGGCCGGTGTTGCCGATCGGGAAGAACAGCTCCGGGTCCTCGTCGAGGCAGGCAGAGCGGCTGCGCCAATCCATGAGAGCGGGTTTTCCTCTTTCACTACACGGTTGCTGTGTACGGACGATCAGCAGAGCCCGGGCGCTGGTGGTGGGGTGCGGGCCTGGTCGATCAGGCCCCGTTCGGACGCATGCCACTGTCCGCGCACGAGCGCAGCGTCCAGACTCGCAAGTCTTGAACGTTCACACAACCCCCCATCGTGGTCATGTCGGTCACAACTAGGCTGGTTCGATGTCACACCTCGATACGTCGGGCGGTACCCCGGGGGGCGCGTCCGCACCCCCACCGCTGGTCACGGCGGCCTCCCTGGTGGCGGTCGAGGCGTTCCTGCTGCTCGCCCTGGGCGTGCTGGAGCTCGCGTCCGTGGATCGCGACCGCCTGACGATGGGCCTGACCACGGGTGGGTTCTTCGTCGCAGCCGGCCTCGGGCTGGCCCTCAGCGCGTTCGGGCTGTGGCAGGGACGGCGGTGGGGACGTGGTCCCGCCCTGCTCGCCCAGCTCATCGCGCTGGGACTCGCCTGGAACCTGCGGGGAGAGCCGACCACGCTCGTCGCCGTCGGTCTGGTGGTGCTCGCCGCGGTGGTGGTGGCGGGACTGCTCCACCCCGACAGCGTGGACGTCCTGGAGGACCGCTAGTCCGACTCGAGGGAGACCCGCAGCTGGGCCAGGGTCCGTGAGAGCAGCCGGGAGACGTGCATCTGCGACACCCCGATCTCCTCGGCGATCTGCGACTGGGTCATGTTGCGGAAGAACCGCAGCAGCAGGATGCGCTTCTCGCGCTCGCCCAGCCCCTCGAGGAGGGGCTTGATCGACTCCCGGATCTCGACGTGCTCGAGGTTCGCGTCCGGGATCCCCAGGCTGGCGAGCATGCTCGGCGGGCCGTCGTCGCCGTCGTCGGAGGCGTCGAGCGAGAGCGTCGCGTAGGCGTGGCTCGACTCGATCCCCTCCATGATCTCCTCGACCGTGCACCCGATCGCCTCGGCGAGCTCGCGCGGGGTGGGGGAGCGGCCGAGCCGCTGGGTGAGCTCGCCCGTGGCGGTCGCGATCTGCATCCGCAGCTCCTGGAGGCGACGCGGCACGCGGATCGCCCAGCCCTTGTCGCGGAAGTGGCGCTTGATCTCCCCGATGACCGTCGGTGTGGCGTACGTCGAGAACTCCACGCCCCGGTCGGTCTCGAACCGGTCCACCGCCTTGATCAGGCCGATCGTGCCCACCTGGACCAGGTCCTCGAACGGCTCGCCGCGGTTGCGGAACCGGCGGGCGCAGTGCTCGACGAGGGGCAGGTGGAGGTGCACCAGCTCGTCGCGAGCCAGGGCGCGCTCCATGGCCGGGCAGTCGTGGTCCTGCAGCACGCCGAACAGCGCCGAGCTGCGCGACCGCACCTGCTCGAAGCCGGTGAGGTCCGGCAGCATCTCGTCCTCGGCGGTGTCCACCGCCTGTCCCCCCGTGTGTGCGCCCATGTCAGCGTTCGGCACCCGTCGTCCCCGCAGCGACCTGCGACCTCATGGTGAACCGGGTCCGGAAACGCCCTCCGCTCGAGCCCGCGTCGACGTCCTCCGCCAGGGTCTCGAGGACCTGCCACGCGAAGCTGTCGCGGTCGGCGTCCGGCTCGTCGATCGCGTCGGTCTCCAGCTCGACGGTCATCGAGCCGGCTCCGAGGTGGAACCGGCAGACCAGGTCGGACTCGGGGTCCGCCTGCGGCATGACCAGGGCGGACGCCTCGCCGATGGCGATCCTCAGGTCCTCGATCTCGTCGATGGTGAAGTCCAGCCGGGCGGCCAGACCGGCCGCGGTCGTCCGCACGATCGTGGCGTAGACGCCCTCGGCGGGGAGCCGGAGCTCGACGTGGGCGTGCCCGTCCCCAGCCGCTGCTCCGTCGTGCTGGGTCGTCTGCTGGTCCGGCGGTGTGGAGGCCATCGGCGTCTGCGTCCCGTCTCGATGCTCAGGTGGGTCGGGGCATCACCCTAGCCGGAGCGGCTGCCGCCCAGACGCGGCGTTGGACGGCTCGCTCCGCTCGCTGTGCTCGGCGCCCTTGGAGACGTCGTCTTCCCTCCTCGCTGGCTCGCTGCGCTCGCGTCGCTCGTCAGTCCAGACGACGTCGGGCGCCGAGCGTCTGTGCCTCCGCGCTGCGCCTCGGGTGTCGCCGGCTCACGTCAGGTGCAGCGCGGACCCGGTCGCGCCGTCTGCATGCCACTGACGCGCGGGCGCCTTCTGCTTCTGCGGGACCCGCGCGACGAGCTGGTCGAGCGTGTCCGACCACAGGACGGGCCCGGCCTTGGTCGTCTTGGAGCTGTACATCGCGATGTCGGCCCGACGCAGCAGGTCGGAGGCCCTCGCCTCGCGCGTGCCAGCGGCGTTGTCGCTCAGGGCGACGCCGATGCTGGCGCGGGTGTCGGTGGACACGCTCCTGACGACGGCGGGCGCGGAGAGCGCGGTGTGGAACGCGCCTGCCGCCACCTCCGCGCCGGTCCGGTCGGTGTCGGGCAGGAGCACGACGAACTCATCACCTCCGAGACGCCCCACCAGCGCCTGAGGGGGTGCGGCCGACAGCAGCCGGGTGGTGACCGTCCTGAGCACCTCGTCACCGAGCTCGTGGCCGTACGTGTCGTTCACGGCCTTGAAGTCGTCGAGGTCCAGCAGCATGACCGCGAGGGAGCGTCGGGCGGAGGTGGTGGAGAGCGAGTGCTCGAGGGCGGCGCGCAGGCCGGCGCGGTTGGCCAGCCCGGTCAGCTCGTCGGTCACCGACCGGTTGTGCGCGTCCTCGCGCAGGCTCGCGAGGCGTCGGCGCTGGACGGTCAGGAGCCGGATGCAGGCACCGGCCATCGCCAGGGAGAGCAGACCCACCACGGGGAAGGTCTTCGCGGCACCCTGCTGGAGGTCCCGCATCCGCTCGAGGGCCAGTGCCGCCTCGTCGTCGTGCTTCTCCGTCTGGTCCTGGGCGTGCTCGAGCACGTTGGCCGCGGCCGCGTCGGTCCGCGCCTCGCCGTCCGGCACGGGCCTCTCCAGGCGCAGGCCGTTGATGACCTCGGTGACCGCGGTCTGGTAGACCGCCAGCTTGTGCCCCAGGTCCCGGACGTCCTCGACGTGCCCGGCGTCGTCGGAGTCCTCGATCACGTGCCAGCGCTGCTCGAGCCGGCTCAGCCGGTACATGACGTCCGTGGCCGACCCGCCCTCGAGGAACAGGTCGTGTCGCGCCACCTCTGCCTGCAGCAGCATCACCTCGAGCTTGCGGTAGGACTCTGCGGCGCGACTCGCGCTGTCAGCACTGCGCCCTGCCTGGTTGCTGAGGTACAGCACCCCCGTCGAGGTCAGGACCAGCGTCAGCACCGTGGCGAGCAGCGCCCACGCCACGAGACCCGAGGGGACCCGCAGGCTCGTGGTGGAGGGCACCTCCCCAGTATCAGCACCGATGCGGGTCCGTGCAGGAAATCGTGGTAAAAGCCCGCCGCCGCCCTCGTCGGCACGACAGAACCGCCCCGCCGGGGGGCCGGCGGGGCGGTTCCGGGTCAGGCGCTCGGGCGACGTGAACGGTCGCGGCGTCGCTCCTCGGTCGCGCTCGGGACGTCGGAGTCCTGAGTCGCAGCAGGCTGACCGTCAGGCCTTCTTGGTCTCCCAGAAGATCTCGGCGATCTGGTCGATCTTGGCGAGCAGCTGGTCGGCGACGTCCGAGTCGAACGTGCCCTTGGCGCCGGACGCGCCGGCGAGCTTCGTGGCCTCGTTGAACAGCTGGTGCAGCTGCGGGTACTTCTCGAAGTGCGGAGGCTTGAAGTAGTCGGTCCACAGCACCCACAGGTGATGCTTGACCAGCTGGGCCCGCTCCTCCTTGATGAGCACGGCGCGCGTGCGGAAGTCGGCGTCGTCGTTGTCGGCGACCTTGGCGATGATGCCCTTGATCGACTCGGCCTCGATGCGGGCCTGGGCGGGGTCGTAGACGCCGCAGGGCAGGTCGCAGTGGGCGGAGACCTCGACGGTCGGGGCAAGGACGTGGCGGAGCATCGTGTTCCTCTCGATCGGGGGCTAGCACCTGGCTGCGACACTACTCCGCGTGGCGCAGCACGAGGAGCGGGGTCTCGCGCCGTACGGCGTCGCCGTGGTGCGCGGGCGGTCGATGCTCCCCACGCTGGCCGAGGGGGACCGGCTGCTGGTGCGTCACCGCGGTCGGGTCAGACCGGGCTCGCTCGTCGTCGCCCGGTTCGCCGACGGGACGCTCACGGTCAAGCGTGCCGTGGAGGAGCGCCGTACGGCGTCCGGCGGAGCCGGGTGGTGGCTGCTGAGCGACAACCCGGCCGAGGGCGTCGACTCGCGGCACCGGGGCGCGGTCCCGGGAGACCGCGTGAGTGCCGTCGTGGTCGGCCGGCTGTGGCCTTCCCCACGCCTGGGACGGCACCTGAGGCGCCCCTGAGCTGTGCGAGGATCCGGCGCATGGAGACGGGCATCCCGACAGGCACGCAGGACACGGCGACGGGGCACCCGCACGCCGGGGACCCGGTGTTCGACCTGCACGTCGGCGGAAAGCTCGAGACCGTCTCGACGGTCGCGCTGACCGGGGCCGCGGAGCTCTCCCTGGCCTACACCCCGGGCGTGGCCCGCGTCTGCGAGGCCATCGCGGCGGACCCCTCGATGACGCAGCACTACACCTGGGTGCCCAACACCGTCGCCGTGGTCACCGACGGCACGGCGGTGCTCGGCCTCGGTGACATCGGCCCGGCAGCCGCGATGCCCGTGATGGAGGGCAAGGCCGTGCTGTTCAAGCAGTTCGGCGGGGTGGACGCGGTGCCGATCTGCCTCGACACCACCGACGTGGACGAGATCATCGAGACGGTCGTCCGGCTCGCGCCGAGCTTCGGCGGCATCAACCTGGAGGACATCTCCGCCCCGCGCTGCTTCGAGATCGAGGACCGGCTCAAGGAGCGGCTCGACATCCCTGTCTTCCACGACGACCAGCACGGTACGGCGGTCGTGGCCCTCGCTGCGCTCGAGAACGCGCTGCGCCTGACCGATCGCGAGCCGGGCAGCACCCGGGTCGTCATCTCCGGTGCCGGGGCCGCCGGGGTGGCGATCGCCAAGATCCTCATCGAGGCCGGCATCACCGACCTCGCGGTCACCGACCGCAAGGGGGTCGTCCACTCGGGACGCGACGACCTGACGCCGGTCAAGCGCGCGCTGGCCGAGCTCACCGCCGACCGGAGCGGGCGGAGCGGCTCGCTGGCCGACGCGCTGGACGGGGCCGACGTCTACCTCGGGGTCTCGGGCGGCCTCATCCCCGAGGAGGACATCGCGAGGATGGCGCCCGACGCGATCATCTTCGCGATGGCCAACCCGACGCCCGAGGTGCACCCCGACCTCGCCCACAGGTACGCCCGGGTCGTGGCCACGGGACGTTCGGACTTCCCGAACCAGATCAACAACGTCCTGGCGTTCCCCGGGATCTTCCGGGGCGCGTTCGACGTCCACGCCACCGCCATCACCGAGGGCATGAAGCTGGCAGCCGCCACGGCGCTGGCGGAGCTGGTCGGCGACGAGCTGCGCGAGGACTTCGTGATCCCCTCGCCGTTCGACCCGCGCGTGCCCGGCGCCGTCCGCGAGGCGGTGGCGGCGGCGGCGCGACGCGACGGCGTCGCCCGCCGCTGAGCCCCCCGGCTCTGTCAGTCACGCCGAGCGCGGGTCAGAAGCCGATCGATGACTCCGGTTCGACGTCGGTGCGCATCGCCCGCGCGAGCTCGATGAACGCGCCGGCCCGCTTCTCGGCGACCCGACCTGCTCGCAGGAGGCCGGCGACCGGGCGTCCGAGGTAGGCCGCCCCCAGCACGCTGACGTCCAGCACCACGTCGGCGTCCGCGTCGGTGCGGGTCGCCTCTCCGGTCCCGTCCGTGGCCAGGAGCCGCCAGCGACCGGCGTTCCACGGTGCGAACCGGTCCTCGACCTCGACGACGACGTCGCAGGGGGCGTCGTACGACCGCAGGGACCACGCGGCGCCGACGTCGACGAGACGGACCCAGGTCGAGTCCCACGTCCTGAGGTCGCTGGTGGCGCGGGGGCCGTCGAGCCAGTGGAGCAGGGGGTCGTCCGCACTGACGTTCTCGAGCTTGACCGTGCTCATCAGGTCGAAGTCCACCAGCCTGCGCAGGAGCGCCAGGCGTGCGGCGGGGGAGCCGAGGAGGAGACCGGCGTGGAGGGTGCCGCCCGGGCGGGCGTTGTCCCACTTGTGCTCGCGCCGCAGCCCCACGCACCCGACGTCCTGACCGTCCACCTCCGCGAAGAGGAAGCGGCGGCGTTCCTTGTCGCGGCGCTCCTCGGGGGGCTCGTGGGCGAGCAGGCTGGTGAAGGCGCTGTCGCCGACGATCGTGCCGGACGCGGCCGGGGCGGCAGCCAGCGCGCAGGCCCGGATCCTGTCCGTGACGCCGGGGTCAGCCGCGTCCACGAGGCGGGTCCGCACCCTGGACGCCTCGTCCTCGAGGTGGGGCGCGGTGAACGTGGTGCCGCGGCCCAGGTCGACCTGCAGCTGGACGGCTGCCATGCCGTAGCCGAAGCGCCCGTAGATGGCCGGCTCGCTGGCGTGCAGCACCGAGAGGGACCTCCCCTCGTCCCGGGTCCGGGCCAGGTGGTCGGCCATCATCGCGCTGAGCACCCCTCGGCGCCGGCAGTCGGGGTGCACCCCCACCCAGGTGAGTCCCGCGACGTCCGGCACCGCCCCGCCGGGCAGGGACATCACCATCGGCCGGACGCCGTAGATGCCTGCGTGCGTGGCCGTCGGCCCGTCCTCGAGGTCGACCACGAACCGCTGGTCGGCCGGCACCCCGCGCAGCTGGACGTCGTCGGCGGTGGTCTCCTCCGCGAACCAGACGAGGAGGTCGGTGGCCAGGTAGCGCTCCGGGTCGTCCGAGCGGCGTACGTCGATGCTCACGCGCCCAGCCAACCGGTCGGGCTGGGGAGCGGCAACCGGGTTTCGCCGGTGCCGTCCGCCGCCCGGCCCCCGCTAGGGTCGAGCCATGTTCGCCGTGTACGCCGAGTCCTTCTCCTCCGACGACCCGCTGGCCGGCCTGGTGGTGGGCGAGCGCCCCGATCCCGAGGTCCCCGACGGCTGGGCCACGGTCACGGTGAAGGCGGCGAGCCTCAACCACCACGACCTGTGGTCGCTGCGCGGCGTGGGGCTGCGCGAGGACCGGCTCCCGATGATCCTCGGGTGTGACGCCGCCGGTCTGGACGAGGACGGCAACGAGGTCGTCGTGCACGCCGTGGTCAGCGACCCGGCGTGGACGGGGGACGAGACCCTCGACCCCAAGCGGTCGCTGCTCTCCGAGCGCTTCCAGGGCACCTTCGCCGACAAGGTGGTGGTCCCGCGGCACAACCTGGTCCCCAAGCCGGCCTCGCTGTCCTTCGAGGAGGCGGCGACGCTGCCGACGGCCTGGCTCACGGCGTACCGGATGCTCTTCGTCCAGGGCGCGCTGAAGCCGGGCGAGACCGTGCTGGTGCAGGGCGCGGGCGGTGGCGTGGCCACCGCCCTGATCGTGCTGGGCCGCGCCGCCGGGCTGCGCGTGCTGGCCACCAGTCGCGACGAGGCCAAGCGGGCCCGTGCCCTGGAGATCGGCGCCCACGAGGTCTTCGAGTCCGGAGCGCGGCTGCCCGTGCGTGTCGACGCCGTCATGGAGACCGTGGGTCGGGCGACCTGGAGCCACTCCGTCCGCTCGCTGCGGCCCGGCGGCCGCATCGTGATCAGCGGCACCACCAGCGGCCCCCAGGTCGACGACGCCCAGCTCACCCGCATCTTCTTCCTGCAGCTCTCCGTCATCGGATCCACGATGGGGACGCGCGCCGAGCTCGACGCGCTGGTGCAGATGCTCGACGCCACCGGCACCCGCCCGCTGCTCGACCGCACGCTCCCCATGGAGCAGGCGCGCGACGGGTTCGCCGCCATGGCGGACGGCGACGTGTTCGGCAAGATCGTGTTCACCCGGTGACGCCGCGATGACGACCCACCTCGTCACCGGCGCCGGATCGGGGATCGGCGCGGTGCTGGCCGGCCGTCTGACGCAGCGGGGCGACGACCTCGTGCTGCTCGCCCGCAGCCGGGCCCGGGCGGTCGAGCTCGAGAGGTCGTTCCCGGCGGCCCGAGTGCTGGTGGCCGACCTGGCCGAGCCCGGCACGCTGAACGGACTGGGCCGCGACGTCGACGGACCGCTGGCCTCCGTCGTCCACGTCGCCGGGGTGGTGGAGCTCGCGCCGGTCTCCCGGCTGCGCCTGCGCGACCTCGAGGAGCAGCTGGCCGTCAACCTCGTCGCGCCCGCCGTCCTGACCCGCGAGCTGCTCCCGCACCTGCGCGACGCCCGCGGGACGGTCGTCTTCGTGAACTCCTCGGCGGGCCTGACCGCGGGGCCGGACTGGTCGGCGTACGCCGCCTCGAAGTTCGGTCTCCGCGCGCTCGCCGACTCGCTGCGCGCGGAGGAGGTCGAGCACGGCGTGCGGGTGACGACCGTCTACCCCAGCCGGACCGCCACGCCCATGCAGGAGAAGGTCCACGAGCAGGAGGGGCGGACGTACGACGCCTCGCGCTGGATCAGCCCCGAGACCGTGGTGGACACCATCCTCCACGTCCTGGACCTGCCCGAGGACGCGACGATCCCCGACGTGACCGTGCGCCCGGTCGTGCCGAGACCGGCCTGAACAAGCCGCGTCAGCCGCGCTCGATCACGAACATGGACTGCCAGCCTGTGGACTAGCGGGGGGACTTCCAGTTGAGGGCACCCACGAGGAGCATCCGCAGCTGGGTCCGGGTGTCGTCGAGGATCCGCTCCTCGGCGGCCGGCTCCTCGATGATCCGCTCGGCCATGGTCGTGACGAAGGAGACGATCAGGTCCGCCAGCAGGTGGAGGTGCAGGTGGGAGAAGGCTTCCGTCCCGGGCAGGCGGGCGACGTCGGCGGCGAGCTCCCGGGTGAGCAGCTCGATCTCGTGGCGGATGGCGCCGCGCACGCGCTCGGGCCCCGCCATCCGCTCCCGCGCGATGAAGGAGTAGTGGGCCGGGTGGCTCCGCACGTGCTCCGCCACCACGGCCAGCGACTCGTCGATGAGGTCGGTGAACTCCGGGGCGCGCACGCGGACGTCGCGGAGCAGCTCCCGCAGCGACGCGAAGCTCTCGTCGACCAGGGACAGGCCGAGGGACTCGACGGAGTCGAAGTGGCGGTAGAACGCGGTCGGGACGATGCCGACCTCCTTGGCCACCTGGCGCAGCGAGATCCCGACCAGGCTGGTGCCGCGGGTGAGCGCGAGCGCCGCGTCCAGGATCGCGCGACGCGTGCGCTCCTTGCGCTCGCTCCGCGAGCCGTCCTCGTGCTGCGCTGACATGGCTGCGAGCCTATCGGCGCCCCGGGGCCGCCCCCATCAGTCCTCCGGGTCGTCGAGACGAGCCAGCCAGGTGGCGAAGCGCTCGACCGGCACCTCGAACTCCGGGTGCGCGTCGACGAAGGCCTGGAGCTGGTCGGCCACCCAGGCGAGGCTGACCTCCTCGTCGCCGCGGCGGGTCAGCAGCTCCTCGATCCCGCGGTCGGTGAAGTACACGTGCCCCGCCTCAGTAGTCGGCGCCGCGCGTGCCCGGCCGGTCGAACGCGGCGTCGAGGAGCGTCTTCTGCTCCTCGGTGTGGCGCTTGACGGTGCCGACGGACGGCGAGGCCGACGCCGGACGGGTGACCGGCTCCACCGGCAGGTCGAGCTCGCACCACACGTTGAGCTGGTAGTGCGGCCACGGGCCCATGTTCTGGGGCTCGTCCTGGACCCAGCGGATCGCGCTGAGGTTGGGGTACTTCGCCACCTCGGCCTTGATCTCGTCGACCGGACGGGGGTAGAGGCGCTCGATGCGGGCGATGGCGAACCGGTCGCCGTCCTCGCGCTTCTTCCGCTCGACCATCAGGTCCCAGGTGACGCGGCCCGAGCACAGCAGCAGCGTCTCGACCTTCTCGCGGTCCGCCTCGTCGTCGCCGATGACCGGGCGGAACGTGGTGTCGCCGGTGAAGTCGGACGGCTGGGAGGCCGCCTCCTTGCGCTTGAGCATCGACTTCGGGCTGAAGACGATCAGCGGGCGGTGCTCCTCGCCGAGGGAGTGGCGTCGGAGCAGGTGGAAGTACGACGCCGGCGTCGACGGCTGGGCGACCACCATCGCGCTCTCCGCACACATCTGGAGGAACCGCTCGATGCGGGCGGAGGAGTGGTCAGGGCCCTGCCCCTCGTAGCCGTGGGGGAGGAGGAGGACGACGCCGGACTGCTGGCGCCACTTGGTCTCGCCCGCGGAGATGAACTCGTCGATGACGATCTGGGCGCCGTTGACGAAGTCGCCGAACTGCGCCTCCCACAGGACCAGGGCCTCGGGCCGGGCCACGGAGTAGCCGTACTCGAAGCCCAGGGCGGCGTACTCGGAGAGCAGGGAGTCGTAGATGTGGAACTTCGCCTGGTCCTCGGTGAGGTTGGTCAGCGGGGTCCACTCGTCGGCGTTCGTCCGGTCGATGATCGTGGCGAACCGCTGCACGAAGGTGCCGCGACGGCTGTCCTGACCGGCGAGTCGGACCGGTCGACCGTCCATGAGCAGGGAGCCGAACGCGAGGATCTCGCCGGTTCCCCAGTCGATCGGACCCTCCGTGATGGCCGCGGCGCGACGCTGCAGCTGCGGCATCACCTTGGGGTGGACGGTGAACCCGTCCGGCGGCGTGGTGTAGGCGTCGGCGATCCGCTTGAGCACCTCGGGCGTCACGGCGGTGGCGAAGTCGCCCGCGGGCTTGTCCGGGTAGTCCGGCACCGTCGTCCACTCGGTCAGCGCCTCGGCGCTGGCCTCACGGACCTCGGTGAAGACGCGCTCGAGCTGCTGCTGGTAGTCCCGGAGGACCTGCTCGGCCTCCTCGACGGTGATGTCGCCGCGGCCGATGAGGGACTCCGTGTAGAGCTTGCGGACGGAGCGCTTCTGCTCGATGAGGTCGTACATCAGCGGCTGGGTGTACGACGGGTCGTCGCCCTCGTTGTGACCCCGGCGGCGGTAGCAGACCAGGTCGATGACGACGTCCTTGTTGAACGTCTGGCGGTAGTCGAACGCCAGCCGGGCGACCCGGATGCAGGCCTCGGGGTCGTCGCCGTTGACGTGGAAGATCGGTGCCTGGACCATCCGCGCCACGTCGGTGGCGTAGAGCGACGACCTCGACGAGCCCGGCGAGGTGGTGAACCCGACCTGGTTGTTGATGACGACGTGCACGGTGCCGCCGGTGCGGTAGCCCCGCAGCTGGGACAGGTTGAGCGTCTCGGCGACGACGCCCTGGCCCGCGAACGCCGCGTCGCCGTGGACGAGCAGCGGGAGCACGGGGTACTCCGCGCCGCGGTTGAGGATGTCCTGCTTGGCGCGGGCGATGCCCTCGAGCACCGGGTTGACGGCCTCGAGGTGGGAGGGGTTCGCCGCCACGGAGACCTTGATCTTGTCGCCGGACCCGGCGACGAACTCGCCCTCGGCGCCGAGGTGGTACTTCACGTCGCCGGACCCCTGGACCGTCCTCGGGTCGATGTTGCCCTCGAACTCGCGGAAGATCTGGCTGTACTTCTTGCCGACGATGTTGGCGAGCATGTTGAGGCGGCCGCGGTGGGCCATGCCGATGCAGACCTCGTCGAGGCCGGCCTCGGCCGCGGCCTCGCAGATCTCGTCCACGAGGGGGATCGTGGTCTCGCCGCCCTCGAGGCTGAACCGCTTCTGGCCGACGAACTTGGTCTGCAGGAACGTCTCGAACGCCTCGGCCTGGTTGAGCTTCAGCAGGATGCGCAGCTGCTCCTCGCGCGGCGGCTTGCTGTGCGGCTGCTCGACCCGCTCCTGGAGCCACCGGCGCTGCTCGGGATCCATGATGTGCATGTACTCGATGCCGGTGGTGCGGCAGTAGGAGTCGCGCAGGATCCCGAGGATCGTGCGGAGCTTCATGAACGGCCGGTCGCCGCCGAAGGAGCCGGTGGCGAACTCCCGGTCGAGGTCCCACAGCGTCAGGCCGTGCGACTCGACCTCGAGGTCGGGGTGGCTGCGCTGGCGGTACTCCAGCGGGTCGGTGTCGGCCATCAGGTGGCCGCGCACGCGGTAGGCGTGGATCAGCTCGAGGATCCGGGCCTGCTTGACGATGTCGTCGTCGTGGGAGGCCACGACGTCGCGCGACCAGCGGATCGGCTCGTAGGGGATGCGCAGGGAGCGGAAGATCTCGTCGTAGAACTCCTGCTCGCCGAGGAGCAGGCCGTGCACGCGCTTGAGGAACTCGCCCGACTGCGCGCCCTGGATCACGCGGTGGTCGTAGGTCGAGGTCAGCGTCATGACCTTGCTGATCGCGTTGCGGGCGATGGCCTCGTCGGAGGCGCCCTGCCACTCCGGGGCGTACTCCATGGCGCCGACGCCGATGATCGCGCCCTGGCCCTTCATCAGGCGCGGCACGGAGTGGACCGTCCCGATGCCGCCGGGGTTGGTGAGCGTCATCGTCGTGCCCTGGAAGTCGGTCACGGTGAGCTTGCCGTCGCGGGCCCGGCGGACGATGTCCTCGTACGCCGTCCAGAACGACGCGAAGTCCATCGACTCGGCTGCCTTGATGCTGGGGACGAGCAGCTGCCGGGAGCCGTCGTCCTTCTTCATGTCGATGGCCAGCCCGAGGTTGATGTGGGCGGGGGTGATCAGGTTCGGCTTGCCGTCGACGACGTCGAAGCCGACGTTCATCTCCGGCATCTCGCGCAGCGCCTTGACCAGCGCGTAGCCGACGATGTGGGTGAAGGAGACCTTGCCGCCGCGGGCACGGGCGAGGTGGTTGTTGATGACGGTGCGGTTGTCCCACAGCAGCTTGACCGGGACCGACCGCACGGACGTCGCCGTCGGCACCGAGAGCGAGGCGTCCATGTTGGCGACCGTGCGCGCCGGGGCGCCGCGCAGGACCGTGTAGGTCGGCTCGTCGTTGGCCGCCGAGGGCGCGGCGGGACGCGACTCCTTGGCGACCGGTGTGGTGGTGCCCTTGGCGGGCTCGGCCGCGGCGGCAGGGGGCCGGGGGGTGGACTTCGGGGCCGGGGTGGCCGCGGTCGCCTCGGTGGACTCGGCCGGCTTGGCCTCGGCGGGCTTCTCAGCCGGCGTCGCAGCGGGCTCCGCGGCGGCGGGCTCGGCCTGCGGCGTGGCAGCGGGCTTCGCGGCGGCGGGCTTCGCGGCGGCGGGCTTCGCGGCGGCGGGCTTCTCAGCCGGCGTCGCAGCGGGCTTCGCGGGGGCGGGCTCCGCCGGCGGGGCAGGCGTCCCCGTGCCCTCCGAGGGGCCGGAGCCGTTGCCGAAGTAGGCGCTCCACTCGGGCGAGACGCTGCCCGGATCCCTGTCGTACTGCTCCTTCATCTCCTCGACCAGCCACTCGTTGGCTCCGAGGTCGGACGACGGGACGACCGACGACTGGTGGGTGGACTGGCCGGCAGGGGGCTGCGCCACTGAAGTTTCGCCTCTTCCAAGGTGTGTTCGCGCTGTTCGGGATCGTCCACAAGGCTAGTCCCACACGCCCGCAAATGCAGGGGGAGGCCCGTCGTTTGGGGCAGGGTGTCGCCAGCGTCACCCCCGCCCGGCGATCGGCACTACGCGTCACCTCTGCAGGAGCTGCCCATGTTTTCCCCCGCTGCAGGACACCGGAGGTCCCCCGGAGTCCTGACGAGCCTGGTCGTGTGCCTGCTCGTCGCTGCGCTGCTCAGCGGCTGCAGCCGCGAGTCGGCAGGCACGGGTCCGGCGACACCGCGCGCGGACAGCGCCCGGGCGGCCGACGCCCGCGGGTCGTCGGTGACGCTCGCCGCCGCGCCCGTGCGGACCCGCGCCGGGTTCCACCGGGTCCACGGCCGCCTCCCCGACGCCCGGCGCAAGCCCGTGCGCCGGCAGGTGGCCGCGGTGGTGGAGCGGTGGTGGCAGGCGGCGTACCTCGGCGGCACCTACCCCCGGACAGGTTTCCGGGACGCCTTCCCGGGCTTCACGCGAGGTGCCCGGGCCCAGGCCCGCCGCGACGTGCGCCTGATGAGCAACCGCGACATCGGCGGACGCGTGGACTCCGTGACCCAGGAGGCGGGAGAGGTGCGCCTCGACGTGCTGGCCGTCGGCGGCCGTGCGCACGCCGTCACGGCGCGGTTCCGCCTCCGGTTCTCCACCACCGGCCGCGCGGCACGCACGACGGTCGTGCGCGGCCGGCTGCTCCTCACCCGCCGGCACGGGCCCTGGCGGGTCTTCGGGTACGACGTGTCGAAGGGAGGCCGAGCATGAGGACCCTCGTGAGCGGCTGGCGCACCGCCCTGCGGAGCACGCTGCTCGGCGCCGTCCTGGCCGCGACGGCCCTCGTGGTCCCCGACTCGTCGGTCCACCCGACCGACGTGAGCCTCGTGCGGGTGCGCCAGGCGACCGGCGTCTCGGCGGACTCCCGGGTCATCTGGATCCTGGGGGTGGGCTCCGACGCGCGGCCCGGCCAGGACATGAACCGGGCCCGGGGCGACGCGCTGCAGCTCGTCGGCATCAACACCGAGACCGGCGCCGCGACGGCGATCGGGGTGCCGCGCGACTCGTGGGTGGACATCCCGGGGCACGGCCACGAGAAGATCAACTCCGCGCTCTACCTCGGTGGCCCGAGGACCATGGCGGCCGCGATGACCGGGCTGACGGGCATCCAGCCCGACTACGTGATGGTGACGAGGTTCCCGTTCTTCGAGGACATGATCGACTCGATCGGGGGCATCACGGTCACGAACCCGCGCCCCTTCGCCGATCCCTACCTCAAGAAGGCGGGGTTCCGGCAGGGCCGCATCCGGCTCGGCGGCTACGACGCCATGGCGTTCTCGCGCATCCGCAAGGGGCTGGTGGGCGGCGACTTCGACCGCTCCGCCAACCAGCAGCGGACCCTCCGTGGCATCCACGCCCGCATCCGCGCCCGGGCGGCCGAGCCCGGTTTCATCGAGCGCGGGGTGCTCACCGTGCTCCAGCACACCCACACCGACGCGGGTCCGGCCGAGCTCTTCGAGATCGCCCAGGCGGTGGCCCAGGTGCGCCCCGACCGGATCACGACGTGCGTCGTGCGCGGGCGGATCGGGTGGGTCGGACCGGCCAGCGTGGTGTTCCCCGACGTGGCGCAGGCGCGGCGCCTGGGCGACGAGGCCCGGGCCGATGCGACGCTCCGGGGCTGCTGAGCGCGTTCCCGGAGGAGCTGCGTGAAGGGTGTGGGCGCCTCCGGCAGGATTCGAACCTGCGGCACCTGGTACCGGAAACCAGTGCTCTATCCCCTGAGCTACGGAGGCCCTGCGCCGTCCCGGTCACCCGCGTCGACGCGAGTGGGGAGACTACCGGTCGAAACCGGCGCGAAGGAAACCGGCACCCGCCGATAGGGTTGCGGGGTGACCCCTGACCAGCTCTCCACGTCCATCGTCGGTGTGCTCGAGGCCCTGGTGGCCGACGGCTCCGTGACGCTGCCCGACGGCGTCCCGAGCACGGTCACGGTCGAGCGACCCCGCCAGAAGGGCCACGGTGACTACGCCACCAACGTCGCCCTGCAGCTGGCCAAGAAGGCGGGCACCAACCCGCGGGCCTTCGCCGAGCTGGTGAGCGCCCGCCTGGTCGAGCAGGACGGCGTCGCCGACGTCGAGGTGGCCGGACCGGGGTTCCTCAACGTCACGGTCGAGGCGGGAGCCCAGGGCCAGGTCGCCGCCGACATCGTCGCGGCGGGGGCGTCGTACGGCGCCTCGGGCGCCTTCGCCGGCGAGAGGATCAACCTGGAGTTCGTCTCGGCCAACCCGACGGGCCCCCTGCACATCGGGGCGGTCCGGTGGGCCGCCGTGGGCGACGCGCTGGGCCGCGTGTTCACGTTCTCGGGCGCCGAGGTGACGCGGGAGTACTACTTCAACGACCACGGCGCCCAGCTCGACCGCTTCAGCTCGTCGCTCCTCGCCTGGGCCAAGGGCCGACCGGTCCCCGAGGACGGCTACGGCGGCGCCTACATCGAGGAGATCGCCAAGGACGTCGTCGCGAAGCGGCCCGAGGTCCTCGACCTGCCGGAGGACGAGGCGCAGGAGGTCTTCCGCGCCGAGGGCGTCGAGCTGATGTTCGCCGAGATCAAGCAGTCGCTCCACGACTTCGGCGTCGACTTCGACGTCTACTTCCACGAGAACAACCTCCACGAGTCCGGCGCCGTCGAGCGCGCGATCGCGCGGCTCACCGAGATGGGCAACACCTACGAGGCCGACGGGGCGCTGTGGCTCCGGACGGAGAAGTACGGCGACGACAAGGACCGGGTGATCATCAAGTCCGACGGTCAAGGCGCCTACATCTCCGGCGACCTGGCCTACTACCTCGACAAGAAGGAGCGCGGCTTCGACCGCTGCTTCATCATGCTGGGCGCCGACCACCACGGCTACGTCGGCCGGATGAACGCCATGTGTGCGGCGTTCGGGGACGAGCCGGGCAAGGACCTGGAGATCCTCATCGGTCAGATGGTCAACCTGCTCCGTGACGGCAAGCCGCTCCGGATGTCCAAGCGCGCCGGCACCACGGTCACCATCAACGACCTGGTCGACGCCATCGGCGTGGACGCGGCTCGCTACGCCCTCGCCCGCTACACCAACGACACGAACATCGACCTCGACCTGGACCTGTGGGCCAGGGCGGACAACGACAACCCGGTCTACTACGTCCAGTACGCCCACGCCCGCACCTGCCGGATGATGGAGAACGCCGCCGACCTGGGGATGACGCTGCCCGAGGACACCTTCGACCCTTCGCTGCTGGCCCACGAGCTGGACGGCACGCTGCTGCGGGCGCTCGCCGAGTTCCCGCGGGTGGTCACGGCCGCGGCGGAGCTGCGCGCGCCCCACCGTGTGGCGCGCTACCTCGAGGAGACCGCGGCGGTGTTCAACAAGTGGTACGACACCAAGGAGTGCCGCATGCTGCCGCAGGGCGACGAGCCGGTCGCCCCGGTCAACGAGGCGCGTCTCATGGTCGTCGCGTCGACCCGGACGGTGATCGCCAACGGCCTGCGCCTGCTCGGCGTGTCCGCCCCCGAGAGGATGTGAGCCGGCGTGCCCACCGCCCATCCGTCCGGCTGGGCGCACGCCGACGGCGCGCTGCGGGGCCCGCAGTGGCTGCGTGAGCCGGCCGACCCCAACGAGCTGCTGCCGCTGCTGTGGTCGGCGACGGCCACCAAGGTCGACGACGTCCTGGTGGTGGGCGGGGTGGCCCTGACGGACCTGGTCCGCGAGCACGGCTCACCGGCGTACGTCCTCGACGAGGTCGACTTCCGCGAGCGCGCCCGGGCCTTCCGCGACGCGTTCGCGGGCTACGACGTCTACTACGCCGGCAAGGCGTTCCTCTGCACGACCGTCGCGCGCTGGCTGGCCGAGGACGGCCTCTCGCTCGACGTCTGCTCCGGCGGGGAGCTGGCCGTGGCCGAGCGGGCGGGCTTCCCGATGGAGCGGGTCGGCTTCCACGGCAACAACAAGTCGCCGGCGGAGCTCGCGCGGGCCGTCGAGCTCGGCGTGGGACGGGTGATCGTCGACTCCTTCCACGAGGTCGACCGGCTCGCCGCGGTGGCGCGCGACCGGGGCCGCACCGTCGGGGTGCTGGTGCGGGTGACGGCCGGCGTCGAGGCGCACACCCACGAGTACATCGCCACCGCCCACGAGGACCAGAAGTTCGGCTTCTCGATCTCGGGTGGCGACGCGCTGGAGGCCGTACGGCGCGTGCACGCGGCCGAGGGCCTGCGGCTGCTCGGCCTGCACTCCCACATCGGCAGCCAGATCTTCGACACCTCGGGCTTCGAGGTGGCGGCCCGGCGGGTGCTCGCGCTGCACGCCGCGGTCCGCGAGGAGCTGGGCGTCGACATGCCGGAGATGGACCTCGGCGGGGGCTTCGGGATCGCCTACACCACCCAGGACGACCCGTCGCGTCCCGATGCGCTCGCCGCCGGGCTGACCGCGATCGTGGAGCACGAGTGCCGTGCCCTGGGGATCGAGCGTCCTCGGCTCTCGATCGAGCCGGGGCGCGCGATCGTGGGACCGGCCATGTGCACCGTCTACGAGGTCGGCACCGTCAAGCAGGTGGCCCTCGACGGCGGCGCCGGACGGACGTACGTCTCGGTCGACGGCGGGATGAGCGACAACATCCGCACGGCCCTCTACGACGCCGACTACTCCGCCACCCTCGCCTCGCGCCGCTCCGACGTCTCGCCGGTGCTCTCCCGCGTGGTCGGCAAGCACTGCGAGGCCGGCGACATCGTGGTCAAGGACGAGTTCCTGCCCGGCGACGTGGCGCCCGGCGACCTGGTGGCCGTCCCCGGGACGGGCGCCTACTGCAGGTCCATGGCGTCCAACTACAACCACGCGCTCCGTCCTCCGGTGATCGGAGTGCGGGACGGGAAGACCTTCACCGTCGTGCGGCGCGAGACTGAGGCCGACCTGTTGGCGACTGACGTGGGTGTGGGTGTCTGATGGACGAGGGTGACAAGCGCACGCTCAAGGTGGCGGTGCTCGGCTGCGGCTCCGTGGGGTCGCAGGTCGTGCGGCTCCTCGCGGAGCAGAGCGGGGACCTCGAGGCCCGGGTGGGGGCGCGCGTCGAGCTCGTGGGGGTCGCCGTACGACGCCTCGACGCGGCCCGCGACGTGACCGTGCCCGACGGGCTCCTCACCACCGACGCGCAGGGGCTGGTGTCGCGCGGCGACCTCGACGTCGTCGTCGAGGTGATCGGTGGCATCGAGCCGGCGCGCGGCCTGATCCTCTCCGCGCTGGAGAGCGGCGCCTCGGTCGTGACGGCCAACAAGGCACTGCTGGCCGAGGACGGGCCCACGCTGTTCGAGGCGGCCGCCGAGGCCGGGCGCGACCTCTACTACGAGGCGGCGGTCGCCGGCGCGATCCCGATCCTCCGGCCGCTGCGCGAGTCCCTGGCGGGCGACCGGGTCACCCGCGTGCTGGGCATCGTCAACGGCACCACCAACTTCATCCTCGACAAGATGGACAGCTCCGGTGCGGGCTTCTCCGAGGCGCTGGAGGAGGCGCAGGAGCTGGGCTACGCCGAGGCCGACCCGACCGCCGACGTGGAGGGCTTCGACGCAGCCGCCAAGGCGGCGATCCTCGCGTCGCTGGCGTTCCACTCGCGCGTCACCGCCGCCGACGTCTACCGCGAGGGCATCTCCGAGGTGACCGCCGCCGACGTCGCCAGCGCCCGGGAGATGGACTCCGTCGTCAAGCTGCTGGCGATCTGCGAGCTGCGCGGAGACCAGGTGGCCGCGCGGGTCCACCCGGCCATGATCCCGCGGTCCCACCCGCTCGCGAGCGTCCGCGAGGCCTACAACGCGGTCTTCGTGGAGTCCGAGGCGGCGGGCCAGCTGATGTTCTACGGCCCCGGGGCCGGTGGCGCGCCCACCGCCAGCGCGGTGCTGGGCGACCTCGTCACCGTCGCGCGCAACCGTCTCGGCGGCACGCGCGGCGCGGGGGAGTCGGCGTACGCCGACCGCGCGGTCCTCCCGATGGGGGAGACGCGCACCCGCTACCACGTCGCGATCGACGTCGACGACAAGGCGGGCGTGCTCGCGGCCGTCGCCAACGCCTTCGCCGACCACGACGTCTCCATCCGGACCGTGCGGCAGGAGGGGCGTGGCGAGGACGCCCAGCTCGTCGTGGTGTCCCACGCCGCCACGGACGCCGCGCTGGCCGCGACCGTCGAGACGTTGCGCGGAATGGACATCGTGCGCGAGGTGACCTCCGTGATGCGCGTGGAGGGCGGCGACGAATGACCGGGCGAGGAATGATCACCGGATGACCAACGGACAGTGGCTCGGCGTCATCGAGGAGTACCGCGACCTGCTCGAGGTCCCCGAGGGCCTCGAGGCGGTGACGCTGCGCGAGGGCGGGACGCCCCTCGTCCACTCCGACTGGCTCTCCGGGCTCACGGGCGGCACGGTGTGGCTCAAGGTGGAGGCCAACAACCCCACCGGCTCCTTCAAGGACCGCGGCATGACCACGGCGATCTCCGTGGCGAGGCACGACGGCGCGGAGGCGGTGGTCTGCGCCTCGACCGGCAACACGTCGGCGTCCATGGCGGCGTACGCCGCGAAGGCGGGCCTCAAGCCGGTCGTCCTCGTCCCGGAGGGGAAGATCGCCGCCGGCAAGATGGCGCAGGCGGTGCTCCACGGTGCGCAGATCATCATGGTGCGGGGCAACTTCGACCACTGCCTCGACGTGGCCCGCGGACTGGCCCGCGACTACCCCGTGGCGCTGGTCAACTCCGTCAACCCGGTGCGCCTCCAGGGCCAGAAGACCGCGTCGTTCGAGGTCGTCGACCTGCTGGGTGACGCCCCCGACTTCCACCTGCTCCCCGTCGGCAACGCCGGCAACATCTCGGCCTACTGGCTCGGCTACCAGGAGTACGCCGCCCTCGGCCGCTCGACCCGGCTGCCCGTGATGCGCGGCTTCCAGGCCGAGGGCGCGGCGCCGCTGGTGACCGGCGAGCCGTTCCCCGACCCGGAGACCCGCGCCACCGCCATCCGGGTCGGCAACCCGGCGTCCTGGCACCTCGCCGAGCAGGCCGCGAAGGAGTCCGAGGGACGGTTCGCGGCCGTCTCCGACGAGCAGATCCTCTCCGCCCAGGGCGAGCTGGCCCGGCGCGACGGCGTCTTCGTCGAGCCGGCGTCGGCGGCCGGCATCGCGGGGATCCTGGCCGAGCTCGCGGGCGGGGAGACCTACGCCGGCCGGACCGTCGTCATCACCGTGACCGGCCACGGGCTCAAGGACACCGCCACGGCGCTGGAGGGCTTCGCCGCCGCCGGGAACGACATCGTGGACACCGTGGTGGACGCCGACGTGGACGCCGCGGCCCGCGCGGCCGGCCTGTGACGTTCGTCGAGGGCCCCGTCCGGGTCAGCGTGCCGGCGACCTCGGCCAACCTCGGGCCCGGCTTCGACGCCCTGGGCCTGGCGCTGTCGCTCCGGGACGAGCTGGTCGCCGAGGTGCTCCCCGAGGGGCTGGTGGTGGAGGTCGCCGGGGCCGGCGCCGACGAGGTGCCCCGCGACGAGTCGCACCTGGTGGTCCGGTCGATGCACGCCGCGCTCGACGCGATGGGCGTCCGGCCGCCCGGGCTGCGGCTCGAGTGCCACAACCTGATCCCGCACGGCCGCGGCCTCGGGTCGTCGTCGGCCGCGATCGTCGCCGGGGTGACCCTGGCCCGCGCGCTGGTGGGCGGCGGGCAGCTGCTGCTCTCCGACGAGGCCCTCTTCGACCTGGCCGCCGACCTCGAGGGCCACCCCGACAACGTGGCGCCCGCGCTCCACGGCGGCTTCGTCATCTCCGGGCGCGAGGACGACCGGTGGTACGCCGTCCGCTGCGGCGTGGACCCGCGGGTGACGGCCGTGGTGTTCGTGCCTCCCACCCCCGTGCGGACCTCGGTCGCCCGCGGGTTGCTGCCCGAGAGCGTGCCGCACGCCGACGCCGCTGCCAACGCCGGCCGAGCCGCGCTGCTGGTGGCGGCGCTCGGCGGCCAGCCGGAGCACCTCCTGACCGCGACCCGCGACTGGCTCCACCAGGACCAGCGGGGACCGGCGATGCCGGAGAGCCTCGAGCTGGTCCGAGCGCTTCGCGGGGACGGCGTACCAGCGGTCATCTCAGGCGCAGGACCGACCGTCCTGGCCTTCGGGACGGCCGACACCTCCCGGCTCGCGGACCTCTGCCCGGAGGGGTGGACCTGCCACGCCCTCGCCGTCGAGTCCTCCGGCGTCCGGGTGCTCTGAGGCCAGCCGTCGGCGAGGCGGCAGCGTCATGGCGCGTGGTCGTGCGGACGCCCGGTGCCCATGACGTACGCACACCGCCTGCTAGCCTGTTGCCGCGCCGTTGGGCGCACCCGCCCGTCCCGGCCGTCTCGGCCGAGAGCACGGGCACCCCACCCGCCTCGCGGCCCCATCCGGCGGCCCGTCGCGACGACTCTCCGTGCGAAGGACCCACGTGACCGAGACCCCCGCTGCTGCGGACACCACTCCCGCCGAGTCCACCGGCACCGCGCCGACCGCTCGCAAGCGCGGAGGCGGCCTGAGCTCGATGCTGCTCGCCGACCTGAAGTCGATGGCCTCCGGGATGGGGATCAAGGGCGCCGGGTCGATGAAGAAGGCCCAGCTCGTCGACGCCATCAAGGCGGCCCAGTCCGGCGCGTCGACCGGAGCGCGGACGGACGCGGACGCACCTCAGCCCAGCCGGGGGGAGGCGCGGCAGGACCGGGACGCCACGACGGAGGCCGAGGCTCCTGCGCCGAAGGCCGCGGAGCCCGCCGACCGTCAGGACCGCGACCCGCAGCAGGCTGAGGGACAGCAGCAGGCCGGGGGGCAGCAGCAGGAACGCGCGGAGGGCGAGGAGCGGTCGGAGCGCCGGCGCCGCTCGCGCGGCGAGCGCCAGCGCGAGGAGCAGCCGGGGCAGCCGGAGCAGGCGGACGGGCAGCAGGAGCGGTCCCAGCAGGACCGCAGGCAGAAGGGCCAGGACAGGGGCGAGCGCCAGGACCCGGGACAGTCCCGCGGACAGCAGGACCAGTCGGAGCAGGGGCAGCGCCAGAAGCGTCCGGCGAAGGGCCAGCAGGAGCAGGGCGACCAGAACCGCCAGGACAAGCAGCGCCAGGACCAGAACCGCCAGGACCAGAACCGCCAGGACCAGAACCGCCAGGACCAGAACCGCCAGGACCAGAACCGCCAGGACCAGAACCGCCAGGACCTCGACTTCGACGACGACGGCGAGGGGGGCAGCCGGCGCAACCGGCGGCGCCGCGGCCGGGAGCGCACGGTCACCCGCACCAGCGGACGCAACGAGCCCGACACCAGCATCCTCGAGGACGACGTCCTCGTGCCGGCGGCCGGCATCATCGACGTGCTCGACAACTACGCGTTCGTCCGCACCTCCGGCTACCTGCCAGGGACCGAGGACGTCTACCTCTCGCTCTCCATGGTCCGCAAGTACGGCCTCCGCCGCGGCGACGCCGTGGTGGGACAGGTGCGCCAGCCGCGTGAGGGCGAGCGGCGCGAGAAGTTCAACCCGATGGTCCGCATCGACAGCGTGAACGGCGCCGACCCCGAGTCGGCGAAGGACAGGCCCGACTTCATCGACGCGACGCCCGTCCACCCCGACCAGCGGCTGCGGCTCGCGACCGACTCCGACAACGTCATCGGTCGCGTGATCGACATCGCCGCACCGGTCGGCAAGGGTCAGCGCGGCCTGGTCCTGGCGCCGCCGCGCACCGGTACGACCGCGCTGCTCCAGTCGGTGGCGACGTCCGTGACGACCAACAACCCCGAGTGCCACGTGATGGTGGTGCTGGTGGACACCCGCCCCGAGGAGGTCACCGACTTCCAGCGGGCCGTCAAGGGCGAGGTCATCGCCTCGACCTTCGACCGCCAGCCCGCCGACCACACGGTCGTCGCCGAGCTCGCGATCGAGCGCGCCAAGCGGCTCGTCGAGCTCGGCCACGACGTCGTGGTGCTGCTCGACTCCCTCACCCGGCTGGGGCGGGCCTACAACCTCGCGGCGCCCGCCAACGGCCGCGTGCTCGGAGGCGGGGTGGACGCCACGGCGGTGCACCCCACCAAGCAGTTCTTCGGCGCGGCGCGCAACATCGAGGACGGCGGCTCGCTGACCATCCTGGCGACCGTGCCCGTGGAGACCGGCTCGGCCGTCGACGAGCTCTTCCTCGAGGAGGTGGCGGGCGCGGCCAACCTCGAGCTGCGGCTGAGCAGTGCCCGCGCGGCCCAGGGCATCGTCCCCGCGGTCGACCCGGAGGCGTCCGGGACGCGCCGGGAGGAGCTGCTGCTCGCACCGGCGGAGGGCGCCGTCGTCGGCGACCTGCGCAAGAAGCTGGCCGCTGCCCGCAGCCAGAAGGACGTGCTGGCCGTGTTCTCCGGGGGCCGTTGAGCCCCGGCCACAGGGGAGCGATGGCGGGAATGCCTGGATTCGCACCGGCGTTGGCGCGATGGCACACTTGTGCGTCGGTCCCGGTTCACGTCAATCGCATCCGCGCGAGGACGACCCGGGGCGAGGAGAGGACACCATGAAGAAGGACACCCACCCCGAGTACGTCGAGACCCAGGTGACCTGCACCTGTGGCGCGTCGTTCACCACCCGCAGCACCGCGACCTCCGGCCGGCTCCACGCCGACGTCTGCTCGCAGTGCCACCCGTTCTACACCGGCAAGCAGAAGATCCTCGACACCGGTGGCCGCGTCGCCCGCTTCGAGGCTCGCTACGCCAAGAAGTCGGCCGCGAAGGCTCCCGAGACCTCCGAGAGCAACTAGCTCACGCCAGGCGCCGGCCTCCCGCTCACCGCGGGTGGCCGGCGCCTCGCTGTCTGTCCGGAGGTCCCGAGGAGGGGAACGTGTTCGAGGCTGTCGACGGCATGCGTGCCGAGCACGCCGCGCTGGAGGCGCAGCTCGCGGACCCCGCGACCCACGCGGACCAGCGCCTCGCGAAGCGGCTCAACCAGCGCTACGCCGAGCTGAGCGCCGTGGTGAGCACGTGGGAGGAGCTGCAGCAGCTCGGTGACGACGTGGAGGCCGCGCGCCAGCTGGCCGCCGAGGATCCCGCGTTCGCCGACGAGGCCGCGGAGCTGGCGGTGCGCCGCGAGCAGAGCGAGGAGCGGCTGCGCCGGCTGCTGGTGCCGCGCGACCCGGCCGACGCCAAGGACGCCCTGCTGGAGATCAAGTCGGGGGAGGGCGGCGAGGAGTCCGCGCTCTTCGCCGGCGACCTGCTCCGCATGTACACCCGGTACGCCGAGGGGCGGGGCTGGTCCGTGGAGATGCTCGACGCCACCGAGTCCGACCTCGGGGGCTACAAGTCCGTCACCGTCGCGGTGAAGGCCAAGGGCACGCCCGCACCGGGCGAGGCGCCGTACGGGATGCTCAGGTTCGAGGCCGGCGTCCACCGCGTGCAGCGGGTCCCGGTGACCGAGTCCCAGGGCCGCGTCCACACCTCCGCGGCCGGGGTGCTGGTGATGCCCGAGGCCGAGCCGGTCGACGTCACCGTGGACGACAACGACCTGCGCATCGACGTGTTCCGCAGCAGCGGGCCGGGCGGTCAGAGCGTCAACACGACCGACTCCGCCGTCCGGATCACCCACGTGCCGACCGGCATCGTGGTGAGCTGCCAGAACGAGAAGAGCCAGCTCCAGAACAAGGAGCAGGCGCTGCGCATCCTCCGCTCGCGCCTGCTGCGCGCCGCGCAGGACGCCGCGGACGCCGAGGCCAGCGAGGCGCGCCGTTCGCAGGTGCGGACCGTGGACCGCTCGGAGCGCATCCGCACCTACAACTACCCCGAGAACCGCATCTCCGACCACCGCACCGGCTACAAGTCGCACAACCTCGACCAGGTGCTCGACGGTGACATCGGCCCGGTGCTCGAGTCCTGCATCGACGCCGACACGGCCGCGCGCCTCGAGGCGCTCGAGCGGTGAGGCCTCGGCAGCTGCTCGGGGCGGCCACCGCGCGACTGGACGCGGCCGGGGTCGACAGTCCCGCCAACGACGCCGCGGTCCTGCTGGCCCACGTGCTCGGCGTCCCGCGCGGGCGCCTGCCGATGGTCCGCGAGGTCGGGGAGCGCGAGATCGCGGCGTACGACGCCCTGCTCACGCGCAGGACCGCGCGTGAGCCGCTCCAGCACCTGACCGGCACCGCCGCGTTCCGCCACGTCGAGCTGGCCGTCGGCCCCGGCGTCTTCGTCCCGCGCCCCGAGACCGAGCTGCTCGCCGGCTGGGCGATCGAGTCCGCGCTGGCCGTCCGGGACGGGGAGCGGCCCTGCCGGGTCGTCGACCTGTGCACCGGCTCCGGGGCGGTCGCCCGGGCCGTGGTCGACGAGGTCCCGGGCGCCGAGGTCCATGCCGTGGAGCTGGACCCCGCCGCCCTCACGTGGGCCGGGCGCAACCTCGCCGGGACCGGCGTCGACCTGCGCCACGGCGACATGGCGGACGCGTTCGAGGACCTGCTCGGCACCGTCGACGTGGTCGTCTGCAACCCGCCGTACATCCCTCTGGAGGCCTGGGAGTCCGTGGCGGTCGAGGCGCGCGACCACGATCCCCACCTGGCCCTCTTCAGCGGTCAGGACGGCCTGGAGGCGATGAGGGTCCTGGAGCGGCGCGCGGCCGCCCTGCTGCGGCCCGGGGGAGTCGTGGGCGCCGAGCACGCCGACGTCCAGGGGGAGTCCGCGCCGGAGGTGTTCCGGGCCTCGGGACGGTGGCGCGACGTGCTCGACCACCGGGACCTCGCGGGTCGGGCCCGATATGTCACGGCCCGGCTGGCACGATGAGCGCCGTGGACAGGCTTCCGACCTCGACCGACGAGGAGACCGAGGCCGCCGTCGAGGCGGCCGCCGCCGCCGTACGACGCGGCGAGCTGGTCGTGATCCCCACCGACACCGTCTACGGGATCGCGGCCGACGCGTTCTCCCACGACGCCGTCCGTGCCCTGCTCGACGCCAAGGGTCGCGGCCGCGAGATGCCGCCGCCGGTGCTGGTCTCGGCGGTGACGACGCTGGACGCGCTCGCCGTGGGGATCCCGGAGTGGGCGCGTGCCCTGGTCGCGGAGTTCTGGCCAGGTCCGCTGACGCTGGTGCTCCACCAGCAGACGTCGCTCATGTGGGACCTCGGCGACACCCGCGGCACGGTCGCCGTGCGGATGCCCGACGACGAGCTCGCGCTGGCCGTGCTCGAGCGGACCGGCCCCCTCGCGGTGAGCTCGGCCAACCTCACCGGCCGACCGGCAGCGGTCGACGCCGACGCCGCGGAGCAGATGCTGGGCGACGCCGTCGCGGTCATCGTGGACGCCGGACCGTCCCGCGGCGGCGAGGCGTCGACGATCGTCGACGCCACCGGCGAGGGCCGGGTCCTCCGGCTCGGCGCCCTCTCGCTGGAGCAGCTGAACGCCGTCGTGCAGCCGCTCGGAGTGACGTTGACGGACGAGGGGTAGGTCGGCGACGCAGTGAGGGAGTACCTCCTGGTCTTCCTGGTGGCGCTCACCGTCACCTACTTGCTGACCGTCATCGCCCGCGAGATCGCGCTGCGCACCGGAGCGGTGGCGAAGGTGCGCGACCGCGACGTCCACGCGGAGCCGATCCCCTACCTCGGCGGGCTGGCGATGCTCGGCGGGCTCTACGCGGCGTACCTCGTGGCGAAGCGGCTGCCGTTCCTCTCCACCAGCGACACGCTGGTCTTCCACGACGTCAGCACCGTGCTGATGTGCGGGGCCCTGATCTGCGGGCTCGGGGTGCTCGACGACATCTTCGACCTCGACGCCCTCACCAAGTTCGGCGGCCAGCTGCTCATCGTCGGACTGCTGGTGCAGCAGGGGGTGGGGTTCTACTACTTCCCCGGCGCCCCCGGGGTGCAGTACTCGCTGGACCCCGGCCAGGCCGCGGTGCTCACGCTGCTCGTCGTCATCGGCACCATCAACGCGGTCAACTTCGTCGACGGCCTCGACGGGCTGGCCGCCGGCGTGGTGGGCATCGGCGCCGCCGCGTTCTTCGTCTTCACCTACACCCTCTCGGCGGTCAACGAGCTCACGCTGGCCACGACCGGGGCCATGCTCAGCGCGGCGCTGGCCGGGGCGTGCGCCGGCTTCCTGCCCCACAACTTCCACCCGGCCCGCCTCTTCATGGGCGACTCCGGCTCCATGCTGATCGGTCTGGTGCTGTCGGCGAGCGCGTTGACGCTGACCGGGCAGTTCACCGGTCGGGAGATCACCAGCGGCGGCAACCCCTTCTTCGTCGCCGTGCTGCCGGTGCTGCTGCCGGTCTCGCTCCTGATGGTCCCGCTGGTGGACCTGGTCCTGGCCGTCGTACGACGGACGCGTGCGGGGCGGTCGCCGTTCAGCCCGGACAAGCAGCACCTCCACCACCGGCTGCTCGAGATCGGCCACTCCCAGCGTCGCGCGGTGCTGATCATGTGGATGTGGGCGGGCATCCTGGCCTCCGGCGCCGTGCTGGTCAGCCTCGTCCGCGGGCCGCTGGTGTGGTTCAGCCTCGTGGTCATGCTGCTCTTCGCCGTGGCGATGACGTTCGTCCTCCCGGTGATCAACCGACCCGGGAGGACCGGGCTGGGGGACACCGGGCTGGCCGGGAACGCGGGGGTGGAGACGACCGATTCGGGCCCACCCGCGACTTTGTGATAGTTTTCACGAGCAGTCACCGAGGACCTCTCAGCAGGTCCCGACCGCCCGTAGCAGCCCTCCACAGAACGGCCGCCGCCATGACGACCGAGTCGAAGCAGGACACCCCCCAGGTGCATCGCACCGGGGTCTCCCCGCTCCTCGGTGGTGCCGCCGCGGGAGCGGCAGCGGTGGTCGTGCTGACCGGCTCGGGCGCGGTCCTGGACGGATCGCCGGGGGCCGTGGGCGCGCTCGTGGGCGGCGGTCTGACGCTCGCCGTCTTCGTCCTCGGCATCAGCGTGGTCAGCGCCGCGGCGAAGGTGCTCCCCGCCGCCTCGTTGCTCGTCGCCCTGCTCACGTACACGCTCCAGCTCGTCGTCCTCCTCGTCGTCGCAGCGGCCGTCGAGCGCGCGGGGCTCGCAGGGGACGAGCTGAGCCGGGGCTGGTTCGCCGCGGGCGTCATCGCCGTCACCCTGCTGTGGCTCGCCGGCCAGGTCGTGGGTGCCACGAGGCAGCGGATCCCGGCCTACGCCGACGCCCTCCCGAGCCCCCACCCCGGAGGTGAGCGATGACCGAGTCCACTGCTAGTGTGCGCACCGCGATGCCCGACCACAGTGCCCCCTCGGTCGAGCCCACGGGAGACCCGTGGCACGCATTCGGATACATCGTCTCCGGCGTGCTGGTCTACGGACTTCTCGGCTGGGCCGCGGACCGCTGGCTCGGGACCTCGTGGCTCGTCGTCGCCGGGGTCCTCCTCGGCGCCGCGATGGGGATCTACATGACGTGGGCACGGTTCAACAAGCCCTACTCCGACCGCCACGACGGCGCCGGCACGGACTGAAGACGGACACAGGAGAACTGAAGGTGAGCAACGTCGCGATGACTGCGATCCGCACGGAGGGCTTCACGCCTCCGGGGCCTGGCGACTTCAACCTGCCGCCCATCGGGCCGGACCGGACGTTCGAGCTCTTCGGCCAGACCTACTACCTCGGGGTCACGAAGCCGATGCTGCAGCTCGTGCTGGCGGCGGTCCTCGTCTTCGGGTTCTTCTACCTCGCCTCCAAGAGGCGCGCGATGGTCCCGGGCAAGCTGCAGTACGCGGGGGAGCAGGCCTACGGCTTCGTCCGCAACTCCATGGGCCGCGACATCATCGGCAGCCACGACTTCATGCGCTTCGTGCCCTACCTCTTCGCGCTCTTCTTCTTCATCCTGCTCAACAACCTCTTCGCGTCGATCCCGTTCATCCAGTTCCCGACGTTCTCCCGGGCCGGGATGGTCTACGGCCTCGCGCTGCTGAGCTGGCTGATCTACAACTACGTCGGCATCAAGCGCCACGGCTTCGGCGGCTACTTCAAGCACCAGTCCGTGCCGGCAGGCGTCCGCGGCCCCATCCTCCTGCTGCTGATCCCGCTGGAGTTCCTCTCCAACATCGTCGTCCGCCCCGTGACGCTGGCCCTGCGTCTCTTCGCCAACATGCTGGCCGGCCACCTGCTGCTGATCCTCTTCGCGCTCGGTGGCGAGTACCTCCTCCTGCACGGCGCGACGCTCGTCAAGCCCGTCGGCATCCTGGCGTGGCTGCTCTTCATCGCCATCTCGTTCCTGGAGCTGCTGGTGCAGTTCCTGCAGGCCTACGTGTTCGTGCTCCTCAACGCCATGTACATCGCCGGCGCCGTCTCCGAAGAGCACTGATCCACCCCACTGATTCCCACCGATTACCTGAAGTAGCACCAACCGAAAGGAAACTGCCGTGGACGGCAACCTCAACATGATCGGCTACGGCCTGGCGGCCATCGGCCCCGGCATCGGCATCGGTCTGATCTTCGCCGCGTACATCTCCGGTGTTGCTCGCCAGCCCGAGGCCCAGGGTCGCCTCCAGTCGATCGCGATCCTCGGGTTCGCGCTCGCCGAGGCACTCGCCATCATCGGTATCGCGCTCGCGTTCGTCCTCTGACCTGACCCGCGCGCACCACTGACGAAGGACTGCCCATGAAGACACAGAACATCCTCGCGGCTGGGGAGGAGCTCAACCCGCTCATCCCCCACCCGGTCGAGATCGTCCTGTCGCTCGTGGTTTTCGGCCTGCTCTACTTCGCTGTCAAGAAGTGGGTCGTCCCGAACTTCGAGAAGACGTTCGCCGAGCGGACGCAGGCGATCGAGGGCGGCCTCAGCGCGGCCGAGACCAAGCAGGCCGAGGCCGACGCCAAGCTCGCCCAGCTCGAGAAGCAGCTGGCCGACGCGCGGCACGAGGCGGCGCGCATCCGCGAGGAGGCCCGCGAGCAGGGCGCCCAGATCGTCGCGGAGATGCGGGAGCAGGCCCAGACCGAGTCCGCCCGCATCGTCGAGCACGGCAAGTCCCAGATCGAGGCGGAGCGCCAGCAGGCGGTCACCTCGCTGCGGGCCGAGGTCGGCGCCCTGGCGACGGGGCTGGCCGGTCGCATCGTCGGTGAGAGCCTGGACGACGAGGCTCGCCAGAGCCGCGTGGTCGACCGGTTCCTCTCCGAGCTCGAGGCCCGCAACGGCGCCGGCACGGGGAGCGTCAACTGATGTTCCGAGGTGCGTCAGCCGACGCCTACGCCGCCACGGCCGGTGCCCTCACGGGCCCGGGCGCCGGGGGCACGGTGGGCGAGGACCTCTTCGCCGTCGCCGACCTGCTCCGCAACGAGCCGACCCTGCGTCGCGTCGCCACCGACGCGTCGGTCGCGGGCGAGGCGAAGGCGTCCCTGCTCCGCGGGGTGCTCACGGGCAAGGTCTCGGGGGAGGCGCTCGACGTCGTCACCACCGGCGTGTCGCAGCGCTGGACCCAGGGTCGCGACCTCGCCGACACCTTGGAGCGCCTCGGCGTCGTCTCGGTCGTGCGCTCGGCAGGACCGGACGCCGAGCGGCTCGAGGACGAGCTCTTCGCCTTCGGGCAGCTCGTCAAGGCCAACCCGGAGCTGCGCGACGCGCTCTCCGACCCGGCCCGGAGCCGCGAGGACAAGTCCGCGCTGCTCCGTGACCTGATGGGCGACAAGGTGCTGCCCGCCACGATCGCGCTCGTCCAGCAGTCGCTGGCCGGGAGCTATCGCACGGTCGGGGTCGCCCTCGCGGACTTCCAGAAGGTCGCCGCCGAGGTCCGTGGGCAGGGTGTCGCCACGGTCCACGTCGCCAAGCCGTTGTCCGACGTCGACCGGCAGCGGCTCGCCGACGCGCTGGCCCGCACCTACGATCGAGAGATCCACCTCAACGTCGTCGTCGACCCCCAGGTCGTCGGCGGCATCCGGGTCGAGATCGGTGACGACGTCATCGACGGGACGGTGGCCAGCCGCCTCGACGAGGCCCGCCGCAAGCTGGCCGGCTGACCCACCACGCAGGCCACCACCGCACCACCACCCCCGAACTCCACGAGCAGACCAGAGAACAGGTGAGATGAGATGACGGATCTTTCCATCCGTCCGGACGAGATCCGGGACGCGCTCCAGCGCTTCGTGTCCGACTACCAGCCCGAGGCGGCCAGCAAGGAAGAGGTCGGCACGGTCGCGGAGGCCGGCGACGGCATCGCCCGCGTCAGCGGCCTGCCCTCGGCCATGGCCAACGAGCTGCTCCAGTTCGAGGACGGCACGCTGGGCATCGCCCTGAACCTCGACACCCGCGAGATCGGCGTCGTGGTCCTCGGTGACTTCGACAAGATCGAGGAGGGCCAGACGGTCCGCCGCACCGGCGAGATCCTCTCGGTCCCCGTCGGCGACGGCTACCTCGGCCGCGTGGTCGACCCGCTCGGCACCCCGATCGACGGCATGGGCGAGATCGCCTCCGACGAGCGCCGCGCCCTCGAGCTCCAGGCCCCCGACGTCATGCAGCGCAAGTCCGTGCACGAGCCGCTCGCGACCGGCATCAAGGCCATCGACGCCATGACGCCGATCGGACGAGGTCAGCGCCAGCTCATCATCGGTGACCGCGCGACCGGCAAGTCGACGATCGCGATCGACACGATCATCAACCAGAAGGCCAACTGGGAGTCCGGTGACCCCGACAAGCAGGTCCGCTGCATCTACGTAGCGATCGGTCAGAAGGGCTCGACCATCGCCGCCGTGCGTGGCGCCCTCGAGGAGGCCGGCGCCCTGGAGTACACGACCATCGTCGCCTCGCCCGCGTCGGACTCGGCCGGGTTCAAGTACCTCGCGCCCTACACCGGCTCGGCCATCGGCCAGCACTGGATGTATGCCGGCAAGCACGTGCTGATCGTCTTCGACGACCTGACCAAGCAGGCCGAGGCCTACCGCGCCGTGTCGCTGCTGCTGCGCCGCCCGCCGGGTCGCGAGGCCTACCCCGGCGACGTCTTCTACCTCCACAGCCGTCTGCTGGAGCGCTGCGCCAAGCTCTCCGACGAGATGGGGCGGGGCTCGATGACCGGGCTGCCGATCATCGAGACGAAGGCCAACGACGTCTCGGCGTTCATCCCGACCAACGTCATCTCCATCACCGACGGTCAGATCTTCCTGCAGTCCGACCTGTTCGCGGCCAACCAGCGTCCCGCGATCGACGTGGGTGTCTCGGTCTCCCGCGTGGGCGGCTCGGCGATGACCAAGGCGATGAAGGCCGTCACCGGATCGCTCAAGGTCGACCT
Source organism: uncultured Nocardioides sp. (assembly GCA_902805885.1). GTDB lineage: Bacteria > Actinomycetota > Actinomycetes > Propionibacteriales > Nocardioidaceae > Nocardioides. Next base: position 118 of record CADCUM010000018.1, on the reverse strand, counting down.
GGCGCAGTTCCGCGCGATGGAGGCGTTCGCCATGTTCGCCTCCGACCTCGACGCGGCCTCGCGCCAGCAGCTGGACCGCGGTCAGCGACTTATGGCCCTGCTGCGCCAGCCGCAGTAC
>CADCUM010000017.1:7283-11350 GCA_902805885.1 uncultured Nocardioides sp. | reverse complement strand
CCGACTTCCCGGCCCTGTGGCTGGTGGGCTGGTCCTTCGGCACCGACCTCGCCCTCATGCACGGGCTCGACCCGGCCGTCCGGGGAGTCGTCCTGCTGAGCCCGCCGCTGCGGTGGACCACCGAGGACCACCTGACCGCCTGGGCCGAGTCCGGGAGACCGCTGGTCGCGCTCGTGCCCGAGCACGACGACTACCTGCGCCCGCCCGAGGCGCGCGAGCGCTTCGCCGTCGTCCCGCACGCCGAGGTCGTCGCGGTCGAGGGTGCCAAGCACCTGTGGGTCGGCGACGCCGACCGGGTGCTCGACGAGATCGTCGCCCGCGTCAACCCTGCCGTCGCGGTCCCGCTGCCGAGGGAGTGGGACGGGCCGATGACGACCGCCGACACCTCGGCGTACGCCGACCGCACGACGGCGGTCTTCCGCGACGTCCCGCGCTGAGCCCGGCTAGCGCACGGCCTGGCGCGGGAGGACCACCTCGCGCACGAGCAGCAGGATCGCTGCTGCGGTGGGGATCGCCAGCAGCGCGCCGACGACGCCGAGCAGCCCGGCGCCGACGATGGCGGCGATGACGATGACCGAGCCGGGCACGTTGACCGACCGCTGCATCACCTTCGGGTAGATGAGGTAGTTCTCGACCTGCTGGTAGACGACGTAGAAGACCAGGCAGAACAGGCCGATCCTCGGGTCGGTGGCGAAGCCGATCGCGGTGACGACGACCGCTCCGAGGGTGGCGCCGATCATCGGGATGACGTCGAGCAGCGCGACGACCACCGCCAGCGCGACGGCGTACTCCCCGAGGCCCACGACGAAGAGGAAGACCAGCGTCGAGAGCCCCGCCGCCGTCGCCACGACGAACGCCCCCGAGACGTAGCCGCCGACGCTCGCGAGGATCCGCTCGCCGAGGTCGATGACCCGCCCGCGGCGGCTGGCCGGCGCCAGCCCGTAGAGCGCCTGCTTGGTGCGGCTCAGCGACGCGAGGAAGTAGAGCGTCAGGACCGTGACGAGGAAGGTGTTGAGGAGGAAGCCCAGCACCGCGACGCCGAACCCGACCACGCCGCCGAAGAGGGTCGAGGTCCACTGGCCGCTGGTGACGAAGTCCTCCGCCTTGGAGAGGACACCGAACCGCTCCTCGAGCTCCTGCACCCGCTGGTTGGACTGCAGCTCCCGGAACCACCCGGGGGCGTTGTCGACTATCTTCGTGACCTGGTCGGAGATCACCGGCACGAGCGCGACGAAGAACAGCACGAGCGCCACGAGGACCGTCGCGGTGACGGCGAGGACCGCCATCGAGCGGCCGAGGCCGCGGCGCTGCAGCCACTGCACGACGGGGTCGAGACCGACGGCGATGAACAGCGCCACGACCACGAGCAGGATCACGCTGCCGACCCGGAGCAGCTGCTCGGCCAGGAAGAAGGCGAGCAGGGCGCCGAACGCGTAGAGGAAGCCCAGTGCCACCGGGCCCCGCTGCGCCCGTCCGGTGCCGAGCGGGCCCGCGTCCGTGGGCGGTGGCGGTGCCGGAGCCCCGCCCGACCCGGTCGGGACGCGGACCGGGTCGGACTTCGACAGGCGGGAGCTCATCGCCCCAGCCTAGGTGCCGGGGAGGTCGCGGGGCTCAGCCCTGCTCGGCAGGGGGGGCGGCGGCGAACCCGGCGACGACGTCGCGCAGCGCGCCGAGCTGGGCGGCGATCGCGTCGCGGCGGCGGGTGAGCTGGTCGACCTCGCGGGTCAGCGCGGAGATCCGCCGCTCGGCCTCCTCGTGACCGGCGTCGACGAACGTGTCGGCCTGGGTCTGGGCCGTGGCGACGATCTGCTCCGCCTCGCGCTGGGCGCGGTTGAGCATCCGCTGCGCCTCCTCGATCGCCTGCTGGCGGTGGAGGTTGGCGTTCATGATCGTCTCGCGCGCCCGCTGCTCGGCGGCCTCGGCGCGGGCCTCGGCCTCGGCGACGAGCGCCGCGGTCTCGGCGGCGGCGTCGCTGTGGTTCTGGGCCGCCTCATGGGTCAGACGCTCCTTCTCCACCGCCAGCGCGCGCCGGGCCTCCTGGACCTCGCGCTCGGCGGTCGCGGCCAGCGCCTCGGACTCACGGCGGGCGCCGGTGCGCAGTGCGTCGGCCTCCTGCTGGGCGGCCAGGCGTCGCTGCGACGACTCCCGCTCGGCGGAGGAGAGCAGGTCCTGGGCCTCGCTGTTGGCTGTGGTCCGGATCCGCTCGACCTCGCTCATCGCGCTGGTGCGGGCCTCGTCGAGCTCCTTGAGCTGCACCATCCTCATGTCCTCGGCGTCGCGGGCGGCGTGCATCCGCAGCATCTGGGCCTCCGCGGTCGCGGCGCGGACGATCTCGTCGGCGCGGGTCCGGGCCGCGGCGGTGACCTCGTCGGCCTGCTCCTCGGCGAGCCGGAGCAGCTCGCTGGCGCGGCCACCGAGCTCGGCGTACGTCGGGGCCTCGGTGCCCTCGAGCCGGCGCAGCTGCTGCTCGAGCCCGGACGTGTGCGTCCGGGCCTCGTCGAGCGCCGCGAGCAGCGCGGCCTTCTCGCGCAGGAGGGCGGAGACCTTGCGGTCGACGCTCGCGGTGTCGTAGCCGCGGCGGGTGACCGGGAAGGACGGCTGCGCCGACGGAGGCACGACCGCTGCGGACTGCTGCGGCTCCTGCTGCGGCTGCTGTGCCGCCGCGTCGTGCTGGCCGGGGACGGACGTCGCGCCCCGGCTCGGCGGGACGATCGTCGAGGTCTGGGTCGGGCGCTCGGGCATCGGCGGGTCCCTCTGTTCTCTGGCTGGCTCAGGCGAGTGGAGCGGGTAGGACCCAGTGTCGCTCACCGCAGGCCCTGGGGACCGCCTGGGCGGCCCGTGTGTCGCCGGGTCGCCCACCCGGGACGGGCTCGGGCGGACGGAGCTCAGGAGGACGCGGCGGGCGGCGGCTCGACGAGCTCGACGAGGACGCCGCCGCAGTCCTTGGGGTGGAGGAAGTTGATGCGGCTGCCGGCGGTGCCGCGCCGCGGCTCGTCGTACAGCACGCGGATCCCGCGGCCGCGCAGCACCGCCGCGGCCGCATCGACGTCGGCCACGCGGTAGGCCAGCTGCTGCAGCCCCGGGCCCGCGCGGTCGAGGAAACGGGCGATCGCCGAGTGCTCGTCGAGCGGCGCGAGCAGCTGGAGCAGGGTGCCGCCGCCCCCGACCGCGACCATGGCCTCGCGGACGCCCTGGTCCTCGTTGGTCTCCTCGTGGACGACCTCGAGACCGAACGTCGCGGCGTACCACGCCAGCGCTGCGTCGAGGTCGGGGACCGCGATGCCGACGTGGTCCACCGCGAGGAACAGGGGGTCGGCCGGGGGGTCGGCCGGGGTCTCGGTTCGCACGCCACCATCGTCCTCGCACGGGAGGGTGGCGACTAGGGTCGGACCATGTCCGACTCCGTCATCGTCGCGGGCGCCCGCACGCCCATCGGCCGCCTCCTCGGCGCCTTCAAGGACCTGTCCGCCGCCGACCTGGGAGCGGTCGCCGTCCGCGGTGCGCTGGAGAAGGCCGGCGTGAGCGGCGACCAGGTCGACTACGTCGTGATGGGCCAGGTCGTCCAGGCCGGGGCCGGCCAGAACCCGGCGCGCTGGGCCAGCACCCAGGCCGGGATCCCGATGAGCGTCCCGTCGCTGACGATCAACAAGGTCTGCCTGTCCGGGCTCAACGCCATCGCCCTCGCCGACCAGCTCGTGCGTGCCGGCGAGTGCGAGGTCGTGGTCGCCGGCGGCATGGAGTCGATGACGCAGGCCCCGCACTTCCTGCCGCGCTCGCGCGAGGGCGTCAAGTTCGGTGACGTGCAGCTGGTGGACTCCCTGGCACACGACGCGCTCTTCGACCGGTTCACCTCCCAGGCGATGGGCCTGCTGACCGAGGAGTGCAACGCTGCAGGCGCCAACCTGACCCGCGAGGAGCAGGACCACTTCGCCGCCCAGTCGCACCAGAAGGCCGCGCGGGCGTGGAAGGACGGCGTCTTCGAGGACGAGATCGTCCCTGTCGAGGTCCCGCAGCGCCGCGGGGAGCCGGTCGTGGTGACCCAGGACGAGGGCGTGCGCAGCGACACC